>NZ_KZ672806.1:0-128634 GCF_001811085.1 Streptococcus sp. HMSC062B01
ATTTTTTCTGTCTAACTTTTGGGGTGCGGTTCACAGCTGGCGCCTCTTTTAACTATCGTTGCAAATGCCGGAAAAGATTTTTTAAAGCACGATGAAATTCTTGACTATTATTTACAGGCTCGTGATATCTGTAAAATATACGAGCACAAGCTCATGATGGCTAAGATTGATCATTTTTTAAAAGATAAGGATAGGTGACTTCAATCGTAATAAGTTATAATTACCAATTAGCTAGAAACGTAAAAGTGGAGAGGAACTAATATAGTTTTCTCCACTTTTGTTAATATCCCCTCTTCCATTTGTATCCCGCCAAACTTACTAATACAAGTAAAACTAAATTAAAGATGATAAAGAAAATCGTAAAACTAAATAATCCATTCTGTGCCAAATCTTCCGTGTAAAGTTCAGTCTCTGTAAAGAACAGATAAATTCCATATCCCTCCACGAAAATAAGAAAACTGACAAAACCAATAAGGAAAAGTCCACTGGCAATAAGAAAGAGTCTCCATAAAAGAATGAGAATTCCTCCTACTGATAAAAAAATTACTGGGACAAGGAGTAAATCATTCATGACTTTCTCCTTTCTAGTCAATCAATTGACAATAATGGGTGGCAAGAGAGGAATCAAATACCTCTAGCTTTTGAACTAAGTCCAAATACTCCTCTTTCTCATGTTCTTCAAAGTCCACACCTCGATGATTCTGAAGAGCGATTTCCAATTGACTAGTGAGCTCTCGTTTAGAAAAACTGTAATCCCCCGTCACTTCCTCAAAATGTTCCTTTAGTTCCTTGTAGGCATGGTATTCTTCAGGTGTTTGAAATCCCTGTACCAAAGCCTCTTCTAATTGATAATAGGTATCTTCCATCATAATTGTTACCTCTTTTCTTTCTATCTTTATTCTACCGCGCTTTCCTTTTCTTGTCCGCTATTTGTATCTATTTTTTACTCCAATTCAAAAGAAAGTTGTTCTTGCTTTTCTTTTCCTTTTTCATGGAATTGTCTTAAGGCCTGATCAATAATATCTAAATCCGTTTCCGTTTCAATCAATGGCGCGAGTACATCGTATTCGGCCTTTTTAGTTTGATAATCCTCTTCCTTTGGAAAGTTTTTCTCAATTTCTACCTTAGCAGTATTCCATTTATCCTTTAATTCATCCAATAAGTTCTGAGTTTTCACTTGGTCCTCTTTAATGTGATCAATCGTATGCTGAAGCCTTTGAATTGTCCCCAAAGGAGAGTACAAATCTAAACTGACAGAATATTGATTTTCTCCTACAATCTTAACAGAGAAGGTTTCAGGAAGAGGTTGATTTGTTGGAAGACTAAGCATTTTAATGTCAAATCCTCGATAACTTGCTAGGGTACGAAATTCTTTGCTGTCAGATTGATTATGACGGATAAGACGGTGTAGGGATTCACCTGCTTCAGCTCGTTGCTCAAAAGCTTGCTTACCTACTGTCATAGAAAATGATTGGTCTTTCGACATTTCAGACTGTTGAATGTCGCCTTCATACTTGCTTAATCGTTTCTCAAGAATGGGAATATTTTCTTCACAGTAAGAGATTGTATGACGATAGTGATCCTTGCTGCGTTGAAAGGCGCGTCTTTGATTTTCTAATAGAGTTAGATCATTCTCTAGTTCCATCTTATATTTGAGATATGGATTACCTGTTGCTAGTGCTTTAAAATCAGAAGCTGTCATGGTCTGTTCATCAATGTCTTCCGCAGCACGAATCGGCTCCTTAGAAGTCATAATCTGCTTAATATAACGAAGTTTGTTCTCCTGAGTTGCCCATAGATAATTATCAAATGAACCTTTGGTAATGTAGTGGTAAATATCCACTTCCTTGTTTTCATTTCCCTGTCGGATAATCCGTCCATTGCGTTGCTGAATGTCACTTGGTCTCCACGGTACATCCAGGTGATGAACTGCTTTCATCTTGCTCTGAACATTTAAACCTGTTCCTCCTTTTTCAGTTGAGGCAAGTAAGATCCGCACCTCTCCTGCATTGACCTTTCGAGACAAACTATTCTTCTTTTCATCACTATTGGCATCATGTACAAAGGCAATTTCCTTACTAGGGACTCCTCTATCAACTAATAAAGCCTTAATCTCAGAATAAACATCAAAGCCATTGTCCTTTTTCTTAGGTGTTCCAATATCTGAAAAAATCATCTGAGTAGCCTTATTTTCCATTCCTTCACGATAAATTCTTTCAACATTATCCACTACCTGAAGCAGTTTATGATTGTCTGCTAGACTATAACTAGAGTCTAATAAACGCATATCAATAGCTAGTTTCCGTGCCTCACCTGTTATCTTTAACATGTTATCCTGGCTTGGATCAACTGTTCCACATTTAACCGCATCTGACCTCATAACTAATTCTTCTAAATAGAGTTTCTGGTTTTCAGTTAACTCACTCTCAATAGGTATAATACGAGCTTCTGGAACAGGTAAATCCAACATATCTTGTGTTTGAATGTCGGCTGTTTCTTTATAGATTTTCATCAACTCAGGTAGATTGACAAACTTTTTAAATCGTTTCTTAGGTTGGTACTTATCCCCTGTAGGAGCTAATTCCATAGAGTTTTGAATTTCTCCAAAAGCACCTACCCAAGAGTCAAAATAATCAACTTGATAGCGTTTTAAGATATCCGGTTGAATGTAGTTCATCATAGTATACAACTCACTAATAGAATTGGAAACAGGTGTTCCTGTCGCAAAGACAATATTTTTAAAATCATGTTCTTCCTGAATCTGTCGAACCTTCATTTCCATATCCACGTTCTTCTTAGAGGTTGTATTGGTAATCCCTGCTACATTTCCAAGTCCAGTAATTGGACGAATATTTTTAAAGTGATGTGCTTCATCCACAAAGAGAAAATCAATTCCTAAGTTCTCAAAATCAATAAAACTATCACGATTGAAACGTTGGAGTTCTTCCAATTGTTTCTCTAGACCACTTATTGATTGTTCTGCTTCTTTAACGGTATACTTATTTTCAGAATGTGTTTTAATCTCTCGTAGTTCATTGAGTTTATCCTCGATATAATTCATCTGTCTTTCTTTACTGACAGGGATTTTTTCAAATTGAGAATCCCCAATGACAATGGCATCGTAATCTCCTGTAATAATACGTGACACAAATTGTTTTCTTCTCGCCTTCACAAAATCTTTCTTAGTGGTCACAAAGACTTTTTTAGTAGGGAAAAATTTCATGATTTCTTGGCCAAATTGAGCAGACAAACTAGAGGGCACCACATACAAGGGCTTATGAACCATCCCCAACTCTTTTAATTTAAACCCAGCACCAAGCATGGTCAAGGTCTTTCCTGAACCTACCTCATGAGCTAATAAAGCTCTTTTTTCTTCTACGATTCTTTGAATGGCATTCTCTTGATGAGGGCGAAGACTGATGTTTTGTGCCAAGCCATCAATGACTAGATGCCTACCATCATACTCTCGACTAACCGTTCGATTATAAAGACGATTGTAACTTTCTTCAATGACTTGTTGGACTTCTGGATACCGTGAGACAAATTCTTGAAAGAGCTCTTGTAAATGCTGCTCTTTTGCTCTTAGAACAGAGGTTTTTTCCAAATCTGTGATGGTCTTTTTCTTTTCCCCTTCCGTAACAGTCATAGTAATAGTCGGTTGGTTCGAATTAAGTAAATTCTCAAAAATCTTTCTTCCTGTATCATAACGTGAGCCACTGACTCCAAGACTACTATCTTTGGCACTTGGATAGCGATAAGCAAATGATGTCCTTAAATGAACCTGCCCATCGACAGGATTCACTTCAATGACTTGTTCAACATCAGGCGAAGACAATTCAAATTCACGGTTGGTAAAACATTCAAAGGCAAATTTACCATAAACGGATTGAGGAATCCAACGTGACCCTATTTTAAACTCAATATCTGCCAGATGAATCCTTGGAGGGCGAACAGATTCTAACAAATCTAAAGCATGAGACCAGTCACATTCTTGATTGTTTTCCTCTACTAATAGTTGAACTACTTCTATCTTGTTGAGAATATCTCCTGACAAAAACTGGTTCTTAGAAAGATATTTTCTTTCCCCTCTTAAATAGCTTTCTGGATCCATTAAGATCTGGTCACCCAACTCATCTAAAATAGCTGCTTGGCTATGTTCAGGGTAAATTGATACCATATAGTCTATATCAACCCCTCTACCATCTGATAAACTGGAGTTTAGGGCATCTAAAGCCGTTGAAACTCTTGTAATCACTCTCTCCGGCCTAACCAATGCTTTCTCAAAGGCTAAAGATTTTTTATATTTTACTTTCTGATCTTTAGAATCAATGTATTCATCTTCTAAACTTGCTAGTAAAGAATACTTATCGTCACTATCAAATAAGTTCCGATTGACTGAGACATTCAAGTATCCAAATTGGCTTACAAACCGATCATAGTCACGATTGAGTTTACTAAGTAATACCTGAAAATCTGTCCGACTATAATCTGGATGGCGTTGGATTTCAATTAAGGCTTGATATGTCTCTCTCAAATCAACCATACCCTTAATGCGACTAATATCCTTATCCGATAAGGGGTTTTCATAAAAGACCGTTTTTTTGAACAAGCCCTTATATTTCCCTCTTTTACTCGCTTCTTCTGACTTGTATACATCTAGTGCTTCCTCATCTGTCAAATGAAGTTGCACGAATCGATCTATTTTATGTTCAGACAAGGAACTGTCCCAAGCTTTAAAATCTCCCTTCTCATCTACATAATAACTAATCTCGTCTACTTTTGAACTTTTCCGAATGCCATGCGTATCTCGATAATAAATTTGATTTCCCTCATATCCAAAAGAATATAGAGCTAAGTTCTCACGTATATGACTTGGGATAGAATTATCCACTTCTTCTTGGATAAAAACAGGTGCTTTCAAAGAATTGTCAATTTGTTTAGGTGCTTCTACATTCTCTAATGCTTTCATTATTTCAGTAGCTAATGTTTCTGATTCCCCCTTAACATTGAGGGTTCCTCCATTAAAATTACGTACCTCATATTCACCCAAAACTTGTGTATTGTATTTCCCATCAAAATAAGGATTGATCCAGACACGCTTATCCTCCTCAAAGGGAATAGAGCCACTAAAGACAAGTTCCTCCTCATTAAGATTCTTTGCTTGATCCTTTTGAAAGAATAGGAGATCTGTGGTCACTCGAGTACCTGCAATCTTTTTAAAAGCCGTATCCGGCAAACGAACTCCCCCTAAAAAATGAGTGTTGGTTTTAATCTCTTGTAAGACATTATCTGTCCGCTTATCCATTGTCCCGATAGATGAGATAATCGAAACTTGTCCCCCGTCTCTTACTAAATCAAGTGAGTGTTTGACAAAGTAGTCATGAATCATATAAGGTTTATCATAGTTTTTATCGGCAATGCGAAAATTTCCAAAAGGAACATTCGTTAAGACTAAATCAAAACTATTATTTTGATAGGGAACTTCTTCAAATCCTCGCACTTCAATATGGGTATTGGGGTGGAGTTGTTCTGCGATTGCGCCTGTCACACTGTCTAATTCAACCCCATAGAGTTCTGACTTCTCTCGTATACTTCTAGGCATCGCCGCAAAGAAGTTCCCAGTCCCCATAGAAGGATCTAGTATCCTTCCTCCTTCAAAACCATCATCCAGTAATTTTTGCCAAATCTGGCGAATAATCATTGGGTCTGTATAATAGGCTGTAAGAGAACTTTGTTTCATGGTGGAGTATTCTGATTTACTTACTAAGCTCCTAAGAGTTAAACGTTCTGATTCGTACTTTGGATTGAGTTCATCGAAAAATTCATTGGCAAGACCGCCCCAGCCGACATACTTGGCGAGTAGCTCTTGTTCTTCTGGATTCGCTTGTCGTCCCTCTTTTTCTAATCTTTTAACAAGTTCAATTGCGGCGATATTCGTTTCAATCTTTTCTCGATTTGTCTTAGGATAAAAGTCCTCTAAGTCATCTGGAAAAACAAAATCTTGAACAGTAACATCCGTCTCTTCTATACCTGAAATTAAAGGTTTTGTTTCCTTGTCCTTTTCCTTTTCATTATCTTCTTCCAGGTAGGAAAACAAATCTATTTCCTGACTTTCACTTGATGGATCAATCTCAATCTCTGAATCTTCTTTTTCAAGTTCTACATGAGACAACACTTGTTCAATCTCTTCCAAACTGTTCAAGTATAAGATAGGATTCTCTTCAAATAACTGGTTGGAATCACTGAATAGTTCTAGGCGAACCAAGTCATTTAACTGAGCATTTTCAATCGAAACCAACTGAAATACTTGTCCTTTATAACTTACTTGTGAACCAATTGGATATTCCCTCAAAGCTTCTTCTACAATTTTATCGACATTAGAAAAAGAGTTCGTTTCTTCCGTTTCCTGTTCAATATCACTTGAAGGAGATAAAGATTCCTCTACTTGATTAGACTTTTCTCTTATAGCTTTCACTTCATCAAAATGAGTAATAATCTTCAGCTTTTGTGTCAGTGGGAGTTGTGTGTAGTTTTCTTCATGATGGACAAGATCCGTAACGGTATCTAAAGTAGCCATCAATTCTGAACCCAAATAGGCTAGAACATCTCCCTCTTTTTCTTCAAAATGAATCTCAAGAACCTCTTTTTTTAGTTCTTTGGAATCAACCATTAGAAGAAACTTCTCTATATCTCTACTAATGCGATCAGATAGATTATTCGCAACCCGATAGACATTGACTAAATTGACATCCTGATTCTGATAAAATACAAGCTCACTTAGTTGTTCTAGTTCTTCTTTTTCAGATTGAATGTGAAATCGAGTGGAAAGGTTATAGGTTGCGACTTCTAGAACCAAGTTTTTCTCCCAATTGCTTAATTGAGATAATTTACTTAGACCTGCTTGTCCAAAATTTCTTGTGTAACTTTCTAAATCTTGGTCATTATTTTCAGAACTGGCCTCTAGGAAAGAAACAATATCTTGATGAAAAGAATAGACATGAGGTATCTCTTTTATCTTTCCCTCTTCAGTCAAAAAACTCTCTACTAAGTCCTGCCATTTCTCATCAAAATGTTGTGCTTGATAACGAAGAAATAAGTCCATTTTCTCTCTATCTTTTGGAATTGTTCCACGAAACATAGCCAATAATTGCATTACTTCCATACTTGCTCCTTTCATCTATACGAAAATAGGAGAATCACATGATTCCCCTACAACTCTATCTCCATTTCAACCTCTTGAGGACTGGTTTCTAAATCACTAGACAAAAGAGAAACGGCATCTGTTCTCATGTAGTAAGTATATAAGTCTTCAAGGTCTTGTTCGTTTTCAATCCCTGTTTCAATACTAATCAGAGCCTGTATAAATTCCTTGTAGTGACTCTCCATCATATCTGAAATCTTTTGTTTCATTTCCATAAATACTGAAGACGGTTCAGTTATACTTGTTTGGTCTATGTCTTGTAAATCCTTTTCTAAGGGATTGGTTCCTTCTTCTACTTCCACTAAATCTGAACGTCCATCACCATCAGAATCTGCGCTAAGAGGATTGGTTCCTAGCGCCAATTCTTGAGCATCAGTCAGTCCATCTTGATCCGAATCACGTTGATAAATGGCTTCCATATACTTCCTTCTTTCCTAGTTAATCTTTTTTCACTCCAATCCTACCAAATATTCCTTGAAAGAAGTATCACAACAAAAAAAGAGAACGAGCCAAAACTGCGTTCTCCTTAAAATGATAGAATATTATTATCAAAGTAAAAAGATGACTTACAGAATCTGTAAGCCACCTAGTCAGTCGGTTTATTCTGGTGTCTGCCACCGCTTGGCCATTACGTCCAAGATTGCTATCGGATTTTGTTCTGGTGTCCGCCACCGCTTGGCCCTTATGTCCAAGATTACTATCAGATTGACCATGAGCCGACCACTCATCTACACTATTTATTCTACCTGAAAATGGTTAAAATTTCAAGTGTAAACTCTTCTATTTCGTAGTATAGGCAAAACTAATGGCACTATCTGCTTGAGAGATTTTTCTAAAGGTATAGTTAGGATTGCCACCATAGTTTGTTTCAGAAACTAGGAAAGAACCATCATCATATACTTTCTCTACAAAAGCCACATGACCGTAGATGGCTGGTGTGCCATGTGTACCTCCCACAAAAGAAACAATTGCACCTGCTCTTGGTGTAGAGCCAGTTTCCCCACCAAGACTTGAAGCTGTCGCAACCCAGTCCTGACCATTTCCCATGGTATTAATGATTGAAATCTTTTCTCCATTTCTACCTTTTAATTTTAAGCCTAACTGGTTCATACGAGCCGCAACACCCCATGTACATTGTCCATAAGCATAAGCCATACCATCTCCACCACCAGGAACAGAATGATCATACAAGTCTCCACGAACACCTTCAAGGGATTGCGGGTCACTTTTTGCCTGACCTCCATTTGTTTGGCTAAAACCTTTTTCAATTTGGTAATACCATTCCGTTGCTCTGGTTTGTCTTTCCAGTAGTTTGTCACCAGTATTTCCCTCCCAATAGGTGAGGAAGAGTTGGGCCAGATTGGCTGCACTGCCTGTATTTTTAAAGAAATCCTTTAACCAACTTTGATAGTAAGGACTATCCCCATGAAGCATAAAATCAAGTTGTAGGTCTAAATCATACCATTTCTTATTTTGGGTGCGTGCATAATTTAACAAAGCTGTATGCCGTGTTGACCCATCTGCGGTATCCGTCCATTGCCCTAAACCTAGACCTCTATGAAGAATATTAGGATAAGCACCTCCATAAATGGCTGGACCTCCAATCGCTAACCAGGTTTCATCATCCCATGAGGAATCGGTAGCGCCAACTGGAGGAGATAAATAATCTCCTTCAGCTCGTTTAGGATTGATAGAAGACTCTACAGACCAATTTCCTAAAATTGCCGCAATGGCTTGGGGACTTGCCCCTTGAGATTTCAAAAACTCATAAATATGTTTCGCTCGTTCAAACTCATCTCCGCCAAACTGACCAATGGCTGGCAAGATAGTGGTCTGAAGTTGAATGACTTTTGGAAAATAAAATTGCGGATTGACATACACCAATTTTTCTTTCTTGTTTTTATACTTTTGATAGGAAACTTTCAAACCTGTATCGTCTGGTGTTTCACCAATAATATCACCCGTTAGAACTCTTGTCCCCTCAATAGCACGGTCATTATGAATAGAATACAAGGTCAATCGACTCTCATTCTCTCCTTTTCCGTTAGTGAGAATAACATCATCTCCGTCTAGAGATACAACACCATCCATTGGTGCAACAATTGTTTGGTGCGCCTTCGCTTCTAGTAGAATATACTCCTGAAGAGTAGGTTTTCCGTCTAAATCATAGTATCCATAACGATAAGTCATGGTTAGACTATCTTCGTTGCTTTTCCCCTCAAATGGATTGTCCAATTCCTGCATGGAAGCATAGACACCCTCTTCTTTTAGTTCCTTTATTTCCTCTTGATCGTCTTTCGAGAGTTTATACTTAGGAGTTTCATAGAGGTCTTGCATGGATTTCAAATCATCCCCATCGTTTAAATCATGCCACAAAGTAGACAGATAATCCTTGTAAGTTTCTGAACTAAATAAGTGAACTGGTTTGTGTAACTCATAGTCATGGAATTTAAAGTTCATATACCCCATCACATCATCAACTTTTGTGTAATAAGTAATTCCTTTGTCATTTGTGCGAGTATGTTCTGCATCTTCCCAAGTTAGGTGGGTATAAGCTTTTGTTAATTCAAATTCATCTTGTTGAATTAAACTAGCAGATGAAAATCCTAAAAAGAAGCTCATCATAAGTAAAAGAAGAAAGACTATTCCTCCAACTATCCAGGTTACAGGATTTCCAGCCGCAAATGTAAAGAAGGAAAAGGCTGCTTTTAGTTTTTGATAGATATTTCGGACAGTTGTAAGACCTTGTTTCTTTAATTTTCGAAACCGATTTTTAAGGGAACTTGGGTTATCTTTCGCTAGTTTCCATCCTTTTCCATCCTTAAAATGATGGTATCGCTCTTTTGTGTTGGTCAGTCTTTTCTTGGTAAAACGACCTGATGCTTGTCCTGTTTTGACACTAGCTTTTCCAAGGTTATAAGAAAGGCGACTGTAGCGTTTTCCTTTTCTAATTGTCTCTTGAAGTGTGCGATAGCCTTCTAAATCTTCATTATCTGAAGCTAACTCTCCACCTTCACGTCCAAGGACATAAAGAAAAGTTTTGGCTTTCCTACTGACTTTTTTGGACTTATAGGCTTGTTTAGTAGATTTTAGATCCTCTTTTGCGGCCTTGACTTCTTTCTTAGCTTTTAATTCTTCTAAACTCTTGCCTTGAAAGAAAAAATTAGATTTATGTTTAGATTCCTGACCGTAGAAAAATTTTTGATTGGTTTTTCTTTCTTTACGACCCTCTTTTCTTTCTTCTTTTGCTTCTTCCTTTGCTTCCTTAAATTGCTTCTTGGCTATTTTCAATCGTTTCCTAGCATGAGGCAACAGTCTGTCTCTTAATTCTTTGCGATTTAAAAGAGAAGGAGGACTATTTTGAAGAATATGATTGTAGTCTTCATTTGCTTGTTTTACTCTAGGCTTTGATGCTTCTCTCATCTCCTCTAGCTTTTCCTTTATCTCTTTTTTCCATTCTTTTTCATCCAGTACAGCGGAATCTTTTTTCTGTTTCTTCACCTCCTTCTTTCCTTGTTTCAAGAATTTCTTCTCAACTTTTAGACTTCTTCTAAATGCCTTTCGGGCACGTATGATTTTTCTTTTATCCTTCATTTCACTTCCCCTTAATTAGAAGCCATTTTATCAGGATCCGTACTCATGATATCAAACAATTGAGTACCTTGAGGAATCTTATTTTTAAAGGGAACGACAACGGAACCAGCTTTTATTAGTCCAGCCCCTTTTTCTGGATTGACAAGGTATTTTTCAAGTTCTTTTGACAAACCTAAGAGTTGAACCAGTTCTTCTCGGTCATTTTTTGCTTGCTTGAGGAGAATCATAAATTCACTATTTGCAATAATCCGTCTACCATTTGGATCTAACAATAAGGTTTCGACGTTTTGAGTTATTCCAGTCGGACTGGCTCCATATTTTCTGACACGACTCCACAATTTAAAGAAGAAATCACTGGCATATTTATCTAATAAGAGAAGCTGCATTTCATCAAAATAAATCCAAGTCTTCTTCCCTAATATTTGGTTTCGAACAACACGATTCCATATCTGATCAAACACTACCATAAGAGCGATTTGTTTCAGCTCATCTCCTAACTTTTTAACATTATAGATTAAGAAGTTAGATCCTGTCTGAATATTGGTCTTATGAGAAAAAATATCAAGAGAACCTTCGACATACAGTTCCATATCAAGTGCCAAATTCTGCGCTTCTTCTTCTGGTTGTTGACTCAAGACAAAGACCCATTCTTCCAAAGAAGGCTCTTTAAATGACTGATAGGTGAGTCTCGTAACTCGGTCGATAATCGATTTTTCTCTTCCATCCATTTTCCTATCCAATAATTTGCCGATAAAGGATAAAAGAAATTCTGATTTTACCTTTACAGGATCCTCATCCATATTTTCTTCAGACAAGTCAAGGACATTGAGATAGGTTTGGGAATCAGGCGCAATATCAATCATTTCTCCACCAAAAGCCCGTCCAATGATACTGTACTCTGCTTCTGGATCCACAATGATAATTTCAGTATTTTCACCAGATTCCTTGATTTTGGTCGTGATAATTTCATGCTTGGTTGCCATCCCTTTCCCAGCTCCAGATGTCCCTAAAATCAGACCAGACGGTGTATTTAATAGGCTGCGATCAATGGTAATAATATTACTTGATATTTGATTGATACCATAATATTTCCCACTACGATCTTGTAAGTCTACTGAAGTCCAAGGTGAGTTCACTGCTATATTGGACGTTAATAAACTCCGTGATACTCCCTCTAAAAAATCACAACCAAATGGCAGCAAACTATTAAAGGCTGCTTCTTGCATATATGGAAGTTTATCAATCATTAGGTCATTTGAGCCGGCCACTTGTTGGATAGTGTCTAGGGCTTGTTTGAGTTCTTCTTCATCCTGACCAAAAACCCCAATCAAGAAGACCGTTTGAAATAGTTTATCTCCTGTCTCGGTCATGGTTTTTAAGAGTTCCTCAGCTTCATCGATATTGCTTTCTAATACATGACCTACTTTTTCCAAATAGATACCTGTACGAGCTAGTTTTTGTTGTTCCCCAATCTTTTGGGATTCCATTAAGGTTTTCTTTGTTCGTAGTTTCTTCATGGCATCTGCCTTGGTCGAACTTTGAGCATGAAGGCTTACAATCAATTCCAGATCTCCTTGCATGAGGTCTCGGATAAACTGATCCCCTAATTCCATACCGTAGTCTCTCACATAGACAATCTGTAATAAGCGGTCATTGATTTGTAGGTAATTCTTGTTTTTAAAATCCAAGAGATTAGGTGCTATGAAGTGACGAGTTGTCTGGCCAGATCTCGTTAAATCACGATATGAAAAAGGAAGATGGTGTTCTCCTCTAAGCATATCTGCCAACAAGTTCACCCGTTCTTCTCCAGTCAAGGATCCAAATCGAGCATCAATTTCTGAGAAACCACTCTTGAAATATTCGCCTATTTGAGACAAGGAACGATAAGCTTGTTTGGGATTAGAATCCTTTCTACCAAAACTAATCAGTTTCACAGCCGAAAAGTTATTTTCACCACTATCTAAATTTTGATTCATCATCCGATTCAATTCTTTACGATAGCTATCGTACCCATCTTCTTTTTCCTCATACAAAACACTGTGTCTGAATTTTTCTAAATTCAATCTTTTATTAAAAATGGTCAATTGGAAGTTGGTTTGGTCATCTAAAGAGTTAATCAAATCAGAATACTTCTCAATGATTGCTCCCTTATCTTCTAAACCAACAGTCTGGTAATTGACATCACCAAGTAAATAGCTTTGTGAAAAATAATCTTCTTTTACCTGCATCAGACCATTTTGATACAAGGCTTGATAGGAAAGAGTATTAGCCGTTGATGGTAACACTTCCTCTTTTTTATCTTTAACTTCTTCCTTTTTATTAGTCGTTGAAGTTTTTTGTTTCTTTAATGTATTTGATTTTCTTTTCATGTTCAAGTCCTTTCTTTCCTGAAATTGTGCGTAGGGGTATCGTTAGTTCAAAATGAAGACGGTATTTCAAATAATGTTCAAAATTTAAATCATTGGGTTTATAGACTCCAAAAAGCAAGAGGGGGATGGTAAAAGCAAACACAAAACCGTAAACAAACCAATCTCCAAATTGCCAGAAAAAGAGATTCAAGCCCAAAACAATAATTGTGACAATAAAGGCTGGTAAAACAAAGATGATTTGTCTTGTGGTGAAACCTAACCAAGCCCTGTGTTGGTATTTTGAGATGTCTTTAAAGACACGTGTATTCATGACTTTCCTTTCTAAAAAGGCTAAGAAGCAACCACTTCCTAGCCTTTATCTAATTACATACCTAAGATTGAGCGAGCAGTACGTTGAGAACCAACGAGGGCAATAATCAGTAAGATAGCTTGTACCAAACTACCAAACATAATCGCAAGTGATTGCAGGACTCCTGCACCATTTGAAACAGCTATTTTACCAGCAGATTCAAACAAAGGAACAAGAGAAACAATCAGAAAAATAAGAACCCCTTGTACCGCATAGACCATAATATTTTTTAAATAGCCTATACCAATAGACTTCCATTCATCACTTAAAAATGTTGGAATCGTAAGAGGGGCAAATGGGATCATAAGGTAGAGTTGAATAAATCGAATAGATACCAAAAGATTAACCATGGCTGCACTTACTATCCGAACTAGCCAAATGAGAAGGGCGAAAAAGCCCACAATCATCCGGCCAATAAATCCTGACCCTTTTAATCCAGAGAGTGTATCATACTTTGCCCCACCGTGAGCCACAATCGAGGCCACTTGTTCAATGGCATGACTCGCAATCCCGATGATGGCTTCTACAATGACGGTAGTGTTGGTAATTACAACTGCGACCATAATATAACTAATCAGCATTGGCGCTAAGGCTTCAAAGGTCATCGCTCCACCTGAGTTAGCAATTTTCTTTGCCATCTTCGAAAATTCTAGGATGAGAACAACCGATAAAATCGCAACTCCAAGGGGCTGCATGACACTTTTAGTAATACTAGACATATAAGTCCAAACAGTTGGATTGTAGCTTGATAGGGATTTAATCAGATCTACCGTAGATTGTAAATCCACATTAAATCCTTCAAATAAATTTTCAGCTGATATTTTTTCAGATGCAAGGTAAACAAAGGGTGAGACTAAACTAAGATTCATGTCATTGTTTATCCTCCTAAATTGAAATCTGGGTTACAAAGGCTCCAGCAGCCCCGACCATAACACCACCGACAATTTCAAGAATGGCATTCCGAACACCTGGTCCACCATCTTTAATGTTGGTTGCAAGGTTGACAATCCCTACAACAACGAGAAAGGCACCAACCGCAATCAATCCCTTCTGTAACAAAGACATAGCTTGTGCAAACATAGCACTTGCGTCTACTCCATAAACAAAACCTTTAAAATGCGTAATCATCTATTTCCTCTTTTCTATTTTTATTTTAAACTAGATTCAAAAGTTAGATCACGAATTCTAAGGCCGTCAAGATGATTTTCTTGTCTTTGATTCAAAGGATTGATCTGATAGTTCCACCACCGTTCATCGGTTTCTTGATTGGCTAGGTATTTCCAGTTTGGATGCTTAGTGGAATTGTACTTTTTGCTTTTAAAGACAGGCATATTGGCAATTCGAACCAGGCATTCATGTCGTTTCATATTTCCGACTTCATCAGGTGTCATTAAATCACGAGCAATCTTTTGATGAGAAAGGGATCCTGAACCTGTCTGGCCAAAGGAACGACTAGTATTTCGAACATCAATGGTTTGTTTACCGAGTAAGCCACTCATAAATTTAAAGGTATCTTCATCATTCCCACCTAAGTAGACTAAGCTATCACAGTTCCCAAGAATGGTTTTCCAAGCTTCTTTTTCTTTATAGAGTCCTTGAAGTTGGGCAATATTTTGAAGAATGGGAACGAGACTCATATTACGAGAACGAACTGTTGAGGTTTGTTCAGCAAAATCTGGAATTTCTCCGATATTTGCGAACTCATCTAAGTAAACTCTCACATGAAGAGGCAATTGACCCTTAAAATCAATATCTGCTTGTCTTGTTAGGGTTTGAAATACGGTTGAAAAAAAGAGGGCTGAAAGAAAGCGAAAGGTACTATCGTTATCTGGGATAACTAAGTAAACCATTGATTTTTCCTTGCCCCATGTCTTCATATCAAGGGTATCTCTTTTGGTCAAATCCATGACACTTTGAATATTGAAGAGGGCAAATTTAGCAGTGGTTACAGCTATAACAGAATCCAGAGTCTTATCCTTATAATTTTGAAAATCTGCCCAATTTCGCATGGTAAAATTTTCAGTCCCATACTTTTTAGCATAATTTTCAAATAGAATTTCTAAGACACTTTTTTCTTGGTTTTCACCCTTGGATAGGTGTTTAATGAGTTTTGAGATTTCAGCAAAACTTGGATAACGCCCTCGTTTTTTTCGCTCTTCCACTTCTTTTTTTTGACGTTTCAACAAGTTTTGGTATTCCTTTTGACTCAAACGACTCTCTTCAATGAGCTGTTCTCTTGTTTTAGGTGGGTTATAGAAATCGACCAAGTAGGAGGCTAAAGCTCGTACCAAAGTCATAGAAGCTTCATCCCAAAATGGATCACTACGGGAGCCAGAGCCTTTGGTGTTATTGAAATAAACCGTCAGCATGCGATTCAAATCGTTTTCTGTCTCTATATAGCGAAAAGGATTAAAGCCATCTGAGTTCTTCATATTGACTAAATCTAACACCTTTACTTGGTAGCCATGTTCTAAAAAGAGTTTGCCTGTTTTTTCGGCCAAGTGATCTTTAGGATCCACTACAATATTAGAACTATTCATCTGAATCAGATTGGGTTTCACAAAGCGAAAGGTCTTCCCACTTCCTGAACCTCCAATCACCGCAATATTCTTATTTCTATCATATTGGGGTGGTTTTTTATCTAATAATGTCAAACGAACATCTTGTGCTAAGATCGTATCATGAGAAAATTCTTTACCGTAAAAGAGCTTCTTTTCTTTTAGAGTTCCAAAACGGGCGCTCCCGTATTCTGCCCCTTCTCGGTATTGTTTTTTGCCAGTCTCTAAATAGAGATAAACCAGCAACATCATCACAAATCCTAGTAGAAAAAAAGCACTTGATTTTCCAGTAAAGGAAACATTCCATGGCGACTGAAGAACTTCATCTTGACCTTCCATCAGAAGATGAGTCCATTTATCTAAGCTATTTCCAGTATAGGAATCATACAAAAGCGTCAAACGATGAAAAAGATAGCCTAGTAAGATTCCTAACAGTGAGAATAGTAGGAATTTCTTTCCACTGTACATCATCTCACCATCTCTTTCTGTTTGACGGCCCCTTCTTGTCTAAAGGTAATTTGGGATTTAGCCTCATCAATTGCTTGGTCTAAAGACTTATCCATGGTAAAATCAGCTAATTTCTCTGGATCATTAACCATTTTTTCTAACAGATGGTCTAAATGATTGTCTAGAATCGAACGGTCTTTCGTGTAGAAATGCAGAGAATCCCCTTGCCAAGCGATGGCTAAAGGAATCTCTTCTTTTTCTAAAAAAGCTTTAAATTTCTCTATATCAATTGATTTGTCTAAAAAATCTTTTTTCAGATTAATTGTATCAATCGCATAGGGAGATTGTAGCAATTCTTCTAATTTCTGTACCCCTATTTTATAGGCGGAATCCTGTGCTAAAGCCTGACGTCTAGACCATTCTAGAATCTTTAAGAGACTTTTTACAGTAAATAAAAGACTACGCTCTGCATATTGAACCGCCATTCGTTCCTGTTGTTCAGAGGACATCTGATGCCTCCTCCTTAACAAATAGCAGCTTTCCTTCTTTAAAACGATAAGCTATCAATTTCTGACGTTGCTTAATCGACTTGACAACCTGCAGTAGATCTCTAGAATAAGGTTCTCGAAGAGTAACTTCTACTGCTTTCCCATCAACGATACCAACACGTTTAAATTCAATGTAGTCTTTTTTGAGATGTCCTAAGCCCATACCAAAAGGAAAGTGATGAATCAATTGGATGGTACAACCATCTTTATTTCCCATTTGTTTCAAATCATACAAGTTTACTACCTTCATGATTAACTCCTTTATCTAGTTTGTCGCATCGTTTAAGTCTGGTAACGATAAACTCCGTGTCTGTTAGAAAATTCTCACACACGTCTTGTGCCAGTTGCCCTTCACAGGGAAATACTCTCAGTCCCTACTTACACAGGCACGCTAATCAAGACGGAGTGGATTCAATTTTCAAAGAACAGGTAGCTTTATTATAGATAAGAGTAGTTGAAATTTTTATCACATTTTTGGGGTTGTTGGAATAAAAAAAGCAACTCACTGCTTTACGAATGAGTTGCTTTTGTACTAAAATATTTGTTGCATAATTTCCCTAATGACCTGAACAGAGTTATCAAATGAGATATCTTTAGCATACTTAAATTGGCGTTGATAACGAATCCATAGCTCTTTCTGATAATCAGAAATTTCAATTCCTCTCACTTGTTCTTCCCAATTATAAATAGTATCTTTACTTTTACGTTTTTCTGCCGTATTCTCAAGTGCATTTTTTAATACTTCTAGATTAATCTCTTCTTTTCTAAGTTTATACAAGGTGAAAAGATCATATCGATCACGTGGGCGTGTCGAAGCTAATCCCCTACTGATGATCGTTTCTAACTTTTCAGCAAGTACAGTCTCTAGATTATATGTCCATATCTTGATGCTTTCATTAGTAAAGATAGAAGTCATTGAATAAGTAATTTCTCTTGGTGTGATCTTATCACCAGTAGTAATATCAATAAAAACAACTTCCTTTAATGTATCAAAAGTTGCATTTAATTTTAATGAAAATCCTCCATATTCATCATCTTGGCGAATAGGTTCTAGCTTATCTACTGAAAATGAAAATCCATCAGTTTTAGAACAAAGAATCTCTTCAAAGATATGAATCAAATTTTCTCTGCTCATTTCGGTTCCCTTCAGAGTGACATCTAAATCCATTGTGGTTCGCTTATCTAGTCCAATCATTTGACCTATTAGATACCCTCCTTTTACAATGAAGGAATCTCTATAAGAACTAGTAGAAATCAGCTTTAATACTTGCTCAATTAAATAATGTTGTTGTACTTGTTGAGCTGGAATTCCCTTATCTTTTGAAATGTTTTTGATTTTTGCTTTAAAGCTATTCGCATTTGAAAACATTAAGATAGTACCTCCGTATAAGATTGTAACTTATCAGTTACTTTAAATAGCTGGGCATAATAAAATAATTTGTGTAATTGAATTTTATTTTGTTGAAAATATTTTTTAAACGCTGGTGCAATAATTTGAAGATCCACCTGATGAACTGGTCTTAGACATTCAACCAAAACTCGTTCAACTTCATAAACTTTAATAAATTGACCAGGAAGGCGCTCTATTTCAATAATTCCTTCACTATAGTGAGAGCGTAAAATAATAGGACATATATCTGCTTCCTTAATGTTTTTGGTATTCGTACCATAAGGAAAACTCATCGTCATATTAAAAGGGATAGTCAAAGATAAACCATGTAACCAAAGTGCTGTCTCCAAAGAAAAGATTCCCTTTGGAAATCGATACTGAAGGACAAACCACTCATCTAAATAAATATCAGGTAAGCGATATAACCCTTTTTCTTCAGCATCGATTTTTCCTTCTGCAACCATTTTTAATAAGGTTTTGTAGTGTAAATTTTCATCTATTACTTGTTTAAAAGTTAAAAAACCATACTGATTGAAAGAGTTCATCAGTTTCTCTCTTTTATCAACCATATCATTCTCCTTTCTTAGAAATAAAATGCTAACACCTACTATATATGTTAGCATTTTATTTCTTTAAAATCAATTCATTTAGTTTTTTTATTTCAAAATTAATCCATGCTTAAGACAGACCAGCTATTATTAAAGAAAAAATAAGACATAGACTGATAGGTTCCACACCAAATGTAGCCCCATACTGCCCCATAAGTCCGATTTGTATCGCACAAGCCCTAAAAACATCCCAAGTGAAACATACAAACACCAAGCTAAAATGGTTCCTGGATGATGAGCTAAGGCAAATAAAATACTTGTCAAAGCAACTCGAATATCTAATTTTCTAACCAGGTTCCATAAAATTTCTCGATACAGAAATTCTTCAACCATACTCGCATTGATTAATAACAATAAAAATGAAAACCAAGGGACTTGATGTTGAAGGCCAATTAAGTTTGCTTGATTCGTAGTTCCTTGAGCATGGATTAGGCTAAAACATAGATTTATAATCAGTAGGCTAACGAATCCAATACCAAGCCATTTCATCCTAGTTTTCATATTGACCTTGACAACTTGTTTTCGTTGACCATACATCCATAAAAAAGAAATGAGCGACGCACAATAGAGAATCTGTAGTATGGTTAACTCACTAATACAAAGCAATTTCAGTAAGTATAGGGATACCAATAAGACATTTACTTGTTGGAATATATAAACTGGAATTATTCTTTTCATAGTTACCTCCGAAATAAATCTTCATAATCTAAATCTAATACCTGCACAATCCTTTCTACCCATGGACTTTGAGGCATTCGTTGTTCCATCTTGTAGTGGCGTATCTTTTGATACAAACGATTCAATTCACTTGGATAGTGAAACTCTCCCGCAAACATTTTTCTGGTTAACTCAATCCAGCTGATATTCCTTTCAGCCAAAATAATGGACAAGTTCTCCCAAAATCGTTCTGCCATATTGATTCTCCTTTAGTTAGATAAATAATGTGTTTGTGCCATGTAAATCAATTGTTTCGTATCTCTTGGCAATAAAGCTCTAGCCTCCTCCAGATTCAAATTTGGATAAACTCGCTTATTTGAAACCGCAAGAGGAAGTCTGATGGTTAGTTCAGGATTTTTTAATATCATTTCGATGAAATCTGTTAATTTTAGGTTATCTCGATTCTTAAAACGTAATAAATTGGGAGATAAAAACTCGAAACAATCTGAAGAATAGCTCATCATCTCAATTAATTTATCCTTTGTCATTTCAGAAATAGAATGAGGAGTGACATCTATGCCATACTTTTGAAAGAAATCCAAAAGAAGTTGATTTCTATGACAATTTTTACTTAGATAGAGATCAATCATGGGAGACCTCCCAAAGATTCGGTTCCATTTGATATTCTGAGACGATTAAGGAATCTAATAAATTTGAGAAGTTAATCGGTTTCTTGTCTTCATCATAAGCTTTTACAGTTACTTGGGTTGTAAGTATTCCCTCTTTTCCCTCGGCTCGATAGCCTTGTCCATATAAAACAAAAACAAGATTTTGATGATCATCTACAAAGGCATCAACCCCATTCTTTATGTCTTGACTTTCAAGGAATTCCATCACGTTTTGAAGATAGGATTCGTAAAATAGTGGGTAGTTGTGTTTTTTATGGTAATCATCTAAAAATGTTACTTCAAACTCACATGGATAATTGGGTATCAAAAATAATTGTTCATCCAGCTGTTTGATTTCTGCATCATGTAATTCTGTTTCTAATTCATCACAATCTAGTATTGATTCTTTATTTAATGCTTTCATCTTTTTCCTCTATTTCTTTTAATTTCTTTGCGATTGCGGCAATCACAGGAACGGTTACACTATTACCAGCTTGTTTATAGAGCTGACTATTACTAGAGACTCTTCTAGCAGCTTCAAAAGCCCAATCAGGAAAGCCCTGCAAGCGAAAACACTCTTTAGGAGTGATTCGTCGTATCCTCAGACGGTAAAATTGTTCATCTATTAATATACCGGCTACATGATAAACTTGTTTATCTTCTCCTTCATAACTAGCAACTACTACTCCCATTTGTCCACTAGTTGTTAACGTATTAGCTATACCTTTTCCAACTCTACCACGACGATACTGAGAACTTGGTCTTTCCAAATTGATTGAATCTCCTATTTCTGCTTGAGCGTATCCTTTTTTCGTTGCTTCCCGGACTTTTAGAAATTGGATTGGTTCTGGAATCAGTATTTTGGGGATTTTATCTCCACCTTGCATCGTAGTCAGTGTTGGAGATAACCCCTCACTTCCATAGACACGACCGGTCTCCTTAAAGCTAGTCGGTAAATCTCCAACAACGACAATGCCCTGACGATCCTGAGTATTTAAAGTAAACATTGGCTCTTGGTTTTCCTTAAAGCGTCTACCATTTTGTCTCTTGTCTAATCTATCTGGTGTCATACAAGGAATCGCAATCTTAAATCCTTCTCCTTTCCCACGAACTAAGGTTGGCGCAAGACCTTCTGAATAATAAACTTTACCGCTCATTCCACTTTTTGATGGATTCAAATTTCCTAATGTTTTTAAAGTCTCAGAGTTAGTTGCTTGACCTTCTCGTCTGAAAGGAAATAAGAGTCTGATACCTTTCTTTCTAGAATGTCCGATAATAAACACCCTCTCTCTATTTTGGGGAACGCCAAAATCCTTACTGTTAAGCACCTGCCACTCAACATCAAACCCCAACTCATCAAGTGTGGTAAGGATTGTGGTGAACGTCCGTCCCTTATCGTGATTGAGTAGGCCTTTAACATTTTCAAGAAAAAGAAAACGTGGTTGGATTTGTTTGGCCGCCCGAGCAATTTCAAAGAACAAAGTTCCTCTAGTATCTTCAAATCCCAATCGTCTTCCTGCGATTGAAAATGCTTGACAAGGGAATCCCCCACAGATGATATCGACTTTCCCTCTAAGTTTTTTAAATTCGTCATCTGAAACATCTCGTATGTCATGAAATTCAATTTCTCCTTCCGTTTGAAAAATGGACTTATAAGATTCTCTAGCAAATTTATCAATCTCACAAAATCCAATACACTCGTGTCCGACACTTTCCATTCCTAGTCGAAAACCACCGATACCTGAAAATAAATCAATAAATTTCATTTCTTTATCACCCCTTTCTGATCGACTATCAATGTCCAAAGAGTCACACCACTTGAAATGAAAATGAGCATAACTAATATCCACTCGATTGGTGACATTTAACCACCTCCTTTTCTAACACGGTTATTCCAAACGGAATATAGGCCATTAAACACAAATTCAGCAAGTACTTCCGCACGTCTAACAAAGCGAACATTGTCAAGAGCATACTGATAGATTCTCTCAAAATCAGTCATAGCAATTTCACTGGCTGTTTCAGAAAACCCCTCTCGTCTAAATTGATCTTGCACCAATCCCCAAATATAATCTCGATCATATTTTGTGACGTTTTCTACTTTTCTTTTCAAGATAGGTTGAGTATTCCTATCCTCCTCATCCTCACTAAATAAAGAATCAGTCTCACTATAGTTAGTCTCACTAACTTCAGTCTCACTAGGGGCCGAATATGAGACGGGGGCCGTTTCATTTTCAACCTGCCCTAGTCTTTTTTTAACACTAGGCCTGTCAGAAATAGATACTGGGGTAGAAGATAATTCCCCTAAGTAAATCTTATTGGCTAGTCTTCCTTTCTCACTTGAAGACTGTTGAACTTCATCAATTAAGTCATATTCTTTAAGAGTCTTTTTGATGGACAGTAATTTGGACTTCGAACAACCTAACAGCCTCATCAGTTTAGAATTAGAAAATACTAAATAGACCGCGCCTTCTTCATCTATCCAACCACGATTGAGAGATAATTCTAAGCGATCTTTTAAAATAGAATAAGCCACCTTTACTTCTAGTTTCATATCCATATATTTCTCATCTTCAAAAAGAATCTTAGGTAATTTATAATACCGTTCTGAAGTTTGGTATTGATTTGCGGTAATTCGTTTCATAGCACTCCTCCAAGTTCTTTGAGTATTAAATCTCCACTTGATTCCAATCGAACCAAGCCACTTTTTTCTAATTCAGCCATAAGAGATATGGCTTCAACAATGTCAATTCCCATTTCACGTACTAAAAATGAAATGACAATATAGCGTGATGATTGTAATTCTTTTGTCATTTTCCCTCCAGAAAATAAAAAAAGGAGAACAATATTCAACTGTTCTCCAAAATAATTTTATTAAAAAGAAAAACCCTGCCAAATTAATTTTTGGTAGGGTTTTTGGCAGGAAACTAAATTAATTTATCAGTTTCTAAAATGTGTTCACGATTCTAAAAGGCTGATACTATAGTATTCCGAATTCTAATTGGTATATGCCTCTTATTTAAGAGTAACTGAAGCTCCTGCTTCTTCCAATTTAGCTTTGATTTCTTCAGCTTCTGCAGTTGCAACGCCTTCTTTGATAATACCAGGCGCACCATCAACAAGTTCTTTAGCTTCTTTAAGACCAAGACCAGTGATTTCACGTACAACTTTGATAACGCCAACTTTTTTGTCACCAGCAGCTGTCAATTCAACGTCAAATGAATCTTTAGCAGCACCAGCGTCAGCAGCACCAGCAGCAGCTACAGCTACAGGAGCAGCTGCAGTTACACCAAATTCTTCTTCGATAGCTTTTACAAGGTCGTTCAATTCAAGGATTGAAGCTTCTTTAATTTCAGCAATAATGTTTTCAATGTTCAATGCCATTGTTATTTCCTCCAAATAAGTTTTTTAATTTTAAATATTTTTTCGTAGCTAGGCTACGCTGCGTAGCTTAAAATTAAGCTGCGTCTTCTTTGTTGTCTGCGACTGCTTTGACAGCAAGTGCAACGTTGCGCACTGGCGCTTGAAGTACAGAAAGGAGCATAGAAAGAAGTCCTTCGCGGTTTGGAAGAGTTGCAAGTGCAAGAATCTCTTCTTTTGATGCGACAGCGCCTTCGATTGCACCACCTTTGATTTCAAGTGCATCAGCGTTTTTAGCAAAATCGTTCAAGATTTTCGCTGGTGCGATAACATCTTCGTTAGAAAATGCTACTGCAGATGGTCCAACAAAAACTGATGCAAGATCTTCAAGACCAGCTTTTTCAGCTGCACGACGTAAAATTGAGTTTTTGATAACTTTATACTCAACTTCGCTTCCACGAAGCTCACGACGAAGAACTGTATCTTGCTCAACTGTCAAACCACGAGCGTCAACAACGACGATTGATGCAGCAGCTTTCATTTTCTCAGCTACTACGTCAACTAGTTCCGCTTTTTTAGCAATAATTGCTTCACTCATTAGTGTGTTCACCTCCGTAATTATTTTGCTTGGGGAATTTTTCCAAAAGAAAAACGCGCCCAAACCTAGACACGAAAGTACAATACGCTTCTTTTTACATGATACGTTTTGTCCTCGGTAGGATCTTTATGAGTCTAGCTCCCCTACTGTCTTAGGCAGTTTTTTCAAACCATTGATAATCATATCATAGATAAAAAAAGATTGCAAGACTTTTGTGCAATCTTTTTAAAATATTTTTTCAATCAAACCTCTTATTTATCAAGATAAGGAGACAAGTCCTGCAGGGAGCGCTCAGCAATCTTCTCATAGCGCTCTTTCTTATCACGGATCCGAGGACCTTCAAGCTCTTTGATAATGCCAAAATTGACATTCATGGGTTGGAAATGCTTGCTGTCAGCATGGGTAACATAATGAGGCAGACTTCCAATAGCAGTCGTTTCTGGAAAAACAAGTGCTTCTTCTCCATTGAAGAGTCGAGCGGCATTGATACCAGCAACCAAACCAGAAGCTGCTGACTCAACATAGCCTTCGACACCCGTCATTTGTCCTGCAAAGAAAAGATTGGGCTGTTTCTTAGAGCGGAAAGTCTGTTCCAGCAGATTTGGAGAGTCCATATAGGAGTTACGGTGCATGACACCATAGCGGACAAATTCTGCATTTTCAAGGCCAGGAATCATTTGAAAGACTCGCTTTTGCTCGCCCCACTTTAGATGAGTTTGGAAGCCGACTATGTTGTAAAGGCTGCCTGCAGCATTATCCTGTCGAAGCTGCACCACAGCGTATGGTGTCTTAAAATCTCCGTCACGAGGTCCTTGGTAGTCATCTGGATATTCTAAACCAACTGGCTTCATCGGTCCATAAAGCATGGTTTTAATGCCCCGCTTAGCCATAACTTCAATTGGCATACATCCTTCAAAGTATTTTTCTTTTTCAAAGGAATTAAGCGGTGCTTCCTCAGCGTTAACCAAAGCATCATGGAAATCCATAAACTCTTGCTTGGTCATGGGAGCGTTGAGGTAGGCTGCTTCGCCCTTATCATAGCGGGATTTGAGATAGACCTTGGTCATATCGATGGTATTAACGTCGATGATCGGCGCTGCCGCGTCGTAGAAATAAAAACCATCGCCTCCATTGAGCGCGTGAATTTTTTCGGCCAAAGCATCGCTGGTCAAGGGTCCTGTCGCAATGACTGTGATGGCATCCTCCGGAATTTCAGTGATTTCTTCACGAATGACCTCGATCAGGGGATGATTGGTCACCAACTCCGTTACCATCTGAGAAAAACCTTCTCTATCAACCGCTAGAGCACCACCTGCTGGTACCCGAGTCGCCTCTGCTGACTTTAAAATGACCGAGTCCAACCGTCGCATTTCTTCTTTTAGTAGGCCAACTGCATTGGTCAGTGCATCTCCTCGCAGAGAGTTGGAGCAGACCAGTTCTGCAAAGTCGGTAGTTTTGTGTTGAGGCGTTGACTTAACACCCCGCATTTCATAGAGTTTGACTGGGATTCCACGCTTGGCAATCTGGTAAGCCGCTTCACTACCAGCCAGACCAGCACCGATAACATTGATATAAGATTGAGACACGACACTAATACCTCTTTGGGTGGAACCTAAGTCCATATCAAAACAATCCACTGAACTGTTTGCACCCACAAATCTTTCTAAATTAATACTTGGTCCATTATAACAAAAAGCCAGCAAAAAAGACAGACAGGAGAATTCCTGTCTGTTCATCATTATGTCATTCTTTCCAAATAAGCAATCTTAGCAAAATCCTTATGATTGTTATTATCATTTCGGTAAGAATCTTGGGAAGAAGCGCGGTAGATAGCTAAAAATTGCTCTGCAGTTGGAAGCAGAAACTTGACCCCTTCTACTTCTTTTCTAGTCAGCTTCTCTAGCGGCACACCTGAAAATGCCTCCAAGGTTTCCATGGCTCCAAATTCAATAGACAGATCTTCTTTTTGAAATTCATGCTCGTGTAGATCGACTAAACGATAGCCTAAGCTCTCCATCATGGGCTCAATCTTGTCCATATCATAAATCCGCTCTTCATCTGGCGCTTCCCAGCCGCGCTCATCACCATGAACATGGATATCAATATCCCGCGCCTGCCAGTCCTGACCAGTAACTTGCTCCAGCCCCAAAGAGCCCATTAGCAATGGAACAATTCCTATCTTGTTCAGTTGAGATGCAATCTTTAGAAATGCTGCAAATTTATTGTTCATACTATTTTCTTTCAAAACTTTACTTTATACCAATCCAGGCTGCAAGCAAGGCTGACAAAATACTGACCAAGGATCCAATCAAGTAATACTCTGCAAATGCTGGACTTTCTGATATTTTGTTATAGCGGGCAATGGATTTAGCTGTAAACACTAAACCAATCGAAGCAAACTGTCCATAAAGAAGACAAGCTCCGATAACCAAACGCTCTAAGAAACCAATCATGGCTCCTGCCCCATCTATCGTATCTAACTCCAGACTCGTTTCAGGTTGAAATTTACCAAATAAAATTCTAAAAGCAATATTGGTTGGCTTTCCTACCAATAAGACAAACAAAACGGCTTTTAAGAAAGTTAATGGAAGGAAACTTGGCAAAAACTCAGTATTCATATTAGAGAGTCCGTAGATAATAGCCAAATGAAGGAGTTGATCAAGCACGAAAATGATAGACTTTTTTAACTTGAGTATCCTTTGTAGGATTGGTTTGAAATAATCAATAAGAGCATGGCTTAAGAAAACAATGAAAGTCTTCCACCACAAACTTGGTATTATAATAGTTAAAACAAATAAAGGTAGCCCTACAAGTAAAATATGAAATGCAAGGACTCGAATGTTTTTGTCCTTTTTGTCAGCCATTTTTTGACTTTGAAAGTAATAATCTGATAACAAATGACAAATCAACAAAAGTACGAAAAGGTGATATGAATCCATACTAGAAAATCCGTTCATTCTGACCTCCTTCTGTAACATCAATGGCTTGGATAGCTGCAAGTGCAGCTGCTCTACTTCGAAGATAGACTCTGATGCTACTACTTTTTAGGCGTTTGGAAAGAGCACTGGGATTTAATGAAAGAGCCTGAGCCAGCTCTTGCTGACTAAAATCCTCACTATAGATGGATAGTTTGAGTAAGCCTCTTAAAAGTTCTTCCTGACTTTCTCGCCAGTCTGATTTGATTGCCTCTCCTGCAGCTAATAAAGCATTTATTTGAAAATCTTCTTCCTTTTTTCCACTAGAAAAATACAACTGAGTATTTCCATAATCATTCTTTTGATGAACTAAATTAATGGCTGCTCGCGCATTCCAATAGGCAGGACCATCAGCACCAATACTTTGTAAAGGGTCAATGTCAGTCACTATTTTCCCCAAACCAATCCCAAAGCGTAGCTGAGCAGGCTTCAACTCTTGACGTAGACAGTCAATAATTTGAAAAATTGGTGCATCTAAAGTAAACAGAGCCTGAAATTCATCTCCAAGAGTCAAAGTTAATCGCGAAGCTAAATAAGTTTCAAAGCGATTGTTCATATGAAAGAGAACTGCTTCCAACCTCTTTTGTAAGTCTGATCTCTCTTTAAATAGTTTTGAGTCAATGACGTCTGCAATTAAGGCTATATACACTTCACCACCTCCTTTTGTCTATTATAACAGACAAAACAAAAAATGTCCATTTTAACAGACATTTTTTGTTTTTGCCGTTAAAATGGACTAAATTGATTGCTAAAAAAGACTTATTTGACCTTTTCTTCTTCATAATCACCATTGCTACAAACTACCTGCTTACCGCCACCACGGACTTTCTTTTCAACCAGATAGTGGTCACATTTTGGACAGTTTCGACCGACCGGCTTATCCCAAGATGTAAAGTCACAGTCTGGATAACGATCACAGCCGTAGAAAATACGATTTCGCTTAGTTTTTCGTTCAATAACATGGCCTTTTTGGCACTGCGGGCAAGTCACGCCGATTTCCTTGACAATAGCTTGAGTATGACGACAATCTGGGAAATTGCTGCAGGCGTAGAACTTGCCAAATCTACCCAATTTGATGACCATCGGACTGCCACAAACCTCGCAGTCGAAACCAGCTGGCTCATCCTTGATTTGAATTTTTTCCATTTCAGACTCAGCTTTGGCTACTTCCTTTTCGAAAGGTCGGTAAAACTCATCAATAACCTTCTGCCATTGCTCTTTTCCGACTTCTACATCGTCCAGTTTTGCTTCCATCTCAGCGGTAAACTTCACATTTACAATACCTGGGAAAAATTCAACAATCAGCGAATTAACGATTTCACCAAGTTCTGTCGGCTCAAAACGCTTAGAAACTAGTTTAACATAATAACGTTTTTGAATGGTCTCAATGGTCGGTGCGTAAGTAGACGGCCGGCCAACTCCATTTTCTTCGAGAGTCTTGATAAGAGTGGCTTCAGAATAGCGAGCAGGCGGCTGAGTGAAGTGCTGCTCTGGATTGGTATTGACACGTTTGACAGTATCACCCTTTTCCATATCTGGAAGCATTTTATTTTTATCAGAGTCATTATAAATAGCTAGATAACCATCAAACTTGACCTGACTTCCATTGGCCGTAAATTGAACACCATTTTGCTCAATTTTAACATTCATAGTATCAAAGACTGCAGCTGTCATTTGGCTGGCAACAAAGCGGTTCCAGATCAGTGTATAGAGCTTAAGCTGATCTTTATCCAAGTATTTCGCAATGCTTTCTGGTGTATTAAAGACACTAGAAGGTCGGATAGCTTCGTGGGCATCTTGAGCTCCAGAGGCGTTTTTAATCTTGCTACCGTGTTTTGAATACTTAGCTCCAAAACGATCAGTAATGTAATTAGCAGCTTCATTTTGCGCAACTGGACTAATACGAGTTGAATCCGTACGCATATAAGTAATAAGACCTTGAACTCCAGAACCGATATTGATACCTTCATATAGTTGCTGAGCCACCATCATAGTCTTACGAGTCCGGAAATTGATCTTATTAGCAGCATCCTGTTGCATAGAAGAAGTCGTATACGGCAAGGGAGCATTACGCCGACGTTCTTTTCTTTCGACACTTTCAACCTTAAAGTCATCTCCCTTAAGATGTGAAAGAACTTCTTTCACTTCATCGTTATTGGTCAGTTTCATTTTTTTGCCATTTAAGCCATAAAAACTAGCTTGAAATTGTCGACTGCCCTTTTTAAAGGTAGAGTCAATAGTCCAATACTCTTCAGGCTTGAAAGCATTGATTTCATTTTCCCGATCAATAATTAACTTGAGAGCAACAGACTGAACCCGACCAGCTGACAGACCTTTCTTGACTTTTTTCCATAGAATAGGAGAAATAGAATAACCAACTAAACGGTCTAAAACACGACGAGCTTGTTGGGCATCGACCAAATCCATATTAATCTGACGAGGCTCTTTGAAAGCATTCTTGACTGCGTCTTTAGTAATTTCGTTAAAAACTACACGATTCTTTTCTTTTTCATCCAAGTTAAGAATGTGTGCCAAATGCCATGAAATAGCCTCTCCTTCTCGGTCCGGGTCACTTGCCAGAAAGACTTGTTTAGCTTTTTTTGCTTCTTTCCTTAAATCATTGATGAGCGGTCCCTTGCCTCGGATATTGATATATTGTGGTTCATAATTATTTTCAAAATCAATGGACATTGTTGACTTTTTCAAATCACGAATATGCCCAACACTGGCTAAAACTTTATAGTTCCTTCCCAGGTATTTTTCTATTGTTTTTGCCTTGGCAGGCGACTCCACGATAACCAGATTTTTCTTGGTTGTGGACTTTTTACTTGTTTTTGTTACCAATTTATACACCTTCTATCAGAATAAATCTCATAGAGTGTAAACTATTTTTCTAGGCTTGTCAACTGTTAAATTCTCCTATAGGAAAACTTGTTTTAAAAATCAAACTCAGACAGGACATCAGAGCCTGACATAATGCACTTAGCGCCTTCTTGAATCAAATGATGGCAGCCATCAGATTTTCCATCTAGAATTGATCCAGGGATAGCAAATACATCTCTTCCTTCTTCCATCGCTCGCTCACAAGTTATCAAGCTTCCAGATCTCATCTTAGCTTCAGCAACAATGACGCCCCTGCACAAACCTGCAATAATTCGATTTCGCTCAGGAAAATGAAACTTCAAAGGCTGTTCACCGGGACCGTATTCTGATAAAACCAGATGATTTTTGCCAATATAGGACTGAAGTTTTTTATTGGCTTTAGGATAAAAAACATCTAATCCAGTTCCAATAACAGCTATAGTCCTTCCGCCATTCTGTAAAGCTGCCATATGAGCAGCCGTATCAATCCCACGCGCTAACCCGCTCACAATGATTAATTCATTATTCAGTTCTTTAATAATTTTTTGAACGGACTGATTTCCAAGCTTACTACTATCACGACTTCCGACTACTGCTACTTTTGGCAATTCAAGCAGATCAATATTTCCCTGATAAAACAAAAGAGCAGGTGGGTTATATATCTCACTCAAATCCCATGGATAAATATCATCCAAGATAGAAAAAGAGGGAAATTCCTCAAAGGATTTTTTTAAGAAATCGTCGTCAATTTGCTTATAGCGTTCTATAAACAGGGCGGGATTACGGCACTCTGAAACCACCGCAATATCACGCAAAGAAAGCTCCTTTTCCTTGTTTTCAGCATATCTCAAGACATTAAGAACTTGTCCATTAGTCAGTCCAGCATGTTTCAATTTATAAATATCATAGTTTTTCATTTTTTCACCTCACTATTATATTCGTAAAATCTACAAAAAAAGACTGTAAAACAGTCTTTTTTTATATCCTGACTAATTTCTTTAAAAAAGCATCTCTTCTCATTGAAAGTAAATAGTCGAATATTAATCATACCAAGGCTTTATCTGTCATAGCATTAGGAATTTCTTTGATAATCCGAGCAGGATTTCCAGCTAAAACTACATTGTCTCCAAAAGACTTGGTCACAACTGATCCTGCTCCTACTACCACATTATCTCCCAGTGTCACACCAGGCAGAATAGTCACACCGCCTCCAGCCCAGAAATTATCACCAATGGTAATGGGAGCTCCATACTCAATACCAGAATTTCTTTCCACAGGATCCAATGGGTGTAATGGCGTTAGCAATTGACAATTGGGACCAAACATGGCATTATCTCCAATCCTAATCGGACAAACATCTAACATTGTCAAATTCCAGTTAGAGTAAAAGTTCTCTCCTATATGGATATTAACACCATAGTCACAAACAAAAATTGGATGAATTGAGAGATTCTCACCAGTAGAACCAAACCATTCTTTGACAATAGCTTTTCGTTTATGACCATCTTGTTCTTGATTAAAAGTATATTGATATTCCCTTGATTTAGCTGCTAATTGCCTTAATTCCTGATCTTGAGGGCGATAGGGTTCACCAGCAATCATTTTTTCGTATTCTGTTTTCATGGCAACTTCCTTTTCATACGAGATAAATGGATGATTAAATAGAGCTGTTCATCTTCTGATGTGATGTAATTGCGAGTTTTTTCAAGATGACCAACAATCTTTTGGGTTGTTTCAAAAGCATAAGGGTATTTTGACTTCATCATCATAAACATCTCATTATCTTCTAAATCTCTATATCCAGAACCTGTCAACACCCGCTCGCAAAAAAATTTCAAATGAGTCACAAAGCGTTGTACATATATATCTTCCTCATCTAGAGAAATTTCTAAACTGTACTTGACAATAGTCATGATTTCTTCCATCAACATGGTCAAATCTCTTGCAGCTGCACCGTTCTCTAATTCCGCATTCACAATTGTTAAGGCCATAAAACTAGCCTCATCATCTGGTAAGTCTTTACCAAAATATTGACTTAGAAGCTGATTTGCATATTTTCCAACTTCAAATTCCTCCGGAAAGAATCGCTTGATATCCCACATAAGAAAATTTTTCAAATAGATGTCATCCTTCTCTCGCAAGGCGACTCCATGCATGTGGTCAGCCATTGCTATAAAGGCATGATGATTTGACTTCTTAGAAATCTTTTTATGGGCAAATGCAATAACTTCGCCAGCTATTTCTATAATTTCAGGATCAATTTCGTTAATCAGTTGCTTCCTGTCTGCTGACAAAATAAAATTTTTTTCAATCAGATCAAGTGGAATCTCCTGACCTGCTTTTCTACCAAAAGCCAGCCCTCTTCACATGAGCACAATTTCTTCTTGGTTTTCTTCAGAAATAACGACATTATTGTTTAAAATTTTAATAATCTGCATTTCCAACCTCTTCGTAACTAGTCAAGCATAGACTTAACTGGTTCAAATGTCTTTCGGTGAATCGGACTCACTCCATAGCGTTCCAAGCCATCCAAGTGGCTCTTTGTTCCATAGCCAGCATTTTGCGCAAAATCATAACCAGGAAATTCTTTGTCGTAGTCCGCCATCAGTCTATCCCTAGTAACCTTAGCAACAATGCTAGCCGCTGCAATAGACAGAGAATTGGCATCTCCTTTAATAATAGACTCTTGTGGAATTTCGACATCCAGTCTCATTGCATCAATCAGCAAATAATCTGGCTTGAGAGGAAGTTTTGACAAAGCCTCTTTCATAGCAAGCTTGGTCGCTTCATAGATATTGACTTGGTCAATAATATCATTGTCAATCAGGCCAACACCTACTGCCAAGGCCTTATCCATAACTGCTTGATAGATTTCTTGATGCTTTTTCTTGGGAATCTTCTTACTGTCGTTGAGTCCCTTAATTTTACATTCTGGTGGTAAGATGACAGCTGCAGCGACAACTGGACCAGCTAGAGGACCGCGACCAACTTCATCAATTCCAGCAATAGCTTGGTAACCAGCTTGATAAAGTTCTTTTTCATACCGTAGCATCTGATCCAAACGCAAATCTTCATCTAACTCTGCTTGAATAACTTTTTTACGCTTTTCAACGGCCTTTTGAACTCCACTACGCTGATCCTTCGCCACCTCTTCTAAAAAAGAATCAGACAACTCAGTCACCAACTCCAAGCGCTGCTGAATCTCCTTAATCGTTGCCATCTAATTCTCCTACTGTATCCAGGCAGTAACGGCCCAGCTTACCATCACGAACATCTTTGACAAATAAGCTATAAAAACGATCGTAGTCATCACGGAAACCAAGTTTTTGTGTCATATCCATAATTATATCTGGTGCTTCTTGACTTAGATCTAACTGTTTATAGCGACCTACTAGCTCTTCAGGATAATGCTCCTTAAAATAATTAAGTCCAAAAATCGTCACTTCATCCATAGGTAACAGATTATCCTTGATTGCACCAGTCAGAGCTAACTTGAGAGCAACCGTCTCGTCTTCAAACTTAGGCCATAGGATACCTGGTGTATCCAAGATTTCTAAATCTTTATTTGACTTGAGCCATTGCTGACCTTTTGTTACACCGGGCGTATTCCCTACAACAGCAATTTTCTTTCCTGCCAAGCGATTCATCAGGGTTGATTTGCCTGCATTTGGGATACCGATTATCATGGTACGCAGGGTTTCGATTCGAATTCCTCTCTCCTTCTGACGAGCTAATTTGTCAGCCATCAGTTTCTTAGCAACGTCTGTCACCTTTTTAACCGCAGACTGTTCTTTAGAATTAAGAGCCAAAGTAAGAATTCCTTGACCTTCAAAATAAGTCTGCCACTCCTTGAGACGGACAGGATCAGCTAAATCCGCTTTATTTAAAATCAAAAGCTTGGGCTTTTCTCCTACAATTTTAGTTAGCATGGGATTTTGACTAGATAAAGGGAGACGGGCATCAACCAAGACAGTCACAAAATCAACAAACTTAATACTTTCTTGAACCTGTCTCCGGGCTTTGGACATATGCCCAGGAAACCATTGAATCGTTGCCATATTTTTTCCTTTCAGCGAATATCTTTCAGAATATTTTCATCTTTAACTATTTTAACATATTTCTAGAATTTAAGAGGGAGAATCCAAAACGGACAACTCAACATCTCCTAAAACAAAGAAAAAAGCCTCTATGGGCTTTAGCATTTATCTAACTTGTTCAAAGTGAAGGTGTACTGCAATATGATCTCCATAGCCACTGCGCTCTAGATCACGTTGCAAGCGATAAGAAATGTAATGTTCAGCAATAGTAATGTAGCCTGCTCCCAAGAGACGGCTTTCAACCATTGATTGAATCATACTAATAGTTGCTCTCTCTACTTTTGCTTCTTGCAAATCAAGAACAACCTTTTTTGTAACTTGTGCCAAATTTTGCCGTAAATCATCAGTCAAAACATAGACTGTCTGAGCAGCCTTTAAGACAGCTTGATAGATTTTATCCGGATCAAAATCTACAACTTCACCACTGCGCTTAATTACTTGCATAATAAACTCCTTTATTTATCTATTTCTAATATAATGTAAGTCACTAACATGACTTCTGCCAATCTAGTTCTTTACAGCCTGCTCAAAAAGAAAACTCAAAGCTAGACCATACCTTAACATTATATAATTTTTTCCAATATTTTTCAAAGGTAGCTTTCTTTTTTTAGACTTTAAAAAGCGAAAAAGAAAGGAAAGCACTTGGCAATCCTTTCTAGAAATAATTTGTTTTAATTTCATCAATCAATAATCCGGTCTCAGGACACCTTTAACAGTCTCTTTGGTTGCTTGGTAGTCTCCATCAACGACGACCTTAATAATTCGTTTGGCATCTTCTTCAGGTGCAGGCACAAGTGGTAAGCGAGTTGGGCCTGCCGCAAAGCCCAAGTAATTAAGAACAGCCTTGACTGGAGCTGGGCTCGGGTAAGAGAAAAGAGCATTGACTTTGGGAATGAATTTCCGTTGAATAGCTGCTGCTTTTTTGATGTCATTGTGCTCAATTGCGTCCAGCATTTCAAACATTTCATCACCGTTTGTGTGAGAAGCAACAGAGATAACTCCATCAGCCCCCAGATTCATAGCATGAAAGGCATCACCGTCCTCACCGGTATAAATCAGAAATTCCTCTGGACGATGCTCAATTAAATAAGCCATATTAGCAAGACTAGTACATTCTTTAACACCGATAATATTTGGATGTTCTGCTAGTCTCAACATGGTCTCGGGAGTCATCTCAACTACTACCCGTCCAGGTATATTGTAAATAATGATAGGCAAGTTTGAAGCATCTGCAATTGCTTTAAAGTGCTGGTACATGCCCTCCTGTGAAGGTTTATTGTAATAAGGAACAATGGCTAAACCGGCTGCAAAACCACCAAAGGCATCCACTTCTTTGACGAATTCGATAGAGTCGCGTGTTTCATTGGTACCGACACCGGCTATCAAAGGGACACGTCCTTTAACAACCTTTTGAACTGCCGCAAATAATTCCAACTCTTCATCGTGAGTCAGAGTGGGACTTTCTGCTGTTGTACCTGCTAATAGAATCCCATCTGTGTGGTGAGCCAAAAGATGCTCTATCAAGTCAGGAATAGCATCAAAATTAATTGATCCATCTTCATGGAAGGGTGTAATGAAAGCAGTAATTATTTTACAATTAAGCAAATCTTTATAAGCCATATGAAAACCTTTCTATATAAGGAAAGGAGGCCTAAAGAATTTCTTCTTAGCCTCTTTTTGTTATAGCAAAACTTGTTTGAGGTTTAATTGACTTAATGATACTAGTTATTTACCAGCTCACTCATCTAAAAACTGAACAAAAACCAGAAACATTAAAATTCAAACTAGCTTTATCCTATTTTGAAAACTATTAAGTCTTCTAATTAACCTTTTATTTTAGCACGTAAACAAGCTCTTCAGTCGGACGAACTAAGCCACGCTCATGCAAGGTCTCAGCAATCTGTACTGAGTTCCATGCAGCACCTTTAAGAAGATTATCAGATACAATCCACATGTGAACGCCATTTTCAATATCAAGGTCTTTTCGAATCCGACCAACAAAAGTTTCTTTTCTACCAACTGCGTTGACAGCTTGCGGATAAATTTGATGAGCAACATCATCTTCTAAGACTGTACCCGGAAAGGCTGCAATGGCAGCCTTTATTTCTTCGATAGAGGCAGTTTCTTTAGTTTCAATATAGACAGATTCAGAATGCGCTGATAAGACAGGAATACGGACACAAGTTGCAGAAACTTTAACAGATTCATCTTCTAAGATTTTCTTAGTCTCCTTGGTCATTTTCATTTCTTCATAAGTATAGTCATTGTCCGTGAAAACATCGATTTGTGGCAATGCATTAAACGCAATTGGATAATGCTTCTTGTCCCCACCAGAAGGCAAGATATTAGCAGTCAAATCCTTTGGATCAACACCATCATTTAATACCTGACGCAACTGATCCTGCGTTTCCAAAATTGCACCCATACCAGCACCAGATACAGCCTGATAGGTTGATACAATCACGCGCTCAATTCCCCATTTATCAGCGATTGCTTTCAACGGAAGCATCATTTGAATCGTAGAGCAGTTTGGACAAGAAATAATTCCGTTGTGATGGTCCAATGCATGGGCATTAACCTCTGGTACTACTAATGGAGTTTTGCTGTCTTGGCGGAAGTAAGAAGTATTATCAACAACTACTGCCCCAGACTTAACTGCATAAGGAGCATACTTTGCTGAAGTCGAGCCACCAGCAGAAAAAAGAGCAATGTCAACGCCATCAAAAGCAGTTTCAGTAGTTTCTTCAATTACAATGTCCTGCCCCTTAAACTGCAAAATCTTTCCAGCTGAACGTGCAGACGCTAAAAAGCGCACTTTATCAATAGGAAGACTTGATTCTTCCAACATTTTAATCATCTGAGCTCCAACGGCTCCAGTAGCACCCACTACAGCAACTGTATATCCCATACAATCTACCTCTGAATTTTCTAAAAATTTTGTATATTCTATAATTATACTATTTTTTAAAAAAATTGTAAATCCAATCTGAGACTATAAAGGGATAAAATTGATTTTTTTTGATCTTAAATATGTTATATATTTTACATAAAATGATTTATCTACATCAACATACACAACAACTCTTACCTTAAAAATAAATCTTTATATGGTTACTGCTTTTCCCTCACGAACAAAACTGCATCCATTGCTCTACGACTCAACCGCCTTCTTCGAAGTCATTTCATCAAGAGAAATAGCACTCTCAACGCCGACCGTATAAGCATCAATTTCTCTAAGTTCGGCTTCGACTAATCGTCTTGCCTCTCTAAGAGAGGGATCAAAGTTTACAGCTTTTGTTCTTACGAACCAAACTGCATCCATTGCTCTAAGGCTCAACTGCCTTCTTCGAAGACATTTCGTCAAGAGCAATAGAAAATCCCCAATCCGTAGACTGGGGATTCGAGGCATCTTTCGATGAGAACAGCTGGTTCACACAACTGCTCAAGGTTCGCTCCTGCGTTACAATTGAATGTAGACCTCCTCAGCGCAAAAGGCTCTTAAGAGCCAATCGACTCATCGCATGAAGTCTAGTTTACCCTATCTTTCACCACTTTGTCAAGGTATTTAATCTAAAATATAAACAAAGACTTGTCTATCCTTCCACTCTTGACCTTCTTTTTGGAATTTTTTTCGTACTCCTTCAAGATAGAAATCAGCTTGCTCTAGCAATTTTTGTGAAGGGATATTCTGGAGATCCACATGTGCTTCTAAACGATGAAAACCTAGTTTACGACAGACTTTCTTGAGTTCTTCTAGCATTGCTCTGGCGTAGCCCTGACGCCAAAATTGATTATGTATCGTATAACCTATTTCCGCCCATTGAAAATCGTCTCTAGCTAGCACAAATAAATTAACCATTCCTACATGTTTTCCGCTTTTTGCGTCATAAATTCCCCAAATATACTGCTGGTCTTTGTCTCGAAAATCGCGATGCTTAGCCACCAAATCCGCAAACCAACTTTCTGTACAAATTGTCATATCTAAAAGCCCGTCATCAAATGACGATTGGGAAGGCAGTCTATTGGAAAATCCTTCCAGCCAAACCGAGTAATCCTTCTCTTCCAGATATTTTAAATAAACATGTTTCATAAATACTTACTTCCCTCTCGAATACTAAGTGCAGCCATTTCTGCCTGATGCCGCTCGATAAAATCTCTGACCCAGTTTGGATTGGTTTTGGAATAATCTCTCAGCGCCCAGCCGATAGCCTTGTTAATAAAGAATTCTGTTTGGCCAAGGTTATTTATTAAAATCTTTTCCAACAGCTCTGTGTCCGTTTCTTCTTTTCGCAATAGCTGATGATCAATAGCCAAGCGACGCAACCAGATATCCTCATCACAACTCCAAGATAAAATAGTAGCTTTGGTTTCTGGAAATTGGGCAATAATGGATCCGACCAAACGGTCTAGAAAGTCAACTGTATCCCACCAAGATTTTGTTTGGGCAAGTATTTTTAAATCTGGCAAGTCAGATGGTGTCAATAATTTCTTGCGACTTTCCAGATAGTCTAGTGCAGCGTACTGCAATTCTCGATAGGGATTTTTCCATGCTTCATTTATAAAATTCCAGTCAATGACGGAGTCAGTCTGTTGTTTGAAAAAAGCCTTTGCGAGCTTCCGTCTGGCTGGAGTCTTGACTCCTAGAAACTCAAATTTATTTTTCATATAGGCTTTCATAGCCACCGCATCATCTGGGTTAGCTACAGCTTTTAACTCTTTTACCAATTCCTCTACATCCATAGCTTACTCCAACAATTCACGGTCATAAATAGTGTAGTCACAGCGATATATCACGAGACGTTTGCCGTCAATCAGCAGCTCAGATGTTTTAGGAGCATCAGATTTATCAAGAGAGACACGATCGCCAGCATAAGCAGCTAGCGGAGTGCCGTTTTGAGAGCGAATTAGAATGACTTTTTTCTTTCCAGTAAAGTCGTTTTTAAAGGCTGAAATCATACGATTTAAAACAGGGACAGAATGACTATTCTCCTCAACATCTGCAGTCTTTTGATATTGGGCAAAGACATCTTTCAAGCCTTTTTCTTCTGCAATCAAGGAAGAACCCACATGGTCAATCTCATACTTACCCAAAGTTATTTTTAGCACAGAAGAGTCTTCCTTGGAATTTCCTTCCGCATCAACTGAATCAAACTCCTCGTTACGCGAGATGGATAGGGACTTACCTGACATCTGGTCAATAAGCTGAGAATTTTCATCATAAGTGCGAACTGTCATCTCTAAACCAATCCATTCCTCTTTGGCATTTTTAATCCAGTTCTCAATCATCTGACAACCGGATAAGGTAATTAAACCAATGGATAACAACAAAATAATTAGATATTTCTTTTTCATACTTCCGACTCCCTTTCTTTTAAAAGCTTGATTGGTCTAACATCCTTTTCTAAAGACTTTTGTAGCCAAACAATATCGTGCCAACGGTTGAATTTATAGCCAATTTTAGGGAAATGCGCTACTTGCTGGTAGCCTCTTTTTCGGTGCAAAGCTAGACTAGCCTCGTTTGGCTGAGAAATACAGGCTAGAAAATGCACATATCCCATCTGATCTAACAGGTATTCTAGCGCATCATAAAGCTTAGTGCCAACTCCCTGTCCCCTAGAATCTAGACTGATATATACAGATAATTCCACTGCCCAATCATAGGCGGCACGCGCATAATAAGTCGAAGCATAAGCATAACCTAAGACCACACCATCTTCTTCTGCTACCAGATAGGGATATTTTTCCAATGTTTTCTCAATCCTAGTTGCAAAATCCTCAATGGTCGGAACTTCATATTCAAAAGTGATAGCTGTATTTTCTACATAAGGCGCATAGATGGCTAGCAAGGTTGCAGCGTCTGATGGCTTAGCTAATCTAATCTCCATAATGACTCCATGTTCTCCGTATTTTCATTATTATACCAAAAAAAGACTCGTAAAGAGCCTTTTAAACCAAGATCAAAATAGACCAATCGCTGTGCCGTCTGCCGCCACATCCATATTGAGTGCTGCAGGGCGTTTCGGCAATCCTGGCATGGTCATGACATCTCCTGTCAAAGCCACGATAAAGCCTGCTCCAAGTTTTGGTACCAACTCACGAATGGTAATTTCAAAGTTTTCTGGCGCCCCAAGAGCAGCAGGATTGTCAGAGAAGCTATACTGCGTTTTAGCCATACAGATTGGTAGCTTGTCCCAGCCGTTTTTGACAATTTCGCGAATCTGAGTTTGCGCTTTTTTCTCAAAGTTTACTTTTGAACCACGATAGATTTCTCTGACAATTTTCTCGATTTTTTCTTCAATAGATAAATCATTGTCATAGAGGCGAGTGTAATGAGCAGGCACTTCAGCAATGGTTTTGACTACAGTCTCAGCTAGAGAAACACCACCTTCGGCGCCATCAGCCCAGACACTAGCTAACTCAACTGGTACCTTGATTTCTGCACAAAGTTCCTTCAAGGCTGCAATTTCAGCTTCTGTATCAGAAACGAATTCGTTAATTGCAACAACTGCTGGAATACCGAACTTGCGGATGTTTTCAACGTGACGTTTGAGATTAGCAAAACCTGCACAAACTGCTTCTACGTTTTCTTCTGTCAGTGCTTCTTTAGCCACACCACCATTCATCTTGAGAGCGCGTAAAGTCGCAACAATTACGACCGCATCAGGAGAGGTTGGCAAGTTCGGAGTTTTAATATCCAAGAATTTCTCAGCACCAAGGTCCGCACCAAATCCTGCCTCCGTCACCGTATAATCGGCCAAGCACAGCGCAGTGCTAGTCGCCAAAACAGAGTTACAGCCGTGGGCGATATTAGCAAACGGTCCACCATGAACAAAGGCTGGTGTTCCGTAAATAGTCTGTACCAGATTTGGCTTAATCGCATCTTTCAAGACCAAAGCCAAGGCACCTTCGACTTCAAGATCACGGACATAGACTGGTGTACGGTCATAGCGATAGCCAATAACGATGTTTGCCAAGCGCTTTTTCAAGTCTTCAATATCCGTAGCTAGGCAAAGAATCGCCATAATTTCAGAAGCAACCGTGATATCAAAACCATCTTCGCGTGGAATACCATTCACCGGACTTCCTAGACCAACAGTCACATGACGAAGAGCTCTGTCATTCAGGTCCACAACACGTTTCCAGATAATACGACGTTGGTCAATTCCCAACTCATTCCCTTGGTGCAAGTGGTTATCGATCAAGGCTGACAGGGCATTGTTGGCAGTCGTAATGGCATGCATATCCCCAGTAAAGTGGAGGTTGATGTCTTCCATAGGCAAGACTTGCGCATAGCCACCACCAGCTGCTCCTCCTTTAATTCCCATTACTGGACCCAAAGACGGTTCGCGGATGGCAATCATAGTTTTCTTGCCAATCTTGTTCAAGGCATCCGCAAGACCAATGGTAATAGTTGATTTCCCTTCACCTGCTGGAGTCGGATTAATAGCCGTTACTAAAATCAGTTTACCAACTGGATTTTTTCTTACCTCAGAAATCTTATCAAAGCTAAGCTTAGCCTTGTACTTACCGAATAGTTCCAAGTCATCATAGTCGATGCCAATTTTTTTCACCACATCCACAATAGGCTGTAATTCAATACTTTGAGCAATTTCGATATCTGTTTTCATCAAATTCTCCTTCATCCATTTAGTATATAGATTATAACAAAAAAAGAGTAAAATCTACACAATTTAACTCTTTTTAAAAAATATTGTTCGTGTTTTGTTTTACGAAAATTAGAATTCATGAGATAAAATTATGAAATTCACATGAATCTCTATAGTAATCTAAAAATTAAGTTGTAATAGCTTTAATCAAAAAATCCGCTCAAAAGAATCTCAGGATGGTATTTATTTAAAACATCGTAGATATCATACTGATCTTCATCTAATTTATCAATTGAAATTTCGTAATCAGGACCAGCTTGGGTATAGGGGCAAATATAATGCTTTACACTTCTATGTCCTTCAGAACTATATTCGGAACGTTTCTTATAAGAAATTCTTTGAATATCTTTCCATGGAATGCTAATTAGTTCATCATCAATGCGAAAGACGAACTCATCTTTTGTCCCAGCTAGAATTGGTACCTTGCTTTCTTTTTCTTTAAATATATTTTTTATCAGATAGAGTATGATTCCACCAAAGATCGCTGCTAGGAATATAATCATTAAGGTAGAGTGCGACAAATCATGCTCTATGCCCTTATCAATATCCATATATATACTTATAAAAGCAACAATTCCAAATCCAAACATGACCAATATAAACATCAAATTTGTGAAATAAAAATTCGAACCAGCGTAATATTCAAACTGATATTTCTCTTTCTCCATACTCTCTCCTTTTTCAAAAAATTACAATCATTCCTATAGATTATTGATAAGAAACAAGTAACTTCAATCTGTTTTCAAAATTTTAATTCTCAGTAGCTTTCTGTAAATATAATTATTTTACTAAATTTACTTTTTCTTGTAAAATAAGGCTATGAATATATTGATTACTTCAGGTGGAACAAGTGAAAAAATCGATCGAGTCCGTTCTATTACCAATCATTCAACTGGACAGTTAGGAAAAATTATAGCTGAAACTTTCCTAAATAAGGGTGACCGAGTGACTTTAGTAACGACTTCCAAGGCTGTCCGTCCTCTACTACATCCCAATCTTACTACAGTAGAAATTGAAAATGTCGCAGAGCTTCATGAAAAGCTGGAGCAACTTGTACACACGCACGATGTACTAATTCATGCTATGGCAGTTTCTGACTACACTCCAGTTTATATGACAGGCTTTGATAAAGTTTTAGCTAGCTCTGACCTTACAGAATTACTGAATAAGACTAACTCAGAAAGCAAGATTTCTTCTCAGGATGATGTCCAGGTACTTTTCCTTAAAAAAACACCAAAAATCATTTCCTTAGTAAAACAATGGAATCCCGACATTCGCTTGATTGGATTCAAACTCTTGGTTGATGTTTCTAAGGAAAAGTTACTTGAGACTGCGCGAGCCAGTCTCCAAAAAAACAAAGCAGATATTATTGTTGCCAATGATTTAAATAAGATTACTGAGAAAGGGCATGAAGCTTATCTAGTTGAAAAAGATAGGGTGACGAAAGCACATTCCAAGGTTGAGATTGCTCAACTCCTCTACCAACATATCCACAGGGAGGAAAAAACATGACTCAAATTACCTTAGCAGTTAGCGGTAGCATATCGGCCTACAAGGCAGCTGATATCACTAGCCGTTTAAAGAAAGAAAACCTTGAAGTAGCCGTCCTCATGACTGAGGCTGCGACAGAATTTATCACACCTCTAACTCTGCAAGTTTTATCTCAAAGGTTGGTTGGTCTAGATATCATGCAAGAGCCTGATCCTAGCAAGGTCAACCACATTACCATTGCCAAGGAGACTGACCTCTTTCTACTAGCTCCTGCAACGGCAAATACGATTGCTAAATTAGCAAATGGTCTAGCAGATAATATGGTAACAGCTACTGCTCTGGCCTTACCGACTCATACTAAGAAAGTTTTGGCGCCAGCTATGAACACCAAGATGTATGAAAACCCGCTAACTCAGCACAATTTGGAGCGTCTGCAACGTTTTGGATGGAAGATTATCCAACCACGCGAAGCTGTTTTAGCCTGTGGTGATCAGGGGACAGGTGCTCTAGCTGAGATTGACACAATTATTGATACAGTAAAGGAACTTATTTATGAAAAAACAATCTAAGATTGCTCAAATTGCTATTTTCTTTGCCATTATGTTGGTACTGCATCTGCTTAGCTCAGTGATTTTCAACCTTCTGCCAGTACCAATTAAACCAACGATTATTCATATACCTATTATTATCGCTAGTATCCTTTACGGTCCTCAGGTTGGAATGGTCTTAGGTTTCCTTATGGGATGTATTAGTGTGATTACTAACACCATAGTGCTTATTCCTAGTAGCTATCTTTTTAGCCCTTTTGTACCAAACGGAAATCTACATTCGCTTATGATCGCTATGGTGCCCCGCATTTTAATCGGTCTCACTCCTTATCTTGTCTACAAAGTCCTACATAACAAACTTGGTTTAGCTATAGCTGGAGCAGTTGGTTCTGCTACTAATACCATCTTTGTCTTGGGCGGAATCTTCTTTCTATTTTCAAATGTCTATCAAGGAAGTATCCAAGCTATGCTTGCTGTTGTTTTATCCGCAAATTCAATTGCAGAGTTACTTATTTCGGTAGTCTTGACAACAACTATCGTCCCTGCACTTGAAAAAGCTAAGCAATAATCTTCTAATCAATAATCTTGTAAGGGCAGTTATCTATCTGTCCTTTTTTGAATTCCTCTATATGATTTATTTGAAATTCTTTAAAAAATTTTTTCAAAAATATTTCATCATTTTCTATATCTGACCTTTCAAAATAAGTGAAAATATGCTACAATGAAAGCGATTAGATATATTCAAGAGCGGGATGATTTATCATGATTTTCCTCTCTTCATTTTTTAAATAAAGGAGACATTCTATGACTTACCAAGAAAATTATCAAAAATGGGTCGATTTCGCTGATCTTCCAGACTACCTTCGTCAAGATTTAGAAAATATGGATGAAAAAACAAAGGAAGATGCCTTTTATACCAATCTTGAATTTGGTACTGCTGGTATGCGTGGATTGATTGGTGCTGGTACAAACCGCATCAATATCTATGTTGTCCGTCAAGCGACTGAAGGTTTGGCTCGTTTGATTGAGTCAAAAGGTGGAAATGAAAAAGAACGTGGTGTGGCAATTGCCTACGATAGTCGTCACTTCTCTCCAGAATTTGCCTTTGAATCTGCTGCTGTTCTTGCAAAACATGGTATCAAATCGTATGTATTTGAAAGCCTTCGTCCAACCCCAGAACTGTCATTTGCAGTTCGTCACCTCAACTGTTTCGCAGGTATCATGATTACTGCCAGCCACAACCCTGCTCCATTTAACGGTTACAAGGTATACGGCGAAGACGGTGGACAAATGCCTCCACACGATGCGGATGCTTTGACAACTTACATCCGTGCTATCGAAAATCCATTTGCTGTTGAAGTTGCAGATGTCGAAGCTGAAAAAGCTTCTGGCTTGATTGAAGTCATTGGCGAAGCTGTCGATGTGGAATACCTCAAAGAAGTCAAAGATGTCAATATCAACCCAGCTTTGATCGAAGAATTTGGTAAAGACATGAAGATTGTCTACACACCACTTCATGGTACGGGTGAAATGTTGGCTCGTCGTGCTCTTGCTCAAGCAGGATTTGACTCTGTTCAAGTTGTTGAAGCGCAGGCAACTCCAGACCCTGACTTCTCTACCGTTAAATCTCCAAATCCTGAAAGCCAAGCAGCCTTTGCCCTTGCTGAAGAACTTGGTCGTCAAGTCGGTGCAGATGTTCTGGTCGCAACTGACCCTGACGCTGATCGTGTTGGTGTGGAAGTGCTTCAAAAAGATGGTAGCTATCTTAACCTTTCAGGTAACCAAATCGGTGCTATCATGGCTAAGTACATCTTGGAAGCTCATAAGAGCGCTGGAACTCTGCCAGCAAACGCAGCACTCTGCAAATCGATCGTATCAACTGACTTGGTAACAAAGATTGCTGAAAGCTACGGCGCAACTATGTTCAACGTCTTGACTGGTTTCAAATTCATCGCTGAAAAAATCCAAGAATTCGAAGAAAAACACAATCACACTTACATGATGGGATTTGAAGAAAGCTTCGGTTACTTGATTAAGCCATTTGTACGTGATAAAGACGCCATCCAAGCCGTTCTAGTCGTTGCTGAACTTGCTGCCTACTACCGCTCACGTGGTTTGACACTTGCTGACGGTATCGAAGAAATCTACAAAGAGTACGGCTACTATGCTGAAAAGACCATCTCTGTTACCCTTTCAGGTGTAGACGGTGCTGAACAAATCAAAGCCATCATGGCTAAGTTCCGTAACAATGCTCCAAAAGAATGGAATGCAACAGCTATCACTGTTGTAGAAGACTTCAAAGCCCAAACTTCTACTGCTGCAGATGGCACTGTAACAACCTTGACAACACCTCCAAGTGATGTTTTGAAATACACACTTGCGGATGGTTCATGGATTGCTGTTCGCCCTTCTGGAACTGAACCAAAAATCAAGTTCTACATTGCCGTTGTGGGTGAAAACAACGAAGATTCACAAGCTAAGATTGCAAATATCGAAGCGGAAATCAATGCTTTTGTAAAATAAGCAATTATAAAAGATGAGACCAACCAATCTCATCTTTTTTTCGTATCAAATCTAAGCAATTTTAGAAACTTTATGGCATACTAGTTCTATCAAAAGAAATGAGGATGATTTATGGAACAATTTGCTCAAAATATTAAAGACTTGGAAATCACAACTGTTGACCGCGCTCGTCAAGCGATTGCTGACAAAGAAACTGCAACTTTCTTCGTTGGTCGCAAAACTTGCCCTTACTGCCGTAAGTTTGCTGGAACATTGGCTGGTGTTGTGGCTGAAACTAAAGCACATATCTACTTCATTAACAGTGAAGAAGCTAGCGAATTAGATAAACTACAAGCCTTCCGCTCTGAATATAGCATTCCGACGGTTCCTGGTTTTGTTCATGTTCAAGACGGCCAAGTATCTGTTCGTTGCGATTCTTCTATGACAGCAGATGATATTAAAGCTTTTGCTCATTTATAAAAATAATAGCTAGAGATTATTCTCTAGCTATTTTTCGTTTTCCGTAAAAGTTGCTCAGTTCTATTGTTATTTTTTTACAAACTATTCTAGTAGATCATTTTTCTTTTAAGAAAAATATTGGAAATTCATGCTCCTCTAGCCTATCATCAAGATTAAAGTGTTTTGTAAACCATTTTCTATATCTTTTAAAAAGTAATTCTAATATATAGATTAGCACAAATAACAAGATGAAGATGATACAAGAATAGATTTTATTTTCATTATTGAAGTCTGTTTTATTAAAATGTATTATAAAATAAAAATATATAAAGAGACAGATGGGCACCAAATTTAAATAAAGCAAATAACTGAGTAGGAACAGAAATTGGTGTTTCCTTGATCTTCTTCTGTAATGTCTTTTATATGTTTTCGTTATTTTATTGAATAAAGGAAACCTCCCTCTGCCAAATCTATAATATTTTGGTAAGGCATGATAGCCACACCAGTGAAGGATTTTAAAATTTAACTCACGAATCAAGAAAAATAAATTGTAACAAATAAAACAACAAATTAAGATAGAACTGATTTTTGCATGATTAGAATATAATTCACGAATAAAAGCAAAATATGCAAGATCCAAAAAATAATTGAAACAAGCTAATATAAAATAGAGAATACTAGCAAATATACTACGAGCTCCTATAAAATTTTTATCTGAATAATCTGGTCTATAATCCATATAAGTTACATAATCCTATTATTTCTTCATAAAACTATGCTCTAAATTGAAATGAGCGTTCATTTATTAAATGCTTCCCACATCTTCTGCTGGGGCTTGGCAAAGGGGTAATTGACAAAGTCTTCTGGATGAAGCCACAAGACCTCTCCATCAGCTACGTGCTGGCTATCTTTGACTCGACCATAAGCCAGCTGGATATGCCACTTGCGATGGCTGAAGACATGTTGCACCTTTGGAAAGGACTCCTGCTGCCAATTGACAATCAAATCATAATCCTGCTCAAAGCTTTCTTGAGGAGATAAATCCAGATTTAGCTGATTTTCTGCCACCTCAAAGAGGGACATCTGATTTTCAGTTTGAAATTCCTCAACTTCAATCAGGGGAAAATGCCAAAAACCAGATAACAAGCCAGCAGTCTCATTCTTTTCAAGTAAGAATTGTCCCTGCTCGTTTTCAATAATCAAGCCCTGAAGATAGACCGGAACTGGCTTCTTTTTAGGTGCTTTGATTGGATATTTATCCATGGTCCCGTGCAAATAAGCTGCACTGAACTCTTTTACAGGACTGTCTTCTGGATGAGGATTAACAGGAGCTTCGATATCTGACCCCAGATCCATCAGTGCTTGATTGAAATCACCGGGTCTGTCTGGATCAATAAGAATCTCCATCATAGCCTGAAAGACCTTACGATTGCTGGGTTGTCCAATATCTAAATCAACTTCAAACAATCGACTCAGCACCCGCATGACATTGCCGTCCACTGCAGGCTCAGCTAGACCAAAGGCAATACTAGCAATAGCACCAGCCGTATAAGGACCAATCCCTTTGAGACTAGCAATTCCTTCATATCTATCAGGAAATTTTCCAGCGAAATCTATCATTATCTGCTGGGCTGCTTTTTGCATATTTCTCACCCGCGAATAATAGCCCAAACCTTCCCATGCCTTGAGCAGTCTATCTTCTGGTGCCTGTGCTAAGTCAGCTACTGTCGGGAACCAGTCAAGAAAACGCTCATAGTAAGGAATCACCGTATCCACCCGAGTCTGTTGCAGCATAATCTCAGAAACCCAGATATGATAAGGATTATTGGACCTACGCCAAGGCAGGTCACGTTTGTTTTCATCATACCAAGTCAATAATTTCTCGCGAAAAGAGGCAATTTTATCTGCCTCCCACATCTCAATTCCGTATTCTTTCAAATCTAACATAAATCTAGTATAGCATAAGGATAAAAAAATTGGAGAGCTTACGCCCCCCAATTATCTCATATCGTTTAATAATGACCAACTGCCTGACTAGCTGTAATCAAGGTCAGCTTGTAAACATCATCCGCATTACATCCACGAGAAAGGTCATTAACTGGATGATTAAGCCCCTGTAGGATAGGGCCTACTGCAGAAAAGCCACCTAAACGTTCTGCCAGCTTGTAGCCGATATTACCAGCTTCAATGCTAGGGAAGACAAAGACAGTCGCTTGACCAGCCACAGGACTACCAGGTGCTTTCAGCTCTGCAGTTGCAGGCACAAAAGCTGCATCAAACTGCAATTCGCCATCGATAGCCAAATCTGGACGCATTTCCTGAGCCAGCTTAGTTGCCTCTACGACCTTATCAACCTTTTCTCCAAAACCAGAACCTTTGGTAGAATAGCTGAGCATGGCAACTTTCGGATCAATATCAAAAATTTGTGCTGTCAAAGCTGAGTTAATAGCAATCTCTGCTAAAACATTGGCGTCTGGATCAATATTGATGGCACAGTCACTAAAAATGTAGCGCTCATCATCACGAACCATTAGAAAGGCACCAGAAGTGCGCGAAACCCATGGCAAAGTCTTGATGATTTGAAGAGCAGGTCTAACAGTCGCTGCTGTAGAGTGAATAGCGCCTGAAACCATTCCTTGAACCTTACCAAGATAGACTAGCATAACACCGAAATAATTGACATCTTCCTTCAACAATTGACGCGCTTCGTCTGCAGTAATTTTTCCTTTACGACGCTCAACAAAAGCTTCCACCATTTCCTCAAAGCAAGAACAGTTTGTAGGATCAATGACCTGATACCCTTCTGTTATTCCTTCTATTTCTAAATAAATACGAATTTTTTCAGGATTACCCAAAAGAACTGGAGTAATACTAGTTTCTTTTACAAGGCGCTTAGTTGCTTGAAGAATACGAGGTTCTTCTCCTTCAGGCAAGACAATTTTCACTTCTTTATCCTGCAAGGCATCACGAATATCATCAAAAATTTTCATATTTTGTTAATCTCCTCTTAATTAATTTTTAAATGTCTGAATTACATGTTCAAAATCTGTTGGAAGAGGACTGGCACGTCCAATTTCCTCTCCACTGAATGGATTGTAAAATTTCAAAGTATGACAGTGAAGAGCTTGGCGACTGATACCTTCAGTTAAGCTTCCACCATATAAATCGTCTCCCAAAAGTGGAAAGCCGATATGTGAAAAATGAACTCGAATCTGATGCGTCCTTCCTGTATGAAGGTGAATATCCACTAGATAGATGTTGCCAAATTGCTCAATCACCTTGTAACTAGTATGAGCATATTTACCTCCTTTGGCAACTCTTCGTGTAATAATACTATCTTCATCACGCGCAATCGGAGCAATAATTTCCCCTTCTTTTTCTAAAAGACCATCTCCCTTAACCAGGGCTAAATAACGCTTCTCAATAGCTCTTTTTTGTAATTGTTTATCCAATCGTGCATGGGCATAGCCGTGTTTGGCAAATAGCATAAGACCACTAGTATCCTTGTCCAAACGTGTCACAATATGGACTTGATGATTCTCATAACCAGAATCTATATAATAAGCTTTGACATAATTAGCCATAGTATTAGAATGGTTCACGCTAGGAATGCTTGCGACGCCGGCTGGTTTATCAAGTATTAAAAAATGATCATCCTCAAAAACCACTTCTAGTTTTTTCGAAATCGCTTCTAAACTTTCAAAACCTTCTTCCTTGGGAATATCGATCGTAACTTTATCACCAATGTCTAACAAGTAAATTGCATTTTGCGGTTCGTCATTTACTAAAATACTTCCGCCTCTAAACTTAATTTTAGCAAGAAGCCCCTTTGAAACATCATGTTTTTTGAGAAAAGTTTTGACTTTGACATGCTCATCTGCAATAAACTCAAATCTCATCGTCTACTTCTCCAATAAAGGCATCCTTAACTCGGTTCCAAAAACTCGTATGGCTTGGACTGGCAACAAATTGTATTTTATGATTATCTATTTGAAATTCAACCTTGGTAATATGCTTGAAAGTATAAGTTCTATTATCCACCGAAATCGTATGCTGATCATTTCGAGTTGGAAAGATTTCGATCTTGTCTTTTTTAGGAACAATGATCGACGAACCTAAAGTACGATATACACGATTATTAAGGCTTGCCACTTCAGCAATTTGCAAAGCTTCTATTGTCGGATGAAGAACTGCTCCACCTAAGGACTTATTGTAAGCTGTACTGCCGGTCGGAGTAGAAACCGAAATCCCATCTCCACGGAAGCGTTCAAAAGCCACATGGTTAATCATGATATCAGCAACCATAGTCCGATCTGATCGCTTTATCGTAGCTTCATTCAAAGCTAGCTTACTCTTTACAGAACCATCCTCTAGGAAAATTCTAACATTTAAAATCGGATAGGAAACCTGAGCTCCGGTGTCCAATTTTAGATTTTCTATTAACTTGTCGATTTCGAAATCTCGGTAATCAGTATAAAATCCTAAGTGTCCAGTATGAACACCGACAAAACGAACTTTATCTAATTGGTTTTCATACTTGTGAAAAACAGACAGGAGCATACCATCTCCGCCTACAGAAATAACTATATCAGGATTTTTATCAGTTAAAATGAAACGATTCTGCCTTAGTTTCTTAATCAACAATTGGCAGACTTCTTTACTTTGAGGTTTATAATTGCTAAAAACAGCAATTTTTTTATCTGTATTCTTCATCTGTATCGTCACTATTTCCTACGCCATCATTTAACATCCGATAAGGTGGATCGAACAGAACCTGAGCCTCTTGAATATCGTGGCGAATTTCACCCATTGTTTTATCCAATTCATAGGCAATTCGAGCTGTTATTTCCAATCGTTCCTTAATTTCTTGAGGAAATTCTCCCTTATATTTATAATTAAGAGAATGCTCAATTGTTGCCCAAAAGTTCATGGCTAAGGTCCGAATTTGGATTTCAGCCAAGACAACCTTGTTACCGTTAATTGTATCAACAGGATATTCAACTATCACATGATAACTGCGGTAGCCACTTGGCTTTTTATAAGTGATATAATCTCGTTCTAGAACAATCTTCATATCTTTTCGCTGATGCAAAACTTTTAGAACCTCAGTGATATCATCCTCAAATTGAACCATAATCCGAAGGCCAGCAATATCGTTCATATCACGGGCTAAGTTTTCTAAACTTATTCCATGCATAACCATCTTTTCTTGGATGCTTTCAATAGACTTGACCCTACCGGTTACAAATTCTATCGGTGAGTGTCGTTGTTGCTTGCGGTATTGTTTTCGAATTCCTCGCAGTTTGACTTTTAACTCACCGACAGCTTGGACATAAGGGTCTAAAAATTGTTCCCACTCCATAAATGCACTCACCTTGTTATTTTTATTATTTTTATATAAAATAAATACGTCTATTATTATAACATAAATCGTTTTCAAGCGAAAGAAAAGGATCAACAATGAACCATTTAGAAATTGAATACAAATCCGGATTAAACAAGGAACAGTTTGAAAGTCTACTACCACTTTTTAAAGATATTACTCCAGTAAAACAAACAAATTATTATATAGATACCCCTGATTTTTTTATCAGAGACCACAAAATGGCTTTCCGCATACGTCGTTTTGATGATTCAGCTGAGCTGACTTTGAAGGTATCACAAGAGGTAGGAACAATGGAATACAACCAAGCTTTATCAGCAGATGAAGTTAATTCTATAATTGGGAGTATGACTCTACCAGAGGGAGAGATTCTTGAAAACTTGAAGAAAACGAAGATTCAGCTAAATCAATTAACCATCCTAGGCCACTTAACCACCATTCGTCGCGAAATGAAACATGAGTTTGGACTTCTAGCTCTGGATGAAAATTTTTATTTTGATGTTCACGATTATGAAATCGAACTTGAAGTTCAAGATGCTGAAGATGGAAAAGTTAATTTCTTTGACTTTCTACAAGAAAACAATCTCTCGTACACACCCCTAAAAAGCAAGATCGCTAGATTTACTAAAAACTTGCCAAATAGCTGAAAAATTCTTATATTTTTGATAAAATAGTAATCAGAAAATTAAAGGAGTTATCTTTAGGTATGTTTGGTTCAATCAATGACAAAAAGAACATGAAATTATTCTCGCTCAACTCAAATCATGCTATCGCTGAGAAGATTGCAAAAGCTGCTGGAATACCGCTTGGGAAACTTTCATCACGTCAGTTCTCTGATGGAGAAATCCAAGTCAACATCGAAGAAAGCGTACGTGGCTTTGATGTTTTCATCATTCAATCTACAAGTTTTCCGGTAAACAACCATTTGATGGAACTGCTCATCATGGTAGATGCTTGTAATCGTGCCAGTGCTAACTCAGTAAACGTTGTAATTCCATACTTTGGTTACGCTCGTCAAGACCGTACAGCAGCACCACGGGAACCAATCACAGCAAAACTAGTAGCAAATATGTTAGTAAAAGCAGGTGTGAATCGAGTACTGACTCTTGATCTACACGCTGTTCAAGTGCAGGGATTCTTCGACATTCCTGTTGACAATCTTTACACTGTTCCTCTTTTTGCAAAACACTATTGCGATAAAGGCTTAACAGGTGATGATGTTGTCGTTGTAAGTCCAAAGAACTCAGGTGTTAAGAGAGCTCGCAGTTTAGCAGAACATCTAGATGCTCCTATCGCTATTATTGACTATGCTCAAGACGATGCTCACCGCAATGAAGGGTATATTATTGGTGAGGTAGCTGGTAAGAAAGCGATCTTAATTGATGACATCTTGAATACTGGACGTACCTTTACTGAAGCTGCTAAAATTGTCGATCGAGAAGGAGCAACCGAAATCTATGCGGTTTCAAGCCACGGTCTCTTCGTTGATGGTGCCGCTGAAAAATTAGATGCTGTTCCGATCAAAGAAATTTTAGTAACCGATTCTGTAGACACCAAAGAAAAAACTCCAAAAAACATCCAGTACATTACAGCAAGTGAGTTGATTGCTGATGCTATTGTCCGCATCCAAGAGAGAAAACCTGTCAGTCCTCTCTTTGCATATAATAAAAAATAAGGACTGAAAATGATTTATTTTGACAATGCAGCCACAACCCCTCTTTCGTCTATAACTATCCAAAAGATGACTGATTTAATGGGACAGGTCTATGGAAATCCATCTAGCACCCATCAACATGGACGAGAGGCTAGCAAGATTCTTAGACAGGCCAGGCAGACTATTGCTCAGGTATTGCGAACTAATGCCAAAAATATTCTGTTCACTTCTGGTGCTACCGAAAGCAATAATACCCTACTAAAAGGCTATGCTCTCAAGCATCAAGATCTAGGAAAACACATTATTACGACAGCAATTGAGCATCATTCTGTTTTAGAACCCTTGCACCACTTAGCCAAGAAATACGGATTTGAGATTTCTTTTATCCAACCAGTCGACGGAAAGATACGAGTAAAAGATATAAAGGATGCACTTCGTCCTGACACCATTCTCGTCTCTACCATGTTTGCTAATAATGAGACCGGTTATCTACTACCTATTAAGGAAATTGGAGAAGTTTTAAAAGATCATCCAGCAAAATTTCATGTAGATGCGGTTCAAGCTATGGGGAAGATTCCTATCTATCCAGAAGAATTAGGAATTGATTTTTTAAGTGCTTCAGCTCATAAATTTCACGGGCCGAAGGGAACTGGCTTCTTATATGCTAAAGATTTCCACTTTGATAATCTACTTCACGGTGGAAGCCAGGAAGATAAAAAAAGAGCTGGTACAGAAAACATCATTTCCATTGCGGGAATGGCCACAGCACTGGAAAATAACATTGAACATATAGCCGAAAACTTCAGTCATATTCAAGAGCTTCGATATGAACTTTTGCAAGGACTTGGTACTACCGACTATTATCTAAATGAACAGGAGCCTCATTTACCTCATGTGGTTAACATGGGATTTCCCGGCCAGGCAAACGATATCCTGCTGATGAAGTTAGATATGGCAGGAATTTCTGTCTCCACAGGATCAGCATGTACTGCTGGAGCGATTGAGCCAAGCCACGTTTTGTCGGCTTTTTATGGTGAGACGTCCCCCCGATTAAAAGAATCCTTCAGAATCAGTTTTTCTGATCAAAATACTGTTCAAGAAGTACAAATTTTAACAAAAAAATTAAAAGAAATTTTAGGAGAAACACATGGCCTTTGAAAAGTCAGTAGCATTAAAAGATTGTTTATACAGTTATGAAATAAATCCAAATGTTAAAAAATTTACATTAAAAGATAATACCTTTGCCGAAACAAAAGTAGGAAACTTTGAGCTAACTCGCCTTTTAGAGGAAATTCCAAATAGTGGTCAAGGATTTTTATTAAAAATTATTTTCAATAAAGACTTGTCTGGTTTTAAAATTAATATCACAGATAAATCAGGTCTTCGTCTAGTTAATATTTTTAAATCAGAAGATCAAAAGATTCTCCAGCAGAAATTCTACTTTTTGATGGATAGCTTAGTTGAAAGAGAGATTTTTACAAAGACGGAACAATAATCCAACATTTATTCAAGAATTACAGAGAATATCCATGATTGAACTTAAATACTTAGATTCTTATAAGGTCGAACGAATCGTTCGTTATCTTGATTTTGATGAATTCATGTTAGCTTTTTCAGGCTGTGTCACTATCCCAGATGACTTAACGGTCCTCTCATTGACATATAAGGGGATAGAAGTTCCCTATGAAGGAAAAATAGGCAATCTTTATCGAACCATGTTACAGTTTGATTTATCGGCTTACGAAAGTAAAAAAGAAAACTAAGGATTTTAGTTTTCTTTTTTTATTTTTAGTTCCTTAGATTCTTTTAAAATAGTTGATTTTTTCACAAACTTTCTATAAAATAGAAATGAAAGGACGTGATTTTGTGAAAACCGAAAAAAATTCAACTATTCCGCGTGCAACTGCCAAGCGTTTATCCCTCTACTACCGTATTTTTAAACGCTTTAATGCAGAAAAAATAGAAAAAGCCAGTTCCAAACAAATTGCTGAAGCAATTGGTATTGACTCTGCTACTGTTCGAAGAGATTTTTCTTATTTTGGTGAACTTGGACGCAGAGGTTTTGGCTACGATGTTAAGAAATTAATGAATTTTTTTGCCGATTTGCTTAATGATAACTCAATCACCAATGTCATGCTTGTAGGAGTTGGTAATATGGGGCACGCTCTTCTCCACTACCGCTTCCATGAAAGAAATAAGATGAAAATTGTCATGGCTTTTGATGTTGATAGTCACAAAGAAGTTGGAACAAAAACCCCTGATGGTATTCCAATTTATGGCATTTCTCAAATCAAAGAAAAAATCAAGGATGCAGACATCAAGACAGCAATTTTAACTGTTCCAAGTGTAAAAGCCCAGGAAGTAGCCAATATTCTTGTCGATGCTGGAATAAAAGGGATTATGAGTTTTTCACCTGTGCATCTTCATCTACCAAAAGAAATTGTTGTTCAGTATGTCGATTTGACAAGCGAACTACAAACTCTTCTCTACTTTATGAAAAAAGAGCATGATTAAGCACTATAGCTAACCGTCCTTAAATGAGGTCTGTTTCCTCTCGATAACTATAATAGCTATCCCCTCCCACAATTAAATGATCCAATAAAATGAAGCCCATCATTTCGCAGGCTTCTTTTATTTTCTCTGTCACCTGATCATCATCCCTACTTGGCCTAGTCGCGCCTGAAGGATGATTATGGACCAAGATAATTGATGTCGCCATATGCTTAATCGCATAATGAAGAATCTCCCTAGGTTCTGCTAAACTCCGAGTCAGACTTCCAATGAAAATAGTTTGTTGATGAATAATCTGATTTTGTGTGTTCAAATAAAGTGCAACCAAATGCTCCTGTTTTTTATGACTTAATTCCTGTTGCATTTTCTTAGCAAGTTTTTGACTACTCAGTATACGTTCTCCTTCAAAATTCTCCGCTTTTGAAATACGACTACCCAACTCAATCATGGCCTGTAGCTCAATCGCCTTTACTTGCCCTATACCAGATATCCCCTGTAGTTCAGATAGAGTCATGTGACGCAGTTCAGTCAGACTTGATACTGATGCTAAAATTCTACTAGCTATTTGGAATACATTCTCTTTTTTATTTCCTGTACGAATGAGAATAGACAGCAATTCCTGATTGCTTAACTGCTCTGCTCCTAGTCTTACTAATCGTTCCCGTGGTAATAATGATTCCTCTTGAAATGATATACTGTACATAAAAACCTCCTTACAATCTATTTATTCGCAAAAGAAAAAAGGAAAGCATTAAACTTATGCTTCCTTCTTTTTTATTATAAGATTTATAGTTGCATTTGATTGTATGATTTATTGAAGTAGTTCAAAATCTTCTTCGGTGTTTCTTTGTATGGAGTTTCACTTTCTAAAACACCCTTAACAATTGTACGAGAAGTTGCCGCAGCATCTTCACAGGTTACCAAAGTAACCTCTGCTGTACCATCAGCGGCATCATCAACAACATCTACCCTTTCAGGCTCCACGTTTTCAACACTAGTAATTGAATATGTATAAACTTTTTCTTTATCAGTTAAATAGATTTTCATACCAGCTTTCGCTCGATCAAGAGGAGAAAAGAGCATTTCATTGGCTCCCGTAATCCCGAAAACATGGTGACTAGCTAAAGCATAGTTACCTTTTCCCATTTCCTGAGTCTCTTTCATAGTACCAGCACCATAATAAAGACCTGCATTCTCCAGTCCATTAAAAATTGGTAAATTAAGGGACAATTCAGGAATCGCAATCCCACCGATAACAGGAAGTTGTTGTGCTTTCCATTGGGCATTTAAGACAGCTTCAGTCGATAAAGGCTCAACCTTTTCAAAATTGAAACTACCTTTACTTGCTTTATTCTTTTCAATTTCTTTCTTAGATACTTTAGAAACTTGGTACTTGTTTGTATGCCAAACCATAATCATATTTCTAATTGAAGAATTAAAAATTAGGGCAAGTGCAACTAACAGTAAGATAACTGAAAGAATATTTAATATAATATTACGTTTACTGCGTTTCTTCTTGGCTCTTCGTGATCCTCTGGCCATATTTTACTCCTTCTCGTCTTGCAACTCTTCTTTATCATCTGCTTCTACAGTTGTAAAAGTAACAATCTGAGCATTCTGATCAAGACGCATCACCTTAACACCCATTGTAGAGCGACCAGTTTGTGAAATATTTGCAACACTGGTCCGTATGATTACACCAGTATTAGTTATGATCATCAGATCTTCTTGACCATTGACTGTCATCAAACCAGCTAAAGGACCATTTTTTTCTGTGATATTAGCTGTTTTAATCCCTTTACCACCACGGCCTTTTGTCGGATATTCACTAGCAAGAGTTCGCTTACCATAACCTTTTTCAGTAATAACAAGAACTTCATCATTGTCAGACACAACACCTGCACCAACGACCTGGTCACCGTCTCTTAGGTTAACACCACGTACGCCAGTTGCAATACGGCTCATGTTTCTAACAGCTGTCTCATTGAAGCGAACAGAATAACCAAATTTTGTTCCGATAATAACATCAGCAGCTCCATCAGTTAGGAAAACATTAATCAGCTCGTCTTCATCCTTCAAATTCAAAGCCTTGAGTCCATTCTGACGAATATTAGCAAAATCAGCTACGCTAGTACGCTTGACTACCCCTAGACGAGTCGTAAAGAAGAGATAAGAGTCTTGGCTATGATCCTGTTCCACATTGATAATAGTTTGAATTGTTTCTCCTTCATCCAATTTCAGGAGATTCACAATTGGTAAACCTTTTGCAGTCCGGCCATATTCAGGTATCTCATATCCTTTCAGACGATAAACTCGTCCCTTATTAGTGAAGAAGAGTAGACGATCATGAGTACTAGTCGAAACAAGTTCCTTGACGAAATCATCATCCTTGACGCCTGTCCCTTGAACACCACGACCTCCACGTTTCTGAGCTGTAAACTCATCTTGGTTTAAACGTTTGATATATCCTTTATTTGACAAGGTGATCAAAACATCCGCTTCTTCAATCAGATCTTCATCTTCTAGAGAGAGAACTTCTCCTACCATAAGCTCTGTTCGACGTTCATCAGCAAATTTCCGCTTCACTTCATCCAATTCTTCTCTAATAATTGTAAGAACTCTTTCAGGTTTAGCTAAGATATCTGCCAAATCAGCTATTAGAGCAATCAATTCATCATATTCTGACTGAATTTTATCGCGTTCCAAACCAGTCAAACGACGCAAGCGCATATCGAGAATAGCCTGACTTTGACGTTCAGACAATTCAAACTTAGCCATTAATTCAGCCTGTGCTTCAGCATCCGTCTCGCTGTTGCGAATAATGCGAATAACTTCATCGATGTGGTCAAGAGCAATCAGCAAACCTGCTAAAATATGAGCGCGAGCCTCGGCCTTATCTTTATCAAAGGCTGTTCGACGAGTCACAACTTCTTTTTGGTGCTCGATATAAGCTAAAAGAATCTCACGAAGAGAGAGTATTTTAGGAACACCATTTTGGATAGCTAACATATTGAAGCTGAAATTGGTCTGCATTTGTGTCAATTTAAAGAGATTATTTAGAATGACATGAGCAGACGCATCCCGACGAACCTCAATGACAAAACGGACACCCTCACGATTAGACTCGTCACGGACAGCTGTTATACCATCAATACGTTTTTCTTGTACTAAGCGAACAATGTGCTCATGAACCTTAGTCTTATTAACCATATAAGGAAACTCGGTTACAACAATCCGCTCGCGACCATTTTTCATTTCTTCAATTTCAGTACGAGAACGTAAAACAATCGAGCCTTTCCCCGTTTCATAGGCACGGTGAATACCTGATTTGCCCATAACTAGGGCTCCTGTTGGAAAATCAGGCCCAGGCAAAACTTCCATAATATCACGGGTTGTTGCTTCAGGATTATCCATGACCAGCTTAACCGCATCAATAGACTCTGCTAAATTATGCGGCGGAATATTAGTCGCCATACCAACAGCAATACCAGTTGCACCATTAACCAAAAGATTTGGAAAACGGGCAGGAAGGACTATTGGTTCTCGCTCATTAGCATCATAGTTATCGATAAAGTCAACAGTATTCTTGTTGATATCACGAAGCATCTCAAGAGCAATTTTGCTCATACGTGCTTCTGTATAACGCTGAGCAGCAGCTCCATCTCCGTCCATGGAACCAAAATTTCCATGGCCATCAACAAGCATGTAGCGATAGCTCCACCATTGTGCCATCCGAACCATAGCTTCATAAATCGATGAGTCACCATGCGGATGGTATTTACCCATAACATCACCTGTAATACGGGCTGATTTTTTATGTGGTTTATCAGGAGTAACTCCCAGCTCATTCATTCCATAAAGAATCCGACGATGAACCGGTTTTAATCCATCACGAACATCTGGAAGTGCACGAGAAACGATAACACTCATAGCATAGTCAATGAAACTTGTCTTCATTTCACTCGTTAGATTGACATTTACTAAATTCTTATCTTGCATTAAAAAAATGCCTCTTTTCACTTTATATAACTGTACTATTATATCATATTTTAAACATTTTTTCAGTAAATAGCCTTGATCCTAAAAACGTTTACATCTTTTAAAGATGACCATCTGCCGTGACAAAGCATGTTAAAAGTGATAGAATAGACTTGTTTGGGACAAACCCGTAAAAAAATAAAAGGAGATTTTAGAGATGACTCTTGAAAAACAACATAAAAAAGTAATCCTTATCGGTGATGGTGCCGTAGGTTCTTCATACGCATTTGCTCTTGTTAACCAAGGAATTGCACAAGAACTCGGTATTATTGAAATTCCACAATTATTTGAAAAAGCAGTTGGTGACGCAGAGGACCTTAGTCATGCGCTTGCATTTACTTCACCTAAGAAAATTTATGCAGCAAAATACGAAGACTGCGCGGATGCTGACCTTGTTGTTATCACAGCTGGTGCTCCCCAAAAACCTGGCGAAACTCGTCTTGATCTTGTTGGTAAAAACCTTGCTATCAACAAATCTATCGTTGAGCAAGTTGTTGCTTCTGGTTTCGATGGTATCTTCCTCGTAGCTGCTAACCCAGTTGATGTCTTAACTTACTCTACTTGGAAGTTCTCTGGCTTCCCTAAAGAACGTGTCATTGGTTCTGGTACATCACTTGACTCAGCTCGTTTCCGTCAAGCTTTGGCAGCTAAAATCGGTGTTGATGCTCGTTCAGTCCATGCCTACATCATGGGTGAACATGGTGACTCAGAGTTCGCTGTTTGGTCACACGCTAACGTAGCTGGTGTAAAACTAGAACAATGGTTACAAGCTAACCGTGACTTGAACGAAGCGGATCTTGTAGACCTCTTCATTTCAGTCCGTGACGCCGCTTACTCAATCATCAATAAAAAAGGTGCTACATACTACGGTATCGCAGTTGCCCTTGCTCGTATTACTAAAGCTATCCTTGATGATGAAAATGCCGTTCTACCACTTTCTGTCTTCCAAGAAGGCCAATATGGAGTTGAAAACGTCTTTATCGGTCAACCGGCAATCGTTGGTGCTCACGGTATCGTACGTCCAGTAAATATCCCATTGAACGATGCTGAAACTCAAAAAATGCAAGCTTCTGCTAAAGAGTTACAAGCAATCATTGATGAAGCATGGAAAAATCCAGAATTCCAAGCAGCTTCTAAAAACTAAGAAAAAAACATCTCCTTGTTAAAAGGGGATGTTTTTTTTTTTGCTTTATACAGATTTGTCAGCAAAAATATCTATCAAATAAGGTACGATGAGCTCGCTCTCTAGGTCTTTCAAAGAAGAAATCCAGACAAAGTCTGTGTGCTCTTCTGGATCTAATATAATATCACGCTCTTCCAAAAATTCTACCCGCATAAACTAAGCGTGTGAAAACAGTATCTTTGCTAGCATCAAACTGACTATCTTCATGGATAATCTTATCAATCCGAAGGTTTTGATTAACCTCCTCCATAGTCTCACGTAGAGCGGCCTCTCTAGGCAGTTCATTCTCTTCTACACTTCCGACTGGAATATCCCAATAAGATGGATAGACATTAGGGAGGCCTCGCTTTATTTTCGAGCGTTTGATAAGCAAATACTTCCCGTCTTTCTCGATCAAGCTATGGGCAATTAATTTTACTGTCATTGCATGTTCCTCCAAGAAAGAAAAAAGACTCCGAAGAGTCCAATTTTAAGTCATCCACCCTGAGAGAATCGAACTCCCATCTCAAGAACCGGAATCTTACGTGATATCCATTACACTAAGGGTGGCAACTCATTTATTATAACTAATTTTCACTAAAAATACAAGTCAAAAAAGAAAAAGAAGTTGAGAAAACTCAACTTCTAAATTATCTTATAATTCGATATCACCAAACAAGTCAGCCATTGAGAATCCAGTTTGAGTTTCTGGAAGTTCAAAGTCACGTTTTTCTTGACGTTTAGGACGACGTGGACGTGATTGGCGTTTTTCTTCTTTTTCTTGTCCTTCTTCTTGCGCAGGGCGTTCTTCAAGAGCTTTAATAGAAAGTGATACACGCTCATTAGCTGGGTTAACTTCAAGAACTTTAACAGTTACTTCTTGGCCAACTGACAAGACATCTTTTGGATTTTCAACACGTTTGTGAGAAATTTGTGAGATGTGAACCAAACCATCAATACCTGGCAATACTTCAACAAAAGCACCAAAGTCTGTCAAGCGTTTAACAGTACCTTCAATTACATCACCAGCAGCAAGTTTTTGTTCAACACCATCCCATGGTCCAGGTGTTGTAGCTTTAAGTGAAAGTGATACACGACCTTCTTCTTCGTTTAAGTCAAGGACTTTCACTTCAATTTCTTCACCAACTGTTACAACAGATTTAGGTGATACGTTACGCTCATGTGATAACTCAGTTAAGTGAACCAAACCATCAACACCACCAAGATCAATGAAAGCACCAAAGCTAGTGATACGAGCAACTTTACCAGTTACAACATCACCAACATTTAATTTACCAAATACTTCGGCACGAGCTGCAGCAGCTTCAGCTTCAACAACTTCACGACGTGAAAGGATGAAGCGGTTTTCTTTTGGATCAACTTCTTTAATCTTAGCATCAAATTCTTGACCTACAAAGCGTTCAGTATTACGTACAAAACGAGTGTCAAGCATTGAAGCTGGAATAAAACCACGAAGTCCTTCAAACTCAACAGAAAGTCCACCCTTAACTGCACGAGTTCCTTTAACAGTAACAACTTCTTCTTCACGACCAACTAATTTGTCCCATGCTTTACGAGCTTCTAAACGTTTTTTAGATACTAGGTAAGTAACTGTATCTGTATCTTTACCCACTACTTGACGAAGAACGAGCAATTCAAGTGTTTCGCCTGTTTTTACAAGGTCGTTAATGTCAGCATCACGATCATTAGTCAACTCACGAAGAGTTAACACTCCTTCAACACCAGTGCCAGAAATTGCAACATTAGCTTGGTTTGCATCAACTGTCAATACTTCAGCAGTAACAACATCACCTGGCTCGACTTGGCTAACACTGTTTAGCAAATCTTCAAATTCATTCATCTAAAAAATCCTCCAACAATCAAGTTTTCACTTGACATCCATTTTATTTTCCTAAGCGCCCGCAACGACATGTTAATTTATCTTTACCGTTTTTATACCTTTTATAAAGAAATAAAATACCCTAAGATATTTTAACCCCTCATCTGATATATCACCTAAGAACTGGGGTAGCTGGATTCGAACCAACGCATGAGGGAGTCAAAGTCCCTTGCCTTACCGCTTGGCTATACCCCAAAAAGAGCGCTGACAATAGTCACTTTATCATCGTCAAAATGAACGCTAATGGAGAGAGAGGGATTCGAACCCCCGAACCCGAAGGAGCGGATTTACAGTCCGCCGCGTTTAGCCTCTTCGCTATCTCTCCGTATACAATCAACGTCATCTATTATAACACGAAAAAAATGGAAAATCAACACCTTATTTGCCTAAATTATAGGTTTCTATTAAATTTTCTACAGCCTTTTCAAGTTTTTTATAGAAAGCATCCGCATTGCCGTTTTTAATTATAGCATACTGGCCGTCTAATTCTGCAATCTCGCCAATTACTTTTTTACCAATAACGAGTGAATAGCCATCAAATAAATCTGCTCCTACTTTGACCTTACTATCATTAATTTGAATTTCAATCTTCTTATCTTTTTTACTCATTTCTTACCTCTTTCAAAATACTATTTTACACAAAAAGCAAAAACCTGGCAAGTGATTTCCTGCAAATAAGAAGAAAAGAGCCTTTTAGGCTCTTCCTATCAATCAACTTTGTAGATCCAACCTTCTGGCGCTTCAACATCACCAAATTGGATACCTGTTAATTCGTCATAAAGCTTACGGGTGACTGGACCAACTTCCGTCTCGCTATAGAATACATGGAAATCATCACCATGCTGGATACCTCCGATTGGCGAAATAACTGCCGCTGTACCACAAGCTCCGGCTTCAACAAAGCGATCCAAATCATTAATCGGAACATCGCCTTCAATCGGAGTCAAGCCCAAGCGGTGCTCTGCCAAGTAAAGCAAGGAATATTTGGTAATGGACGGTAGAATAGATGGACTCAGCGGTGTTACAAATTCATTATTTGCTGTAATTCCAAAGAAGTTAGCTGATCCGACTTCTTCAATCTTAGTATGAGTTGATGGATCTAGGTAGATGACATCTGAAAAGTTACGAGACTTAGCTATCTTACCTGGTAGGAGACTGGCTGCATAGTTACCACCTACCTTAGCAGCACCTGTACCATGTGGAGCCGCTCGGTCATATTCGTCTTGGATCAAGAAGTTGGTTGGAACCAAACCACCCTTGAAGTAGTTTCCAACTGGCATAGCAAAGATCGTAAAAATATACTCATCTGCTGGTTTTACCCCGATGATATCTCCGATACCAATCAAAAGTGGACGAAGGTAGAGAGTTCCTCCTGTTCCATATGGAGGTACATATTCTTCATTTGCACGGACAACAGCCTTACAAGCTTCCACAAACATTTCTGTTGAAACTTGCGGCATCAAGAGGCGATCGCAAGTTCGTTGTAGGCGCTTAGCATTTTCATCTGGGCGGAAAAGCTGGACACTGCCATCCTTGGTTCGATAGGCCTTAAGTCCTTCAAAAGCCTGCTGACCATAGTGAAGGCTTGGTGAAGACTCAGAAATATGCAGGGTCGCATCTTCTGTCAGCTTGCCTTCCTCCCACTGACCATTGCGGTAATAAGCTAAAAAGCGATAAGGCAATTTCATATATGAGAATCCTAGATTTTCCCAGTCGAGATTTACAGTCATAATCTTACTCCTCTACTTCCAAACTTCATTTTTTAGATACTCCTTATTTTACACCTTTTTAAGAAATTTTCAAGCATTATTTTCAATTTTCAGAAAATTTTGTTATTAAATTATAGTTTGAAAAAACCAGCTCGTTTGAACTGGTTTGAAAATTACTTAATATAAGCTGAGAAGACTTCTTCGTCCGAAATGGTATCAGAGATAAAGCTTCCGTTACTTGTTCGCTCTGATAAGCCGAGCTCAGCTAGGTTTACATCATAGACAGTTCCTTTATTAGAAAGCACCTGCAAAATCTGCTCCTCGCTGGCTTCTGCTTCTGTTGTGAAGAGGTCAAAGTCCACTGCTTCGCCATAGACTGGTCCAGCTGCAAAGACACGATGTGGCTTGGTCTTAAGCTCTCTCAGAACTTGGAGACCACGATTTGCCCGACTGGTAACAGGAATATCTGCGACTGCCATACGCTTGAGCGAACCGCGCTGAGTCAGGATGTAAAGCGAGTCTGTGTTGGCGATAAAGGCTGCCGCTAGAACATCGTCCTTCTTAAGATTGATGGCTTTAACCCCAGCTGCCTTAGCACCAATAACAGGTACTTCCTCAATATTGAAACGAAGGGCATAGCCATTTTTGGTCACGAGCATAACATCATCCAGCTTAATCGGCGCCAGAGCAATAACCTGATCGTCTTCATTTTTCAGCTTAGCAAACTTGAGCGCCTTAGACTTGTAGGTCCGCCAAGGACTGAACTCCTTACGCTCCACTCGCTTGATTTGACCTAACTTAGTCGCTGCAAAGTAAGTGCCTTCCTCAAAGCTGTCCAGTAATTCTGTATAGATAACTTCTTCCTTGGTATCAAAGTTACTGATGGTCTGGCTGAGGTGTTCTCCTATTTCTTTCCAGCGTATGTCTGACAGCTCATGAACAGGCCGGTAAATGACATTTCCAAGACTTGTGAAAATTAGCAAATGCTGGGTCGTCTTGGCCGGGCTGACGAAAATCAGTCGGTCATCATCACGTTTGCCTATTTCTTCTAAGGTCGATGCTGAGAAGGAACGTGGACTGGTCCGTTTGATATAACCAGAACGTGTCACGCTGACATAGGTTTCTTCCTCAACAATGAGACTAGCTGTATTAATCTCGATAGCGTTTGCTGTATCCTGCAGCTCACTGAGACGCGGATTGCCAAACTTCTTCTTGACATCGCGGAGCTCACGCTTCATAAGATTATACATGGTGCGCTCATCGCCGATAATAGCAGCTAGCATGGCAATCTTCTCGCGCAGCTCTGCTTCTTCCTCTTCCAGAACCACTACGTCTGTATTGGTCAAACGGTAGAGTTGGAGAGTGACGATAGCCTCAGCTTGCTCCTCGGTGAAATCATAGCTGATCTTAAGATTTTCCTTGGCATCTGCTTTGTTTTCGGAAGCACGAATCAGGGCGATCACCTCGTCCAAGATGGAAATAACCCGAATCAATCCTTCCACGATATGGAGCCGTTTCTCAGCCTTGGCCTTGTCAAAGCGGCTGCGAGCCAGAATAATCTCCTTGCGGTGGGCAATATAACTGGTCAAGATTGGCACAATCCCCACCAAACGAGGCGTAAAGTTGTCGATCGCAACCATGTTGAAGTTATAATTGACCTGCAAATCAGTGTACTTAAAGAGATAGTTGAGAATCAGCTCGCTATTGGCATCTTTCTTGAGCTCGATGGCAATGCGAAGACCGTTACGGTCGGATTCGTCCCGCACTTCCGCAATACCAGCCACCTTATTATTGACCCGCACATCGTCAATCTTCTTGACCAAGACTGCCTTATTAATCTCGTAAGGAATCTCAGTAATGACGATTTGCTCTTTACCGCCCTTCAGCTTTTCAATCTCAGTTCTGGAACGCACTACGACGCGACCTTTCCCAGTCTCGTAGGCTTTCTTGATCTCATCACGACCTTGGACAATAGCTCCTGTCGGAAAGTCTGGACCAGGCAGAAACTCCATGAGTTTGTCCACCTTGGCAGACGGATGGTCAATCATATAGATGACCGCGTCAATGACTTCAGCTAGATTATGAGGTGGAATATCCGTCGCATAACCAGCAGAAATCCCAGTTGCTCCATTGACCAAAAGATTAGGAAAGGCTGCTGGCAGAACAGTCGGCTCCTTCTCGGTATCGTCAAAGTTCCAAGCAAAAGGAACGGTATCTTTCTCGATATCCTGCAAAAGATAACCAGCCATCTCAGACAAGCGTGCCTCAGTATAACGCATAGCCGCTGGTGGATCACCGTCCATGGAACCATTGTTCCCGTGCATCTCAACGAGAATCTCACGATTTTTCCAGTCCTGAGACATGCGAACCATGGCATCGTAGATGGAGCTGTCACCGTGGGGGTGGAAGTTCCCCATGATGTTCCCGACTGACTTGGCTGACTTGCGGTAGCCCTTGTCAAAGGTGTTGCCGTCCTTGTTCATGGAATAAAGAATACGGCGCTGCACAGGCTTCAAGCCATCTCGAATGTCCGGCAAGGCCCGCTCTTGAATGATGTATTTGGAGTAGCGACCAAAGCGCTCTCCCATGATGTCCTCAAGGGACATGTTTTGAATGTTACTCATAGGATACTAAGCCCGTAAAATACAAAGTGAAAATAAGAAATTCTTGCAGTGAGCGATGCTCACAAGAGAATTTATCTTTTTCGCACAGTATTTAGGGCGTGTTCAACTCCTTTCAAAGAATGTAGAGTAGTTTTTTATAAAATAAAGGATATATTACGGAAATTAGTCCAGTGTTCAGTTACTATAAGTAACCAAACTATCCTTTCTGTAGTTTAATGTTTTAAATTACGTTCTTCATTTAGTCAGTGATCGGTAAGTCTTGCCTCAGCATACTCAAGCATCTTCTCTGCAGTTGCTTTGTCATAAGGGAAACCAGTTTTGCGAGAGAAAGCTTGTGCTTCTTTGTGGAAAAAGTCCATGGTAGCTAAGAGAGACTTGGTGAGGTTTTTCTGGTCAGAAAAGTCAAGCAAGGCTGTAAATTCTTTCTCTTTCTCAGCAGGTAAATACTGAAAGAGGTACTTGTAGTTCTTGCCAACGTCAACCGTCCCCTTTTCTGCTGCCACTTGCCAAGCTAAAAGCCTGAGCAATTCTTGCTGGCAGATTCCATACAGATGATCCGTCGCATAGACAAGGTGGTTTCGATGAATGCCCTTGACTACATAAGCTGACACCCACCAGAATTCATTGCAGGATTTGTCAAAGTCAGTCGCACTGGCTGGTGCCGTCCAATAGCGCTTTGGTGTCGGTGCATAAGGAGCAAACAATCCCTGCGGGTCATCCAGCACCGTGAAATCCGCTTCGCTATCCACCCATTCTTTGATGTGCTCCTTGGGGCAAAGGGTCAAATCTATCCGATTGCCATCTTCAAAGAGCATGAGATAGAGGCGGCGATGGTCAAGTAGGTTATGCTGCTCGATGATGCGCTTGCCAAACCTTTCCAACCAAGCAAGGTCAGCTACCAGACCATCCAAATCCTCCACAATGTAGACCACATCATAGTCTTGGAACTCGTCCTTGGGGGCATTTGGGTTTGTCCGTGAGCCGGACATGGCGACAGCGTTGACTTGTAGCACTTTTGCAGTTTGCAAAATCACATCAAACATCTCGGTTTTAGTTTTCATGGGAATACCTATCTTTTCAGTGGAACTTCTTTATATAGAATCAAAGCTGGCAAATCTGATTCCTGCAAGTCTCGCAAGATTAGACGGTCAGTTTCAAGCATTGTCAACTAATCACTCCTCTGCTCACCTAAATCTAAAAATAACTCTACTTATCCTTTTTAAATTTAAAACTTTCTCCATTAGTTGCAGAAATGCCATCAGATGTAAAAGGTTGATATTCAATAGTATTTTCATCAACTTTTTTAATCTGATGACGATTACCATTAGTATCAACAATGGTGAATTGATCCCCTTTTTTATCTTTTACTTCCCCTTTTTCAGCAATTTTTTCCTTACCGTTTAAAATGTTCCATTTACCTTGCTTTTCTTCAAAAACATAGGTACCTTTTGTTTTTTCACTCTTCCATGTACCGTTTAGCCAAGCTTCCTGCGAAGAGCAAGCAGTTAGGATAAATACTGAAAATACAAGCAATGCCAGTGTATAGATTTTTTTCATAATAAAACTCCTAAATATTGTAATTATTTATAATGATTCGTTAAATAAATTTTAAAAAGCTGTTGCTTCCTCAAGCGTGAATTTAACATTATCCTCAATCCACTTACGGCGTGGTTCGACCTTGTCTCCCATGAGGACATTGACACGGCGTTCTGCACGAGCCAAGTCTTCGATGGTGACACGGATGAGAGTGCGAGTTTCAGGGTTCATTGTGGTCTCCCAGAGTTGATCGGCGTTCATTTCACCTAACCCCTTGTAGCGTTGAAGCATAGCTCCTTTGCCAAACTTGCGACGCAGGTCTTCCAGCTCACCATCAGTCCATGCATACTCAACAACTTCGTTCTTGCCTTTGCCCTTGGACATTTTGTAAAGAGGAGGAAGGGCGATATAGACACGACCAGCTTCAACCAGCGGACGCATATAGCGGTAGAAAAAGGTTAGCAATAAGGTTTGAATATGGGCACCGTCAGTATCCGCATCGGTCATGATAATGATCTTGTCATAGTTGGCATCTTCAAGTGTAAAGTCTGACCCAACACCAGCTCCGATTGTGTAGATCATGGTATTGATTTCTTCGTTCTTAAGAATGTCGGCCATCTTTGCCTTGGCGGTATTGATAACCTTACCTCGCAGGGGCAGGATGGCTTGGAACTTACGATCACGTCCTTGTTTGGCAGAGCCACCGGCAGAGTCTCCCTCGACCAGATAGAGTTCGTTCTTAGCTGGATTCTTAGATTGGGCCGGAGTTAGCTTACCAGAGAGTAAGCCCTTGTCTTTCTTATTTTTCTTGCCATTACGGCTTTCGTCACGCGCCTTGCGGGCCGCTTCTCTCGCATCTCTAGCCTTGATAGCCTTGCGGATGAGGTTTGATGCCAACTCACCGTTTTCCAAGAGGAAGAAAGTCAGCTTGTCAGAGACAATGGAGTCCACAGCAGGACGAGCCAAGGGACTACCTAACTTGTCCTTGGTCTGGCCTTCAAACTGTAAATGCTCCTCAGGAACTAAGATTGATAAGACGGCAGATAGACCCTCGCGGTAGTCTGAACCTTCCAGATTCTTATCCTTTTCCTTGAGCAGACCCGTCTTTCTGGCATAGTCGTTCATAGCCTTGGTAATAGCGGTCTTGAGCCCCGTCTCATGAGTACCACCGTCCTTGGTGCGGACATTATTAACAAAGGATAAGATATTATCTGAATAACCGTCATTATACTGGAGAGCCACTTGAACTTGGAAACCACTTTCCTCTCCTTCAAAATAGAGAACTGGAGTCAATGTTTCCTTATCTTCATTGAGGTAGCTGACAAAGTCTTCAACACCATTCTCATAATGGAACTCTACTTTTTCGCCAGTTCGCTCATCGGTCAAAGACAAGCGAACATTCTTAAGAAGGAAAGCAGATTCCTTAAGCCGCTCGGCAATAGTGTTGTACTTGAAGTCTGTCGTTGAAAAAATCGTATCGTTCGGCATAAAGGTCACTTTGGTTCCAGACTTGGACTTAGGTGCAGTACCGATTTTCTTGAGTGTGGTAACTGGTTTTCCGCCATTTTCAAAGCGCTGCTTGTAGACTGTACCGTCACGAGTAATTTCTACTTCTAACCAGCTAGATAGGGCATTAACGACCGAAGAACCAACCCCGTGGAGTCCTCCCGAAGTTTTATAACCACCTTGACCAAACTTACCACCAGCATGTAATACTGTAAAAATTACCTCAACAGTAGGAATTCCCATAGCGTGCATACCAACTGGCATCCCGCGTCCATGGTCAGATACTGTTAAGCTCCCATCTTTATTGATAGTGACATCAATCCGATCACCAAAGCCTGATAGAGCCTCATCAACCGCGTTATCCACGATTTCCCATACTAAATGATGGAGTCCTGTCCCGTCGGTGGATCCGATATACATACCCGGACGTTTACGTACCGCATCCAACCCTTCTAATACTTGAATGGCATCATCATTATAATTATTAATATTGATTTCCTTCTTTGCCACAAGGAACCTCCTGCATTATTCATCCTTACTATCTTACAAGTTTTTATAAAATTTTGCAAAAGTTTTTGTCACAAAAGCCTTGAAATAAACATTTTTATCGGATTAGACAAATAATTTACTAGATTGCTAAATACAAAGCAAAATTCGTGATATAATAAAATTATGATAAATACAATTTTGGGCCTAATTTTGGCATATTTACTGGGTTCAATTCCAACTGGTTTATGGATTGGACAGATTTTCTTTAAAAAGAATTTACGAGAATACGGTAGTGGCAATACCGGCACAACCAACACTTTCCGTATTTTAGGAAAGACAGCCGGAACTGTTACTTTTGTATTCGACTTCCTAAAAGGAACTCTTGCAACCCTGCTTCCTCTTTTATTGCATATCAACGGTATTTCCCCAATGATCTTTGGATTGCTTGCTGTCCTTGGTCATACCTTTCCTATTTTTGCTGAATTTAAGGGAGGCAAGGCCGTTGCTACAAGTGCAGGTGTTGTTCTTGGATTTTCTCCCCTCTTCTTTTCCTATCTGATTATTATTTTTATTGTAACGCTTTACTTGGGAAGTATGATTTCTTTGGCTAGCATTGTTGTAGCTGGCTTTGCGATTATTTCCGTTCTTATATTTCCTTTATTAGGAATTATCCTTCCTAGTTACGATCTTCTTTTTACTCTAATCATTATTCTTCTAGCATCTATTATTCTGATTCGACATAGGGATAATATGGAAAGAATTAAAAATAAATCAGAGAATCTTATTCCCTGGGGAATCAATGTCACTAAACAAGTACCAAAAAAATAAGCCCTAGGGCTTATTTTTTAGTCTTCTTGACTCTTCTTGAAACCAAGGATTCCCAAGAAAGCAGTAAACAAGGATACAATAAGTAAAGCTGGTGACTCTTTTGTTCCAGTTTCAGGAAGTCTAGCCTTAGATGATGTAAATGTTTTAGCAACATTAACTGTCAAAGGCTTACTGTTTGTAGCAACTTCCCCCTTCTTCTCTTCTTTTGCAGGGTCTACTGTGACTGCTGGTTTAGGAGACGGTTGAACTACATTGCCATTTGAAGAGTAATTTGGAAGAGGTTGATAGTTTTGGCCACTTGGATTCTGATTAGACTGTCCATTTGGAACATCTGTTCTGCCAGGATAAGATTTTGGATCAGATGGATCTGTTCCATTTTTGATTTCTTCAATATCAGAAACTCCATCTCCATCACTATCTTTTTTAGAAGAAATAGAAATCGTACGGGAATTTGGATTTATAACCGAATATGCACTTAAATCTGCTTTAGCTAAATAATCGGCAAAAGCAACGTCCATAGAAGGGCCTTCTTCTCGCGCACCACCCAACATGGTGTAGCCATCACCACCGGCTGCTAAGAAATCATTTGTTGTCAAATAGTATTCTTTAGCAGGATCTAAGTTTTCATACTTACCGGTTTCTGGGTTTTTAATTTCAATATGCAAAATACGTTTTTCAGCAGGCAAGGTTGTATCGTAATAAACCTTAGCACCTGAAACCTGTAGGAAGCCTCCGCTTGGCTCAAGAAGGGGTTGGCCATTTTCATCCAAAACAGGCTGACCATTTTTTTCTTGTAAAATAGATCCAAGAGATTTAGCAAACATATCAGCAATGTTTTGTCCCGTTACTTTGATTTGAGAAATAGTGTTTCCAAAAGGAAGGACAGCGATCACATCACCTTTTGTAATTGGCTTATCTTTGGCAATTGTTTCACGCAAACCACCACCGTTTGTCACAGCAAGATCTGTTTTATGGCTGAATCCAGTTTGCCCGTATTCGTAGAGGGCGTCCGCTACCACATTACCAAGGTTTGTCTCACGAACCCGCACATTCTCGCGCTGACCGTTCAATTCAACTGGGCTATTGTCACGAACAACTTTAGCATTTTCAGCATCATATCTTTCTTTAATTTCTTTGACCATAGCTGCTATTTTAGCATTTGGTACCACATCTTTAGTAGAAGCTGCAGAGATTTGTTGTGGATTTCCCAATAATTGATTAGCCTTATAAGTAATTTTACCAATGTTATTCAAATAACTTCCCGTTTGGTTATAAGTAACATTGTCTCCATAGGTTGTAGATTGAACTGTATGAGAGTGACCGTCAATAACCGTTACACGTTTGCCTTTGAGCTTTGGATTATTTGAAAGAGCTTCAGCTAAAGTAGATCCACGCCACTCTACTGGAGTAGTCGTATCAACACCTAAGTGAGCCAAAACCACATAGTTCTTGTATGATTTACCCTCTGCCGCAGCGCGAGCTTCTACTTCATCAATAACTGAATTAACTTCTGAGATTGGATCTTTAAATGTTACGCCTTGAACATTCTTAGGATGAGTTTTGGTCGCAGTTTCAGGTGTTGTCACACCGATTACTACAAACTCATCACCTACAACATTCTTATCCTTATCTACGATAGTTGATGCTTCAAACAAACGAGCACCATTTACATAGGTGTTAGAGCTTAAAAGAGGAAAATTAAGAATTTCTTTATATTTCTTAGCTTCATCTAGGCCAAAGTCAAACTCGTGGTTCCCTACGGCCATAGCATCGTAGCCCATCTCATTAAGTAGTTTAGCACGCTCTTCACCTTTGGAACTATTTGAAATTGGCAAACCTTGGAAGGCATCTCCCGCATCAACTACTAGAGTTGAAGGATTGTTTTTCCTTTCCTCTTCAATAACGGCTGCTAATTTAGCGTCTCCAATAACTCCTTTTTCTTCAACAATACGGCCGTGAACGTCATTTGTATGGATAATATTTGCTTCAGGCAAATCACTTTGTTGCCCAGAAGCGCTTTCTTCACCCTGCGCACTTGTATCAATAGCTCCATCTGGGACATTCCCCTCTTGAGCTGAAGCTGCTGCTGCAACTTCTTGACTAGGTTCGGAAGCTACTTGTTCATCTGCGTATACTTGATGAGCTAGAAATGCTGGAGCAAGTAATAAAAGCGGTAAAAGAATTTTTTTCTTTTGCATAAACCGTCCTCTTTTTCTTTTTATTAGTTTTATTATATCGAAAAAGGGAGTAAAAGTGAATTATTTTCTGTGTTTTACCTATTTATGTTCGTATCTAGACAAAAAATCTGAGATTTTATTTATCTCAGATTTCCATAGATTATCCTTCAAAGACAACTTCCCCATCACAGATGGTAAACTTCACTTGGCCTTTAAGCTTTTCACCAACGAAAGGCGAATTGGCAGCCTTGGAGGCGAAGTGATTAGTCACAAGTCTATCGGCTTCTGGGTCAAATATTGTCAAATCAGCAGGGCCATCCTGAGCGATGAAGCCAGCATCGAAACCATACAAACGTGCTGGATTGATTGTCATTTTCTCCAAAAGTTCCATCAAGCTCAGATGGCCAGCCTCAACCAAGTAGGTCAGTCCCAGAGAAAGCGAAGTCTCAAGACCAGTCATGCCAGAAGGCGCCTTAGTGATATCGGCTACATTTTTCTCATCAGCATGATGGGGAGCATGGTCCGTCGCAATGACAGAAATGACACCAGACTTGAGCCCCTCGATAACCGCCAGACGGTCCGATTCTAAGCGTAAAGGCGGATTCATCTTAGCATTGCTGCCCTTGGTCAATAGCAGAGCTTCTGTCTTAGAAAAGTGCTGAGGTGCTGCTTCAGCAGTGACTTGAGCACCTAGCTTCTGAGCGAATTCCACAACCTTTACACTCTCAGCCTTGGACAAATGCTGAATATGCACATGAGCCTTTGCATCATAAGCAATCATAACATCGCGAGCAATCATGCTGTATTCTGCCACACCTGTCGCGCCGCAGATATGAAAATGCTCTTTGGCAATATGCTCATTGAAACCAAGTATGCCGTTGAGATTGGGATCTTCCTCGTGCAAGCTGATAAAGGTGTTATTTTTACGCGCTTCTACAAGGGCTTGGCGGACAATGCCAGCATTGGTCAGCGGAATACCGTCATCAGAAAAACCTACTGCACCAGCTGCCAAGAGACCTTGGAAATCTGTCAAATGCTGACCATCAAAATTCTCAGTGATCGTTGCGACTGACTTAATATGGATATTTTCACGACTAGCCGACTCCAGAACTTCTTTCAGGGTTTCAACTGTAGAGATGGTTGGATTGGTATTGGCCATCATAACAACAGTCGTAAAGCCACCTGCTGCTGCTGCCAAAGCCCCCGTATGAATATCTTCCTTATGAGTCTGGCCAGGCTCCCGGAAATGCACATGTATATCCACCAAACCAGGAGCCACAACCAAACCACTGGCATCAATAACTTTTGCTCCTTCTGCCTGCAAATTTTGACCGATTTTGACAATTTTCTTCCCCTCAACCAAGAGGTCAGCAATTTGGTTAAAACCAGTCTTAGGATCCATAACTCGTCCGTTTTTGATTAATAGCATCGTCTTATCTCCTTATTCGTAAAAGTCCACCTGCGTATCCAACAGCTTATCCCCGTCATAAACAAACTTTGCTGAAAAGAAAGGCTTGTCTTCTAAAAGCCACTCAACAAAGGTGTGATCGCCTTCCCAGGTTGGTTTAGACAAAACCTGATCATAGGGCACCCATTCCAGAGTCCCTTCGTTGCAGTCAATCAGTTCCCCCTCAAACTCCGTTACCTTGAAAACATAGGTATACCAGTCTAAGTCGGGAGTAAATTCTGGAAAAGTGATAACGCCTTTAAGAACGGGCTTTGCCTTTAGACCTGTTTCCTCTAGAATCTCGCGCGCAGCACATTCCTGTGGGGTTTCTCCTCGCTCTAGTTTGCCACCGACACCGATCCATTTCCCAGCGTGAACGTCGTTGGGCTTTTTGTTGCGGTGAAGCATGAGAAACTCCCGACCATTATCAATATAACAAATCGTTGCTAACTGAACCATATTACCTCCTAAGCTAACCAATTGATAGGTTCCAAGCCCTTAGCCACTAAGAAATCATTGGTACGAGAAAAAGGTTTGCTACCAAAGAAACCACGATACGCAGACAGCGGACTTGGGTGAGCCGACTCGATTATCAAATGTTGAGGATTGCTTATCAAGGCTTTTTTCTTGCGAGCGTAAGACCCCCATAGGATAAAGACAACTGGATTAGACTTTTCATTGACTACTTTGATAATAGCGTCCGTAAAAGGCTCCCAGATTAAGCCAGCATGCGCATTGGCCTGACCAGCAGGCACAGTCAGACCAGCATTGAGCAAGAGAACACCTTGCTGAGCCCAGGAAGTCAAATCATGCGACTCTTTCACTCCAATATCATCAGCCAGTTCTTTGAGAATATTCTGCAAAGAAGGCGGAGCTGGAATGTCATCAGGTACCGAAAAACTTAAGCCTTGTGCCTGTCTCGGTCCGTGGTAAGGATCCTGCCCTAAAATAACCACTTTAACATCCGCTAAATCTGTCGTCTGAATCGCATTAAACACCTTTTCCCTAGGTGGGTAAATGGTTCCCGAAGCATACACTTCATCTAAAAAATGATTGATTTTTGCAAAATAACCTTCCGGCAGCTGCTCCTTAATCAAAGTGTGCCAAGCTGAATGTTGCATATATGTCTCCTCTCATTTTCTAGGATTGGATATTTTATCGAATCCACCTAAGTGCTCTTCTGAGTTTTGCTGTTCCATTTTCCAGAAAACAAGAACCGTGAGCTAGTATAATTTTTTCTGGTTGCCATGCCAACATCTGCTCCAAGCACTCCTTAGCTTCTTTTTGATGACCGATAAAGGTCATACGATAGTCAATAGGGGTCTGCCCATCAGGAGCCGCAACACGCACTAATTTATAAGCCTTGCTGCGAAGCGGACTTGCAAAATGCTCTGTTTCAAAATTCTCGATCAAATCTGTCAAGATTAAGGTTTGACTGTCCTTGTGAAAAAAGACAACTTCCTCAATATAAGCACTTCCCTTGAAAACCAACTGATTTATCTGGTCTTCCCAAGCTTGTGGAGCCTTATCTGTCAGCTTTTCATCAAAAGAGACCGGGATTTTCTGCTTGACTGCTCTCTCTTCCACTCCTGGGCTAGACCAAGTAATCGCCTTAGGATAACGCTTCTTCCAGTCAGCTATATAGGCATAGTGAATCTTATTAGGTGAAACAAGGTGTGCAACTGGTCCCAAAGCGTCCAACTGGTCAAACAAGGCTTGATTTGGTTGGATTGGTGAATGGCACCAGAGCTGGCCATTTGCTAACTTGATGACCGTCATGCGGGTAGAAAAAGGCAACTTTGTCAGCACCGCATCCATCTCAATCAAATCACCGTCGACAATCCAGATATTCTCAGCAATGGGCTTCAAGGTATAAAGCGGTTCATAGATAGGAACAGGTCTTTTCATCTTTAATCATTCCTTTTCAAAGACTTTCGTTGGGAAATTTTTAAGTAGCAGACGACTTTCTTCAAATCTTGAGAATACTGACTTAAACCAAGAGCAGAAACCAGTAAAATCTGTGGTAAAAATTGGATGAGGTAACGGGTTTTCCCACCTTCAAAAATCTGTAGGAAGAGTAAGCCTCCAAAAACAGCAAGATTCAAAAAATTGACGCGATCATCTGGTCGGTACTTCCACAAAGTCATAACGAGACCTAGACTCATAACAATCCAAACTAGCTGCTTTATAAGAGCGTAATAGACATACTCCTTCTTATCAATGCTTAAAAAAAATGTTCGAACAAACTGAGCAAGTGGATTGTTTTTGGTCATTTCGTATAAAGGATTAATAAATGGTGTCTTTTCATTTTCAACATCCCGATAGAGCCAACCCAGAGTCCCTTCTGCCACCGTTAGAGATTGCTTGTAATATAAGTGCCCCCAAAATGTCGCGGGTGTATATTCCTTCAAGCGACGCTTAATTTCCTTAATGACATTTTCCTTAGCAAACATGCCATTATTATAGTCATCTCTTTTGTTGGGTTCAATATATTGGAGCAACCCTTCTTTCATATCTGCTTGATTATGACCTATGTATGTAAGCCCCAAATTGATAAAGAGAAGCGGTCCCTTAGCTAATCCTTCTTTTTGAATAATTGTCACTTCATTCTGGTTCTTAATAGCCGTATGAAGTCCACTATAGGTTATCCCAAAAGCAAGGACAAATATTGATAAAACCAAAAGAAAATTTTTCCACTGCTTCTGCAAAAAGAATGTTACGAAGAAGGCAATCAAGAGAATCATGACTGTCGGGCGAACAAAATACAAGAAGCCTGTGAGCAAACCCAATGATATACTTAAGGCAGTCAATTTCTTAATACTGTCAGCTTTAAAGATTCCAAAAATTAAGAAAATCTGTAAAGAAATAAAGGGCAGTGGCGGAATATCCGTATACATAGAGAAGAAATAAGGAGAAAATCCAGCCAAAAGCACATAAAGACTAAAAACGACATCAGCCGATTTTTGATTAAAGAATTTTTGACTTCCCTTATACAAAATCAAAGCTGTTAGATTAGCATACACCATGTTTAGTCCCTGCATTATCCAAAGTGCAGACGACTCCCCAAACAGCTTGTAGAAAAAGCGTTCGTAGAGAAAGAGAGGTAAGTTATTTGGGTTACGTGTGATATAGCTTGAAATCGATGTTTCTTTAAGTAAGCGAAATGCCCCGTTCAGAACAACTGCTGCATCCCGACGCACAAGTAATTCAGCTGCCCAAATCATAATAAGCTGAAAAACTACTACAGCCACCATAATCGCGATCTTATGTCGCATCAAATAGCGGTATACTTTTAAAACTTCTTTACGATAATAATAAGCTCCAATCAGCAAGATAGCAAAAATTGGATAGGCCCAATAACTCATCTCACTGATATAAAAGATTGAAACAAAAAACCAATGTACTACAAGGACTAACATGATTTTTTGTAAAATGGAAAACGATAGACGATAAATCTTTGACATAGGCTTATTATAGCAAAAATCAAGGTTTTTAGCTAAGAAAATACAGCAATCAAGAGACTGCTGCTTTTCTTTTGGCAAAGATAAAGTATCTGTTTCGATATGAAATATCGTTTAAACTCAAGCAGAACAAACTCTTACAGATGCCAATTTTCTTGGTCTTCCTTAAAGCGTTTCAATAAGGCTAATCCTTCAGCATTGATATAGCCTTCTTGCTCAGCTAAGTGAATCAACTCTGTATAGTTAGAAAGGGTCACCAATTTGACACCCGCTTCATTGAAGTTTTTATCTGCTTTTGGCAGCTCATAGGTAAAGATGGCCGCTGCGCCAATCACGTCCGCACCTTCACGTTTAGCAGCAGCGATAGCATCCAAGACAGAACCGCCTGTCGAGATTAAGTCCTCAATGACAACCATCTTCTGCCCAGGCGCTACGCGACCTTCGATTTGATTGCCCGCTCCGTGATCTTTTGGTTTGCTGCGGATATAGGCAAATGGCAGGTTCATCTTATCTGCGATAATGGCTCCGTGAGGAATGCCCGCTGTCGCAGTTCCAGCAATGACTTCTACATCTGGAAATTCCGCCCGAATCTTTTCGACAAAACCATCCTCAATCAAGGTCCGAGTCTCTGGATAGGCCAAGGTCACACGGTTGTCTGTATAAATAGGTGACTTGATACCTGATGCCCATGTAAAAGGCTCTTCTGGCTTCAAATACACAGCCTTAATTTTCAATAAATCACGCGCAATCTCTTTTGCTAAAGTCATTTTTTGCTCCTTATAAATTTGAAATTTTATGATACTGTTAATTTTGTATAACGATTTAATTCGAATTACTTGTTTTGCTTAGCTATTCCACTGCTTCTTGATTTCATGATAAGCATCCCAAGGATTTTCAGCTTGGATAATCGGACGACCGACTACAATATAATCACTACCGATTTGATGGGCTTCCTGTGGTGTCATGACCCGTTTCTGGTCACCAATTTCTGCTCCTGCTGGTCGAATACCAGGCGTCACACAGAGAAAGTCTTCGGCAGTTGCTGCCTTAATTAGTTCAACCTCTTGAGCTGAGCAAACTACGCCATCCAAACCAGCCTCTTTAGCCTTCCGAGCATAATTTACAACAGACTCCTGAACCGTAGTTTGGATGTTTTGGCAATCACGCATATCTTCTTCACTTGTCGAAGTCAGCTGAGTCACCGCAACCAACTTAGCCTTATCCCCTAAGACCTTCTTGGCTTCGCTCATCATCTCTACACCACCAGCCGCATGGACCGTCACCATGTCGATGCCAAAAGTTCCTAAGACAGACATAGCTGAGCGTACCGTATTGGGAATGTCATGTAGCTTCAAATCCAAGAAAATACTGTGCCCAAGACCTTTCAAATAATGAACGATTTCTGGACCGATAGCATAGAAGAATTCCATACCGATTTTTACAAAAAGTTTTTCATCTTCTGGAAAATGCTCCAGAAAAGCTTTGACATCGTCAAAAGATGGAAAGTCGAGGGCGATAATAGGACGTTCTTCACTCATGTAGGGATAATCTCCTTTTTTGATTATTATCTTTAAAGAACTCCGCTAGATACTCCTGTTGTCAACTATATCTTCACACTAGACTCGAAAATATAGAAAAAACCTTGCCTGAGAGCAAGGTTACACGAAAATGTGGCAGAATTTGCCATTCAAACGTATGATCCTTAGTAGCCTCTCTGGACTTCTTTAAAGGTTATATTTAGTTCATTCTATAATTTCACAGCAAGATTGTCAAGCAAAAATGTAACTTTAAAGCAAATTCTCTCGAACTTCTTTTCGTAAGCTTTCAAGACTTTCGATGCCGTATTTATCCATCGCCTTAGGCAGATCTTCAATGATGGTTGGGCAGGCATATGGATCCGTGAAATTGGCAGTGCCCACCCCAATGGCTGAGGCGCCCGCTATAAACATTTCCAGAGCAGCATCCGCTGAATCAACTCCCCCCATACCAATGATAGGAAGTTTGCTTGCCTGCGCCACTTGACGGATCAGCTTGAGTGCTACCGGAAAGACAGCCGGACCCGACATACCACCTGTGCCATTAGCGATAATAGGCTTGCGTGACTTCAAGTCAAATCGCATACCTACCAAGGTGTTAATCATGGTAAATCCAGCAGCTCCAGCATCTTCAACGGCCTTGGCTACCTGAGTGATATCTGCCACACTCGGAGTCAATTTGACATAGACTGGTACATCAGAAGTATCTACTGCTGCCTTGGTTGCTTCGTAAGCCAACTCTGGAACTTGACCAATCAAAAGCCCAGCATTTCCATGGTCAACATTAGGACAGGAGATATTGAGCTCAATAGCCTTGACATTGGGGGCTTGAGATATTTTCCCAGCCACTGCGGCATACTCTTGATTGGAAAATCCCGCTACATTAGCGATGATTGGAAGGTCGGGATAATGTTTTTCCAACCAAGGCAGTTTTTCAGCTAGAACAGCCTCAACACCTGGATTTTGCAGGCCAATGGCATTGAGCATACCAGCCGGCGTTTCTGCCACACGCGGAGTGGGATTACCAAAGCGGGGATCCAAAGTCGTAGCCTTTATCATGATGGAGCCAAGCAAGTCTAGGTCATAGTACTTGGCATATTCTTGACCGAAGCCAAAACAGCCAGATGCTGGAATAATTGGATTTTTCAGGTCTAAGCCTGGCAAGGAAACCCTTAAACGTTGGTCACTCATTCTTTTTCCCTCCTAGACAATAATCGTGCCCGTTTCAAAGACCGGACCGTCTTCACAAACGCGCTTATTGACTGACTCGTCCTGACCTGCCACATGAACGACGCAGGCATAGCAAGCGCCCATACCACAAGCCATACGTGATTCCATGGAGAGATAAGCATGCGGATGGTCCTGAAACTTACGATCGACGTACTGAAGCATAGCTGGCGCTCCACAGGAATAGACAGCCTCATAGTCTTGGATCATCTCATCTACCACCGCTGATACATAGCCCTTGCGACCATAGGAACCATTATCCGTCGTGACAATGACATCAGCGTATTTTTTTATTTCCGCTTCCAAAATAACAGCAGATTTATCAGAAAATCCCAGAACAGCTGTCACTTGAGCACCCTTTGCATGCAATTCTTTAGCAACCTCAAGCAAGGGAGGGACACCAATCCCACCACCGATAATCAAAGCGTGGTCACCTGCCCTTACAGGACTCAAATCAAAGCCATTGCCTTGAGGACCCATAACATCAAGAAACGAGCCAACTGGAAGATGAGAAAAAATAGCCGTCCCGCCACCTTCTATCCGATAAATGATACGACAAGTCAGATTATCTCGGTCAATCTCAGCAATTGAGATCGGCCGGCGCAAAAGCTTGCTGTCATCTGGTACCCGAATATGTAAAAACTGCCCAGCCTGCATCTGGTTGACCATTTGGCCCTTTAGGAGCATGGAAAAAATATTAGGTGCAATTTCTACTTGCTCCAGCAGCTCCATCTGCTCCAGCATAATCTTGCCAAATCTCTTTTTGCAACTGTCACTAACCATGACAACCTCACTTTCTACAAGAAAAAACCTCGCCACAGCAAGGTTTCGCAAAAAACAAGGCAGTCAATTGCCTCTTATATCGTTTTTCCTACCTTGCAGCCTCACTGGACTTGATTAAAGGTTTAAATTTATCATATTCTACAACTAAATAGATGTTTTGTCAATCCTATTATGATAAAATAGACCTATGAGAATTCAACAACTACACTATATTATCAAAATCGTCGAAACTGGCAGCATGAATGAAGCTGCCAAGCAACTATTTATTACCCAACCTAGTCTCTCTAATGCAGTACGAGACCTTGAAAACGAGATGGGGATTGATATTTTCATACGAAATCCTAAGGGAATCACATTAACCAAAGATGGCATGGAGTTTCTATCTTATGCTCGTCAGGTGGTTGAGCAAACACAACTTCTAGAGGAACGGTACAAGAATCCTGTCGCCCATCGCGAACTCTTCAGCGTATCTGCCCAACACTATGCTTTTGTAGTCAATGCATTTGTCTCCCTCCTTAAGAAAAGTGATATGGAAAAATATGAGCTTTTCCTTCGGGAAACTCGGACTTGGGAAATCATTGATGACGTCAAAAACTTCCGTAGCGAAATTGGTGTACTTTTCTTAAACGGTTATAACCGAGATGTTTTATCTAAAATGTTGGACGACAATCATCTGATTGCAACTCATCTCTTCACAGCCCAGCCCCATATCTTTGTCAGCAAGTCCAACCCTCTGGCTAAGAAAAAATTGGTACAACTGGCAGATTTAGAAAATTTCCCTTATCTCAGCTACGACCAAGGGACCCATAATTCCTTCTACTTTTCTGAGGAAATCCTCTCCCAAGAACACCATAAAAAGTCTATCGTCGTCAGTGACCGAGCAACCCTCTTTAATCTCTTAATTGGCTTGGACGGATACACGATTGCTACTGGTATCCTAAACAGCAACCTCAATGGTGACAACATTGTCTCTATTCCACTTGATATCGATGATCCTATTGAGCTAGTCTACATCAAACATGAAAAAGCCAGCCTATCTAAGATGGGTGAACGTTTTATAGAATATTTGATTGAGGAAGTGAAGTTTGATAAATAGATAAACGCTATTAGGAGATTAAATGGAATCAAAACGCCTACTTAAAATATCTTGGATTTGTATTACCCTTTTTCTTGGAATAATCATTTACTTCAATATACACCCTATCCCTACTTTGATTAAACCTGGGCTAACCATCACTATAAAAAATAGTGACGGTGGTTTTTTTAACACTACGAATTCTGTTAAAAACCTAGAAGACGCTGAAAACAATTTTTATGTAAAATTCAATATAAAAAAAGTTGATTATGTTTCTAAATCAGATTTTAATATTTATGATAATAACGGAAAGCAAGTCCCTATAATTGACTTTAGTTCTACTTTTGCTGAATATTCAAGTAATGATATTCAAATTTGGTTCAAAGGAAAAGCAAATACTAAATATAGACTTGTATATAATGATGATAACAATACTAACTATAGCGTCAATTTTGATACCCCTTCAAAAAAATCATATCTAAAAAAAGATGATCAGATTGTTAAAGCTTATGTAAAAAAATATTTAGAAAATGGAATAAAAGACGAATTAACTGAAAATATTATTAAATATAATTCAGATAGTATATATGCTAATATCTCACCATACTATACTCCATCAGATAAGGAAAATAAAGCTATTGTTCAAGCATATTGGGATGCATTTATAAAAAATTGGAAAAACTACAGTATCGAAATGACAGAGGCTAGTGATGATAAATATTCATATACTATTAGGTATAGGTGGGGTGAGCCTGATATGGAAGAGTTAAATAAAAGGATAGATGAGAGAGAAAACCAATTAAAAAAAGAGCTAGGTAGTGATTATGAAAAACTCTTCAAGAAGATTATTACTGAGATACCAACTATGATTAAAAAGACCCCGCAGAAAGAACCAGAAGAAAAATCTATAAGTTTTACAATAAATAGAGAGGATATAGAAACACTTAATAGTCGAACCAGTTACAATAATATTTCAACGATTTCAAGTGAATTTAAATCGCCTCTCATGAAATTATATCCTTAAAATGAAAGAATCCAGATATTTTCTAAGCTACCTGGATTCTTTTTTATTTTGATTTAAAACTTCAGCAATGTATTCAGATTTATTTTCATCTGTATAGGTTTTTGAGCTTGACTTGATCTTATAGTCATGATCATTAATTTGCTCTACAATATAAGAATGCGTAATGGTCATTTTAAACTGACTCCCTGTCGTGCTAACACTTAGAGGTAAGTTAGTAAATTCGTCTGAATAGAAGATTCTGGGGTAAGAGTGATTTGAAGTATGAGTTAATCTATTGTTATAAAAATCATACTTTCTATCCCAGTAGTTACCCTTATGCTGCTTTTGATAATCTTCAAAAAAATCTAATTTATCATCCAAACTATTTTTCGAACTAGTAAAAAAAATAGGAGTCAAACTAAAATCAGGTTTATTCCCATATTCAAAATACGTTTGCTTCTCTCCTGTTTTAGGATTTTTTAATTGGTAAGAAATCTCACTGCTGACTTCTGGAACCTGATAAAGAGTATCGCCCTCATAAAGAAATAATAATATGTCTATAAGATTGCTAGTTCTCTTGTTATCGGGCAACTTAAAGTCCGGAAAACGAAAACTTAACTTTTGATAAATAGAATCATTTAACAAATTGGCACTAAATGATGGACCAATTTCAGAAGTCTCTTCTACGGGAATTTCTGACTTACTACCATCGGTAAAAGTAACATGTAAAATTTGTTTTTCATTATATTCATTCCAATTTGATAATATCTTCTCTGTCAACTCTTGATTTTGGGGTACTTTTTCATTCATTTGATGTACAAATTCAATGTTCAAATCCTTAACTACTTTTTTCTTAGGTTTGATCTCACTTACTTTGTAGTTGTATACTGTATAATATTGATTTTCCCAATCAAACCATTCTGGCTTAAGATAATAACGCAAGCTAATAAATGTAACCAACAAAAAAGATATTACAATTAAGATTACTTGGTGCTTTCTCTTTAATTTTTTCATCTAGACCTCCTAGGTTCTATATTTTATTATAACATAGTCACATGAGTTTATATAGTTACTTCCCAACAGTAGATAATATAAAACACCCGAAAAAGCTTTTTATGGCTATTTTCAGGTGTTATTTTAAGGTCTTAATTTAGAAAACACTTCTCCTATCTTTCCTTCAATAACAAGGTCCGCCTGACTGTCTTGAGGGATGCTGGTCTTGTTGATGACGACCAGATGCTTTCCTGAAAAGTACTGGATGAGGCTGGCTGCAGGATAGACGACTAAGGAAGTGCCACCAATTATCAGCAGGTCCGCTTGATGGATAGCTTGAGCAGCCTGCTGAAAAACCTCCATATCTAGAGGTTCTTCATAAAGAGTCACATCTGGTTTGACAATGCCTCCACAGTCAAGACAGTGAGGAATTGTATCGTCCAGAGCCAGAAAACCATCCAAATCATAGAATCGTTGACAATTCAGACAGTAATTTCTATCCGCACTGCCATGAAGTTTAAGAACTTTTTTCGAACCAGCCATTTCATGCAAGCTATCGATATTTTGAGTCACAACAGCCTTGAGCTTGCCTTCCTTCTCCAAATCCGCCAAGTAGACATGAGCTGCATTGGGCATAGCATCCGGATAGAGCAGATACTTCTTGTAAAAGTCAAAAAATTCCTGCGGATAGCGCTCAAACATAGTGTGAGAAACCAGCTGCTCTGCCGTAAAATGCCGTCCTAGCTTGACACTGTATATTCCATCCGAGCTGCGGAAGTCCGGAATATTGGATTCAGTCGAAACACCCGCACCACCGAAAAAGACTATATTTTGACTTTGGTCTATCAATTCTTGCAGCCTTGCAATTTTATCCATCCTACTACTCCTTATAAGAGACTTTCTACAATCGCATTTGCTCGGTCGAAGTAAAAAGGCTCCCTCTGATAAACTATACCTGTCTCCTGTGCCAAAGCAACCAGAAGCTCCATAAAGTGCTGAGACGAAAAACCTGTCGTCCTGTGCAATTCTTCCTCATCAAAAGGCTTGATAAGGTGGGCAAGCGGATTACGGACTGATCTTTCCAACTCTCTTAGTTGCCCTGCTGACTCTTTGACAGATTCAGGGAAACCTAACTGTAAAATTAATTCTGTCAAGCTAGAAGAGTTGACCGTGCTTTCCGTATGGAAATTTTGCAAAACAGGATTATCAGAACTCCTCATCTTCTCAAACTTCCAACGGTCGTAACTGGCCTCTCTAGAATTATGAATATAGCTGTCAATATCCGGCAACTGCATGCGAATCAACCGCATAAAAATCCTATAAATAGCCGGACTAACTGCTCGAACAAAGTCAATCAATTGTTCATTTCTCAATTTTGCATCTAGGTCATAAAGGTAATTAGCCAGCTGCTCGTCTGCTTCATTTTCATGGCAAAAAAGCTGAAAATCAGCTGGATTCATTCCAGTGATTTCCAACTTTAGATTCATGATAGATTGGATGTTGAGCTCTCTTCGCTCCGCTAGTGCCCCAAGAAGGCGAACCAAGTCAGACTGGGTAGACTTTCCTGCTCGCTCAGCCAGTTTAAGGGCATAAGCATAGTCATAGCGGGAAATCGCAAAGAGAATAGCTTCTTTAGCATCTACTTTCATGCTTCAGCAATCAAGGTTTCCAAACCAACCTTCATCATATCGGTGAAGGTAGTTTGACGTTCTTCTGCAGTAGTGTCTTCATCTGGATTGACCAAACTATCAGAGATAGTCATGATAGCTAGCGCATCAACATGGTGTTGGGCAGCAAGATAGTAAAGCGCTGCTGCTTCCATTTCCACAGCCTTAACACCCCATTTACCGAGCTCGATGTTCTTTTCAAAGTAGTTTGAATAAAAGACATCAGAAGACAAAACATTCCCAACATGGGTGGTCATACCGAGATCTTTGGCAATATGGTAGGCCTTGTCTAGTAAATCAAAGCTAGCAATTTGCGGAAAATCATACTGTGGCCAGTCATTACGGATAATGTTTGAGTTAGTTGCAGCTGCCTGTGCCAAAACCAATTCACGGACATGAACACCCTTATTCAAAGAACCTGCAGTTCCCACACGGATTAATTTCTTCACTCCGTAGTCAACAATCAACTCACGCGCATAGATAGAAATCGAAGGCATTCCCATCCCAGTTCCCATGACAGAAACACGGTGACCTTTATAAGTACCAGTGTAACCAAACATGTTACGTACTTCGTTAAAACAAACAGCATCTTCAAGGAAGTTCTCCGCAATAAACTTGGCACGAAGAGGATCCCCCGGAAGAAGAATTTTATCAGCAATTTCACCCTGCTGAGCAGCAATATGGATAGACATAATATAAGATACCAAACCCGTCAAAAAGCGAAGGGAAAATAGGAGTTGGGCGCAGTGAGCGATGCTCGCTAGACCAACTATCTTTTTCCCACTGCTTTTAGGGTGGGTTCAATTCCTTTCTTTCTTAATTTTGATGATAAATAGGAGAATAGCTCGGGTTCAATTCAAAACCAAACTACCCTACCTTTCAATGTTTTAGAAAAGTTTTCCGCTCGTGTTCAAATTAGAACACTTTGCTCTACCTTTCTTTTTTTAAGATTTCATAGAATGGCAAGCACGAGCTAGATTACAAACTCAGACGCTCTGCCTTTTTATATTTATTCGTTTACCAATGAATCTAAAAATTTATAGAGATTTGCATTCATTTCTTTATAATCGTAAGCTCGAATGACTTCAGGATTTTGGACAAAGGTCAATTTTTGACTTTGGTCTTCCAAGACCTCTTCACCATCTGCGGCAATTAATAGTTCAACAGCTTCTGGATTGAATTCCAAATGAGCCTGAAAGGCATAATGTTTCGGACTGAAGCGAATAATCTGACGTGGGCAACCTTGACTCGTCGCAAGAACAACAGCATCCTCTGTCAGCCCTGGCATATCACCGTGCCAGTGGCCAGAATCAAAGCTTGCTCCAAACAAACTAACATGAGGATCTACAAGCCCTTCAGGTGTCAATGTCACAGGATAAACTCCAATCTCACGCTCAGGACTATGTTCATACTTCGCACCATAAGCAACAGATAGAAGCTGCGCACCAAGACAAACACCAACAATATAGATATCTGCAGCAATCGCTTCTTTCATAAAAGAAAGCTCAGCCTTTGGATCATAATATGGGAAGTTTTCTCTATCCTCATCGGGAGATTGAGGACCACCCATGACAATCAGAAAGTCAATCCCGTCAATTGTTTCAGGAAGAGGTTCTTTTTCGTAAACCTTTGTTGTTGTAATATGATGACCTCGTTCCAGAGCCCATTTGAGATAAGCGCCTGGCACTTCAAATGTTTCATGCAGTACAAAATGTACCTTCATTGTTCCTTCTCCCATCTCTTTCTAATCACGTAAGACATTCCTGCCGCTAGTACAAGCGGTATTGTCAAAATCCAATCCTGGCCTGTAAATCCAAGACTTAGGGCAATAGCCGTCAGAGGAGCTTGTAAGGTCGTCCCTAAAAAGACTGTTGCTCCTAATAGCATTCCTAGAGCTGGATCCAGATGAATGCCAACTACTGTCAAAAGCAAGGTCACTAAGTAGCCAGATCCAATCCCCAAGGCAAATGATGGTGTCAAGGTTCCCCCATAGGCACCATTGCGTAAGAGGAGATAAACCAGAAGCCCCTTCATTGCAAGAGCCAGTGGAAGATAGGGAACCGGCTGGCGAGATAACAAGGCTTGCGCTAGTACCTGACCATTTCCCATAAAGATAGGGAAAAAGAATACAAGGCCCCCCAGCACTAGAAAGGCTAGAGGAAGAGCCCAAAGAATCGACTCATCCTTCCGTCGTTTACGACTAGCCCACTTAGCTAGAGAACTAAAGACCAGAGCCAACGGAGTTACTATTAAAGCAATCAAGATAGCCTGCAAGAAACTGCTGGCCGACCAAGAGACTGTTGACAAGTGATAGATGGCATCATGACCAACAATGGGCCGAGCAACCCAAGTTGCCAGATAAGTACTAGTCAAAACCAGCAAAAAGTTCTGCCAACTATAGGCAAGTCCTAAGGTCTCAAAGATAAATAAACTACTAGCAAATGGAACTTGATAAACAGCTGCGAGTCCAGCACCTGCACCACAAGCGATCAATACTTTCTGATCTTTAAGAGTTAAGGAACATTCCCTAGACAAGCAACTCCCAAGAAGAGCCCCAAACTCACGTGGGGCTCCTTCTTTTCCGACAGAAGCGCCTGCCCCTACAATTGCTATCTGCATAACTGCATGAAGAATCTGGACTAAGGGCGATGGACTCACATCTCCAACCAACTCAATTTGCTTTCGAATTGACAGAATTTTATAGCGTCTCTGTAGGACATACCAAAAACATGCCGCCAAACACCCTGCCGTACACAAAACTAGGAACCTACGGACCCCACCAGCTTGTTCAAATTGTTGTAGCAAGTCCAACCTATGTTCTCCAAATGCTACCCATTGTACGCCTTCTAATAGATAATGGCAGGCAATTCCAACCAGACCTGTTCCTATTCCCAATCCGACAGTTACTAGAAGCAGGCGCAATCCGTGTGGCAGTATTTGGAGACGCATTTTCATGGCATTACAATTCAGCAAGAATAGCTTTAAGCAATTCTTTGAAGTTGCCTTTGATGCGCTCAGTGACTTCTACAACTTCTTCGTGGTTAAGTTCTTCTTGGAAACCAGCAGCATAGTTAGTAATACATGAAATTCCAAGAACTTTCAAACCTGAGTGAGCTGCCACAATTACTTCTGGCACAGTAGACATGCCAACAGCATCTGCTCCCAAAGTCTTGTAAGCACGGATTTCAGCTGGTGTTTCATAAGTCGGACCAGTTACACCGATATAGACACCTTCATCAAGCTTGATACCGAGTTTTTTAGCCACTTCATGGGCAATAGCACGATATTCTGGTGTGTAGGCCTTAGACATATCTGGGAAACGTGGACCAAAGTCATCCAAGTTTTCACCCATCAATGGGTTTTGACCCGTCATATTGATATGGTCAGTAATAGCCATCAATGTACCAGGTCCGAATCCGATACCTCCAGCTGCATTGGTTACAAGAACCCCTTCACATCCCAAAACTTTCATCACACGTACTGGGAAAGTCACAACTTCCAATGGATTTCCTTCATAGAAGTGGAAACGACCTTGAAGAGCTAACACTTTGCGACCCGCCAAGTCTCCATAGACTAATTTACCAGCGTGGCCAACTACTGTTGAACGGCCCCAGTTTGGAATCTCAGTGTAGTCTACTACTACTGCGTTTTCGATTTCTTCGGCTAATTCTCCAAGACCTGATCCAAGGATCAAACCGAACTCAGGGGCTTCAACTCCTTTGCCTTTCAAATAAGCAGCTGTTTCATTGATTTTTTCTAATAATGACATTAATATTCCTCACCTATCTATTGTTTTATAAAGCAATAAACTAATTCTCAAAGGTATTTCTATTGCCTACTAGCCTATTATTATGATGCTATTTTGATTAGCTTAGTCCTGTCTTCTTACACCAATTTATCTAAGAAGCTTTCACCAATCATTGCCTTGTCCACTCCAAAGTTCTCAGCAACAGTAGCTGAGATATCCGCAAAGTGTCCGACAGGAATATGACCGTGACCGCTTAAAGATTTTCCAAAAATTAAGAGAGGGATATATTCACGAGTATGGTCAGTACCAGCGTAGGTAGGATCATTACCATGGTCAGCAGTAATCATGAGCAAGTCATCTTCACACATATTTTCAATGATTTCAGGAATACGAGCATCAAACTCTTCCAAGCAGTCGCGATAACCATGTGGATTACGACGGTGACCATAAAGAGCATCAAAGTCTACCAAGTTAGTAAATGAGAAACCTTCTTTAAAGTTTTCGTCCTTCAATGCTTCAACAAGATTATCTACCCCATGATTATTAGATTGATTGTGGCCCATATCATGGTTGATTCCAGCTCCGTTGAAGATGTCGTTGATCTTACCAACAGAGTAAGTAGCAATTCCCGCTTCGTTAAGCTTATCAAGTACAGTTGGCTCGAATGGTGATACCGCATAGTCATGGCGGTTAGCAGTACGAGTGAAGTTTCCTGGTTCACCCACATATGGACGGGCAATGATACGTCCCAAGAGAGCAGGTCTATCTAAAGTAATAGAACGAGCATATTCACAAATGCGATAGAGTTCTTCCAATGGAATCACTTCTTCATGAGCAGCAATCTGCAATACTGGATCAGCAGAGGTATAGATAATTAGCTCACCTGTTTCCATCTGACGAGGACCAAAATCATCAATAACCGCTGTTCCTGAATAAGGCTTATTAGCCTCACGAATAACTTTACGACCAGAAAATTCTTCAATCTGAGTCAAGATTTCTTCTGGGAAACCATTCCAGAAAGTATCAAATGGTTCAGTAATATTTAGTCCCATGATTTCCCAGTGGCCAGTCATCGTGTCTTTTCCGAGTGATACTTCCTCAAGTTTAGTATAATAGCCACTTGGATTTGCTTCCTGAGGAACTGTCTTCAAAGGAACAGGACGTTCGATATTTCCTAAACCGATCTTAGCCATATTAGGGACGGTAAGTCCAACTGTTTTGGAAATATGTCCCAGAGTATCTGAAGCACCGTCTGGCACTCCAGCATTAACAAAGTTGTTAGCATCGGGTGCGGCACCAATACCAACTGAGTCCATAACTACTAAGTGAATACGATTAAATTTTGCCATAAGATCCTCCTTTTATTTATTGGCTTCTAAAACTTGAACACCAGCTTTTCCTGCTACAATAACCTTATCTACCATTTGGTTAAAGAGACCGTGCTCAACTACACCAACAATGTGGTCTAATTCACGGGCAAATTCAATAGGATTTTCAATCACACCCAAATCTAGGTCAATGATAAAATTCTTCATATCTGTAACAAAGCGTTGACCATCTTTCTGACGAAAAGCTGGTTTGTAACCTGCACGTTCAAAGCGACGGAAAACTTGCTCTGCACCATACTGGACAACTTCGACCGGAAGCTTAAAAGCTCCTAGCTTCTCAACCAATTTACTCTCATCAACTACCCAAATGTAGCATTTTGTCGGTGTTGCAACGACCTTCTCCATAAGGAGAGCGCCCCCACCGCCTTTAATACCATTAAAGTTTGGATCAACCTCATCTGCCCCATCAACTGTCACATCAACTAAATCGACTTCATCAATGGATTTGAGTGGAATTCCCAAACCTTCTGCTTGCTGGCTGGTTACACTTGAAGTTGTTACTGCGATAATCTGCAGTCCTTCTTCTTTGATCCGACGGCCAATCTCTTCGACAAAATAATAAGCGGTCGAACCCGTTCCAAGTCCAACTACCATACCATCTGTCACGAACTCAGCAGCCTTAATCCCTGCCATCTTCTTTAGATTCTCCATTTTGACCTCCTTTGTATTTTTCAGACATTTAAACCGTAAAAAAAAGGTTCTTTGCCTAGCCAAAAGAATCAATCTATTTATAGTATAGCACTATTTCATAGAACATGAAAGCATTTTCCTAATTTCTAATAATTTTTTGAAAATTGCCATAGTTAAATCAAAATCTTGCTCCCCTTTCGTTTTTGCGTTACAATTAGGGTAATTGATTTTAAAACACAAGGAAAAATACTGTATGATTACCAGAGAATTTGATACAATCGCTGCGATTTCTACTCCTCTTGGCGAAGGGGCTATCGGTATTGTCAGACTAAGCGGGACTGACAGCTTTGCTATTGCCCAAAAAATCTTCAAAGGCAAGGATCTAAGCAAAGTGGAAAGTCACACACTCAACTACGGTCATATCGTCGACCCTCAAAATCAGGAAATTTTGGACGAGGTCATGGTTGGTGCTATGCGCTCTCCCAAGACATTCACGCGCGAGGACATCATTGAAATAAACACTCACGGGGGAATTGCGGTTACTAATGAAATCCTGCAACTAGTTATCCGAGAAGGAGCTAGAATGGCAGAGCCTGGTGAGTTTACCAAGCGGGCCTTTTTGAATGGTCGAGTGGACCTGACTCAGGCTGAGGCAGTTATGGATATCATCCGCGCCAAGACCGATAAAGCCATGAACAATGCTGTCAAGCAGCTGGATGGGTCTCTCTCCAATCTTATCAACAATACTCGTCAGGAAATTCTCAACACTTTGGCTCAGGTCGAGGTCAACATTGACTATCCGGAGTACGACGATGTGGAAGAGATGACGACCCAATTGATGCGAGAGAAAACAGCTGAGTTCGAGGCTCTGCTAAGCAATCTTCTCAATACTGCAAGACGAGGTAAGATTTTACGCGAAGGCATTTCCACTGCTATCATCGGCAGACCTAATGTTGGCAAGTCCAGTCTGCTCAACAATCTCCTGCGCGAGGACAAGGCCATTGTGACTGATATCGAGGGTACGACTCGGGATGTGATTGAGGAGTATGTCAATATCAAGGGAGTACCGCTCAAGCTTATTGATACAGCAGGAATTCGGGAAACCGATGACCTTGTAGAACAAATTGGAGTTGAGCGCTCTAAAAAAGCTCTGCAGGAAGCCGACTTGGTCCTCTTAGTTCTCAATGCCAGCGAGCCTTTGACAGATCAGGACAAACAATTGCTTGAAATCAGCCAAGATAGCAATCGTATCGTCTTACTTAACAAGACTGACCTCGAAGAAAAGATTGAGCTGGACCAGCTGCCAGCAGATGCTATCAAGATTTCTGTCCTTCACAACCAAAATATCGACAAAATTGAAGAACGCATCAATCAACTCTTCTTTGAAAATGCTGGTATCGTCGAACAAGACGCCACCTACCTGTCTAACGCACGCCATATCTCCTTGATTGAAAAAGCTCTGGAAAGCCTTCAAGCCGTCAACCAAGGATTGGAAATGGGTATGCCGGTAGACCTTCTCCAAGTTGATATGACCCGTACTTGGGAAATCCTCGGTGAAATCACTGGTGACGCCGCACCAGACGAACTCATAACCCAACTCTTCAGCCAATTCTGCTTGGGTAAATAAGATTTCTATATAGGCATTAAACTCTATTTTAACAACACCTATCTATAATAAAATAAAAGGTATGATTCTTGTGTCCTACAAAGATTCATACCTTTTATTATTTATCGAAAGCTACTTAGAGAGTCTATTATAAGCTCTCCATTTAGTTCTTTATTTTAAAATCTCTTCTAGCTCTTTTTCGAGCGCTGCTTCGTCATGAAAGTTTAATATCACTTTTCTTACTTTTTGATTCTTATCGACTAGGTAAATTCCAGGAATTGATTGAACATGGAGGATATCCGCTGCTTTCTCACCTGCATCATAGTAATACGGGAAGGTATAGCCTTTCTCACTGACATACTGATCCGCTTGTTCCTTTGTTTCCTTATGAAAATCAAGCATATCCAACATGACAAAATTTATTTTATTTTTATACTTTTCGTATACTTTTTGAATTTCTGGTAGCTGTCGCTGACAATAAGGACACCAGCTAGCCCACTCTACTACCAGCATAGGCTTATCATAAAACTCTGAACTCTTCTTTAAAGCCCCTAGCTGATCTTCCATTTCAAACTCTGGCAATTGCTGACCTGTCAATACATGTTCTACAGCTGCACTTCCACTTGTCTGTGTAGAAGCTTTATCGTTCTTTTTAGTTCCAGAAAAATAAAGCATAGCAAAAACTGCCGCAACAATGACTCCTACAGTCAGAAAGGGCAACCACCATTTATCTTTTAACATTTTCTCACCTCATAATAATCCATCTCAAAATATTTAATAAATATAAGAGATTGCAGTCTATAAACGCTCAAAAAATATTGTTCTAAACTATTGAAAATACTTTTGTCTAACGTGTCAGTTGTAAATTTATTATATCAGTTTCACTTTACTACATCAACAACTTTAACTTAAAAGATATACTAGAGCATTTTACAATCCATAACATCATTGTTTGAACTAATTCATCCATTAAAATGCTTGATTTATCAGAGTTTTCTCGCTTATAACTTGGCTAGTCTAAAGATATTGAGTACCATTCCCATTCTTCTCTATTTATATCTAAAACTGACTTCCATCTTCCTATCCAACTTCTTAAAAGTATTTCACTTTATAACAACTTAAAACGACATTTCAACAAGATAAGAATTTATCAAAAAAAAGAGGTTATCCCTCTTATTTTCCTAAAATAAGCCCAGCAATTAAAGGACTGACAAAAACATACATTAAACCTGTCACTCCAATGGCCAAACCAGCCATAGCTCCCTCAACTTGGCCATATTTAAAGGCCGCTCCTGTTCCTACTGCATGCCCTGTCCCCCCAAGTGCTAAGCCAATAGCAACCGGATCTTCAATTTTAAGAAGTTTTAAAATACTAGGACCCATTACACTCGTCAAAATCCCAGTAGCTACAACAACTACCAAAGTAATTGTTGTAATCCCCTGCATCTTATCCACAATACCAACTGCCATTGCAGTGGTTACTGACTTTGGAAACAAAGAAATAGCTAAGAAAAAGTCCATTCCAAAAAATTTTGCTACAAGTGCTGTAAAACTTGTATTTACCAAAACTGATAAAAAGATACCTAATAAGATACTTCTAGCGTGGTGTTTCATTAAATGGAAAGTCTTGTAAAGCGGAATCCCTAAAGCAACTGTCGAAGGTACAATCAGATTATTCAAGTATGATCCTCCGATATAATAATCCTTGTAAGAAATCCCAGTCCAAGATAAAAAGAGAATCACTAAAATTGTTGCCAAAAGTAGAGGCGTTGTCAAAGGATGTGGAAAACGTCTAAAAATCAACATTCCAATAAGATAGGCTAAGATAGACAAAGCCAAGCCAAACAGAGGATTAGTAACTACACTAGTCATGTCTTGCTCCCCTTTCTTCATAATCACCTTCATAACGTCTCTTAATAAACTGCACTGTATAGGCGATGACTACAACGTTCAGTACAATTGCCAAAACAACAATCAAAATGATAGGCAAGAGATAAGGTGCTATAATATGAAATTTATCCATAATACCAACTGCAGCCGGCAAAAAAAGAATAGTCATATTCGCCAGTAAAAAATTTCCAACCATATTTACATGACGTAGCCGTAGCCATTTGAATTCTAAAGCTAAAAATAACAAAATTAATCCGATGATGCTACCTGGAATCGGTAAGTGAAAAATAGTTGAAATCCCCTCTCCAAGTAACGAAATCGAAAAGATAATCATCAATTGTACGTATAATTTCATGAAGTCCCCTCACTTTTCTAAGTAACAGTCTACTACTTTTCAGAAAAATTTCAATATATTTTACAAAAATAAAAAGATGGAAACGAATCCATCTTTCTTATGCATATGAGAAAGTCTAAACAGGAGTCCAATTTTAGATTTAGCCACCAAATCAGCAAAAAATTCCAATCCTTTTAAGCCAACAAAAAAACGCCAATGGGCGCCTTATAAATATTACGGAAGACATGGGATTCGAACCCACGCACGCTTTTACACGCCTACTGCGTTTCCAACACAGCCTCTTAAGCCTCTTGAGTAATCTTCCATTTTTAAATATGGAGCCGGTGGGAGTCGAACCCACGTCCAAACATCTGCCAACACATTTGTCTACAACCATAGGCTATGTATTGTTTTAACTTGATTTTGACACATAACTCAAGCCCAAATCAAGCGAGTCTATCAATCTCTTGTAAAATCCCTAGACAAGATTCTACCGTAGCTTGCTAAAATAAGACCTGTCATCAGACACAAGCAATCCGAATCGGGTCACGCCCGCTGTTTTTTAGGCAGCTAAAGCGTAAGAAGTATTATTTTTTGCAGTTATATTTAACTGGCGTTTTACATCCGCAAGATGAGTCGCAAAATGTGCCACATAATGCCTGTCGAATCCGTAACGACCCCAAGACAATAGAATTATTATATCATATTTCAGCAAAATTGCAATTTTTCAGATCAGATATTTATGATTTACTTTAGTAAAAAATCTCGAACCCAGTTAGATTCGAGATTATTTATTATTTGATTCCAAGTGCAATTCTTGCGTAACGGCTCATTTTTTCAACAGTCCAAGCGGGATACCAAACTAGTTTAACTTCAACCTTAGTTACTTCTGGAATTTCTTCAAGGGCATCGTGGATTTGATCTGTCAGTAGATCAGCCAAAGGACATCCCATAGTTGTTAGAGTCATGTCGATTTCTGTCTCACCATTTTCTTCGTTGAAACGAATTTCATAGATCAATCCCAAATTGACAATATCAATCCCCAACTCAGGGTCGATTACTTGTTCCAAACTTTCAAGAATGCGGTTTTTAATGTCATCAATTTCTTCTGCTGTATATTTTTGCTCTGCCATCCTATCATCTCCTATTTAGTTCATATCTGTAGAATCAACATTTCATCATTTTTTAATCTTCAATGAAATCACGGAGTGGCTTGCTACGACTTGGGTGGCGTAGTTTACGTAGGGCTTTAGCTTCGATTTGGCGGATGCGTTCACGGGTCACATTGAAGACTTTACCAACATCTTCCAAGGTCCGCATTTTCCCATCATCCAAACCAAAACGCAGACGAAGAACATTTTCTTCACGATCTGTAAGGGTGTCTAAAACTTCATCCAGCTGCTCACGAAGAACAACACGAGTTGTATAATCAACTGGATTTTCAATTACTTCGTCTTCGATAAAGTCACCCAGATGGCTATCATCTTCCTCACCGATAGGTGTTTCCAGCGAAACTGGCTCCTGAGCAATCTTAAGAATCTCACGAACCTTATCTGGTGTCATATCCATACGCTCAGCAATCTGCTCAGGTGTTGGATCTTGACCTAATTCTTGCAAGAGATTACGTTGCTCACGAACTAGCTTGTTAATCGTTTCTACCATGTGAACTGGAATTCGGATTGTTCTAGCTTGGTCAGCGATCGCACGAGTAATGGCCTGACGGATCCACCAAGTTGCATATGTTGAAAACTTAAATCCTTTGGTATAGTCAAACTTGTCAACAGCCTTCATCAAGCCCATATTTCCTTCTTGGATCAAGTCAAGGAACTGCATGCCACGTCCAACATAACGCTTTGCAATAGAAACTACCAAGCGAAGGTTGGCTTCAGCCAAACGTTGCTTAGCCTCAGTATCCCCCTGCTCTACCAAGATTGCCAATTCTTGCTCTTCTTCGTTTGTCAAAAGTGGAACGACTCCAATTTCTTTCAAGTACATACGAACAGGATCGTTGACTTTAGCTGAATTGCTACCTAAAAGTTCTTCATCAGTCAGCTCTGCTTCTTCCTCTTCGTTGTGTAAAACACGTGCACTTGGATTCCCTTCTTTATCTGTGATAGAGATCCCTGCATCTTGGATACGTTGCAATAGATCTTCGATACCATCTGCATCTAAGGTAAAAGGAATAATCAATTTATCATTAATTTCATCATCAATTGCCGTACCAGTTTTTTTATGGTTTCGAATAAATTCTGCAACTTGTACGTCAAATGTTGTTACTTCTTTTTGTTTTGTAGCCATTCCTACTCCATTCTTCTTTTCTGAGCGATCAAGCGCTCCAGTTCTTCAATAGCCGTATCAACATCACCATTATGAGATGCTTCTCGGACTTTTTTCCCAATTATTTGATTTTCCTTACGGAGCAATTCTTTATCTCTGATAGACTCTACTTCTGCCAATTCATTATCCGCAATTTCGCTAGGTAAATCTTCTTCTAAAATACGATACCAGGCTTGCTGGACCCCATCTGATTGCTCGGACAAATCTTGTGATGTCACTTCACCATTTTCGCAAAGTATCTGGTATAGAATCTGTAATTCAGGTGTTGCAAACTGAAAATCCTCTCTCAAACGGTAATCATTCAAAACAATAGGATATTCAATCATTCGATTAAGAAGGTGATTCTCAGCTTTTACTAAACGAGACACTTGCTTAGAAAGCGGAAGATTTGTCTGAAAATGAGGCTGTTGATAAACCTGTTCTTGCTGACTCTTTCGATTACTCAAGCGACTATTGTTAACAGCCTGCTCAACTTGCTGGTAATCGAAGTCTGGTAGAAGTTCTGCCAGCATATAAATATAAGAATTTTGCGCCGTAATTGATGAGGTCTGAGCAATGATCGGAGCCATTTTCTCAACAAATTCAATCTGAGCTTGCAAATTCTCTGTATTTTCCGGTTTCAGATAGCGAATTAGAAACTCCACATCACTTATCCGAGTTTTGGTTAGCAAATGTTGTAGTTCTTCAGGAGAATTTTTTTGAACAAATTCATCTGGATCCATCTGATCTGGAATAGAGACAATCTCAACAGCCAAGTCTTTTAATTCATCCAAAGCTTTAACAGTTGCTGCCTGTCCAGCCTTATCACCATCGTAAGATAAGATGACCTTTTTACAATACTTGCTAAGATGCTGAACATGTTCATGTGTCAAGGCCGTCCCCATTGATGCAACTGCATTTTCTATTCCTGCCCGGTAAGCAGCAATGACATCCATGAAACCTTCCATCAGATAGACTTCATGACTTTTCTTTATGGTTGGTTTTGCCTTGTCCAAATGATAGAGTTCGTAACTCTTATTGAAAATAGCTGTGCTGCGACTATTTTTATACTTAGCTTGATGACCATCAGTCTGAGGAGATTCTTTCCAAATCCTTCCGGAAAATGCTACTACTTGGCCATTATCATTGGCCAAAGGAAACATGATACGATTTTGAAAAGCATCATAAACTAGATTACTTTCTGCTAGATTAAACAGACCCGAATTCATAATGGTTGCTTCATCAAATTTTCCAACCATACTCTGATAAAGATAGTTGCCCTCACTAGGGGCTAAACCAATCTGAAAATGCTTAATGATCTCATCAGTCAATCCACGTTTGTAAAGATAAGATCTGGCTTTTTCTCCCATCTTGGTCGTCATCAAGACAGCGTGATAAAATTTTGCAGCCTCAGTATGAATATCATAGAGAGCTTGATGCGGGTGTTGTCTTTTTGGTTGGGATAGATCATTTTTATCAACTGCAAGTTGAATACCCGATCGTTCAGCAATTATTTGGACAGCTTCCATAAATGAAACGCCACGATATTCTTCGATAAACTTAAAAACATCTCCCGACTTGCCGCAACCAAAACAGTGGTAAAACTGCTTATCTTCAACGACATTAAAGGAAGGTGTCTTTTCTCCATGAAATGGACATAGTCCAAGAAAGTTGCGTCCAGCCTTAGTCAGAGCAACAACTTCTCCTATGACTTCGACGATATTGACGCTGTTTTTAATATCAGAAATGATTTCTTTATCAATCACCCGACAATACCTCCAATTTACCATAGAATACTATGTTATATTTTATAATAAATTAACAAAAAAGTAAAATATCAGCTACAGATTTACAAATAAATATACTTTAAAAGATAGACATGAAAATTTAACAATCCTATAAAACCAACCACTTGCAAAAGGTTGTTATTTTCATTATAATAGAGACTGATTAAAAAAAGGAGATATTTCTATGTTAAAAGAGTTAAAAAGCTTTTTACTTCGTGGCAACGTAGTTGACCTAGCTGTTGCTGTTATCATTGGTGCTGCTTTTGGTGCAATTGTTACTTCAATAGTAAATGACATTATCACACCACTTATTTTAAACCCAGCCTTGAGCGCTGCTGGTGTAGATAAAATTGCTGAATTATCTTGGAACGGTATTGCCTATGGTAACTTCCTAAGTGCGGTTATTAACTTCCTTGTTATCGGAACAGTTCTTTTCTTCATTGTTAAGGCTGCTGAAAAAGCTCAAAGCTTCGGTAAAAAACAAGAAGAAGTTGTCGAAGAAGAACCAGCTCCAACTGAACTTGAAGTACTTCAAGAAATCAAAGCTTTGCTTGAAAAAAAATAATATAACGAAAAACCTGAAAGTATATGTTCAGGTTTTTTTATTGCATTCCTACAATAACGCAATAGCTCTTTAACAAAAAAACAGCCTAAGGGCTGTTTTTTATTTCAATTAGAATTTCTTGCGCTTACGAGCTGCTTCTGATTTACGTTTACGTTTTACAGAAGGCTTTTCATAGAATTCACGTTTGCGTGTTTCTTGAAGAGTACCAGCTTTAGTAACAGCGCGTTTGAAACGGCGAAGAGCGTCATCAAGAGATTCGTTCTTACGTACTACTGTTTTTGACATGTTTTTCACTCCCTTCAAGTTCAGAATCTAGTTAATGATATCATATTAGGGAATTCATGTCAAGTTTTTATTGAATACTATGTGTCTGTTCTTTTGAGATTTTAAAAAATTACTCTAAAATTCACTTTACAATGTTTTTTTCTTTTTAGCAGCTTTGGAAATAGTCATTGACAAAACCTTATCATAGACTAGAAACTGCTGCATGAGCTTACTATCACTTATCTCCGGTAATAAATCAATGACGTATTCCAACTTGATCAATTGCTTTTCAGCTGCTTCAATTGATGTCATTTCAACACTTTTACAGTTAGCTGAAAAAATAGCTTCAAAGAGCAATTCATAATCAAAATTAGCTGGAACCTTCATTTCCACATATCGTCTTGTCTGGCTAACAGAAGTAAAATTCATTTTTTCAAAAATCAACCAAACAAAGGAAATTGATAGGGTAAAAACGACAGCTAAAGCAACAAATCCCATCCCTGTTGTAATTCCGATGGCTGTTGCCATAAAGACTGCCAAGAGCTCTTTTGATCCTCCTGCAGCAGATCGAAAGCGAATCAAACTGAAAGTTCCTGCTACTGCAACACTGGTACCTAAATTCCCATTAACTAAGAAAATGATAATAGAAATAATAGCAGGTAACAGAGACAAAGTAATCACAAATTCTTTTGTATAAATCGTTTGACGTTTATATACCTTTGCTAAAACAATCCCTAAAATCAAGCTTGTGATCATTGAAAAAATCAGAGCTAAGGGATTAATTTTCACTTCAGCCGAGGAATAAATACTATTAAATAACTGATTGAGCATTGAGATCTCCTTAAGACTTGACTGTGTGGCTTAATCTTTCTCTTGTCTGTAGATATGCTTTGCCATATTTTGAGAAGGATTGATCTATAAGACCAAATTTATTGAGAATGTCAGCCATCCATTGAGGATATTGACCAGGGACCTTAATTTCCATAATGACTTTTCCATCTTCTAGCAAAGGCCAGCCATAGCGTCCAGAAGTCAACTCAACATCATAATCTCTATATCGAATATTTGAATCAACGGTCACACGCACCTTCTTATCCTCTAATCCTTTCATAGAATAACGATCATAGCTAATCACCATTTTGGGTTTTAAATCTAGATAGCGTTCTTGTAATGCTTCTACTTCTGCCTTCACTCGATCATCAGAAATAGTCGCATCAGCTAATCCATTTTCAATGAAATTTACAACAGAAACTGGATTAGAGACTAGGCGATACTTAAATCCTACTTCTTCAGACTTTTTCTTAATTTCTAAGAAAACTTGGCAATCATCTGTAGGTTGCTCTGCATAAGTTCTCATACGTAACTTTTCACGCCCACCTTTGCGAGCAATTGAATCTTGAATCATCTGAAAATCATCATTATCAAAATAGATATTTGTTATAGTGGATCTTGCATAGTCATCAGCAATAAAATAAGGCGCCATCTCAGCCTCTAAACGCTCTAATGTGGCCCGGTCTAAGATATACTTAGTCTCGATACGCTGAAAGTTTGTTTGAATCTTCTTTTGTTTCATGGGGATTCTCCTTTTGTTCTACAAATGTAGTTTAATGATTTAAAAGAAAGAGAGCGGCTGCTCAAATTTTAAAAATTTTATTTCTACATTTGTCGTTTATGGTTATATTCTACACTTGTAGATTTAGTTTGTCAAGAGATTTTTCAAAAAATATAAAACTCTACCCATCAAGGTTCTTATCAAACCCAAATAGGTAGAGTTAATTTTAATCGTCATCCTTATCATCATCGTCGTCTTTATCGTCATCATCTCGAGAAGATGACGTCTGACTCTTACTTGGAGATGGAACTGTTGTGACACTCGAACTACTACTAGGCGTCGTCACAGCTGGCTGATTAGTATCTGTTGAAGTATGATTAGAACTTGGGACTTCTTTCTCAACTGTCACAGTCTTTTCGACAACAGTATGTTGTTTAGATTTTAAAACTTTTCCATTCTTTGCATTGATTAGAACCTCATGGGCAGTTTGACCGTGAGAAAAATAGATTTGGTAATTGTCTTTATCTCGAACAATTTTTAAATCTTTAATATCTTTTTGGCCAAGACCTGAATCTTTCAAGGCAACAGCCAAAGCCTGATCTTGACTATATTCTTTGGATACTTTTTGACTGGTTACTTTCTGTGTTTGTTGAACATTAATTGCAGAAGTTTCAATAGCAAAGACCGAGCTAGTCAAAAGCAAGAGAACTGAAACGGCTACTACGAAAACAGTAGACCATAACTTCTTAGGTAGACGGCTATCCATAATGCTGATAATCCTTCTCTTTAGATTAAATTTTTCAGAGTAAAAGCAGGTCGTCAGAGCAATCGGCGTCTTTTTACTGCGATCAATCATGGTTAAAATGGTCTCTCCATAAAAAGTCCGGTAGTGCATATCCTGATCATTTAAGACGTCATAATCACAATACATTTCTCCTACTTCTTGGGTTTCACGACAGGCTAGACGGACTATTGGATTAAACCAATGAAGGCTTTTAACAAGGATTGCCAAAAGATTAACCAAGACATCATGGTGTTTGTAGTGCGTCAGTTCATGCCTGAAAACCAGTTGTAGCTCCTCTTCGGTGTAGTCTGATTCTGGTAATACAATCAATATATCTCTGAAACCAATCAACATAGGGCTTTGTGACATAGGATAGTGAAGCAAACGAACCTTGTTTTTTACTCCCATTTCTTCTTGAATCTTTTGTAATTGAGCCAAAGTCCCTTCATCCTCAACAGGGGTCCCCCAGCGTTTCAGCATCTTTCTAAAAAGAATGTAGGAATAAGCATATCGTGCAATGCTAAAGACAAACCCTAGCAACCATATAGCAATAAGAATCTCGAACCAAGGCAAATTTAGAAAAGCTTGCCATAGATTGGGCTGAATCGTTTTTTCAGAAACTTGAGAAGGCACTTGCGCAGTTCCAGAAGAAAGCTGTGTAGCCACTGTATTGATAGTCGATCCTGCATTCATCCGAATCAAACCTGAACCAAACTGAGGGCGGAATGGGAAGAGAAAACTAAGCAAAACCAAAAACCAAATGACATATTTTGCTCTGGCTGAGACTCTCGTCTTAAAAAGCGCAAAAAGTAAACTAAGCAAGATTACTAAAATCGAGGTAGAAACGCTAGTTAACAAAAAAGATAAAAGGAATTGCTTCATGGTGATAACTCCACTTATTTATTCTGATCAAGTAAACTCCTCAACTCGTCTAATTCATTGTCTGACAATGAATTAGATGAAAAGAGAGTTTTAACAAGGCCACCCATGGAATGACCACTATAACGCTTCAGAAAATCTGAAGTTTCTACTTCTAAGTATTCATCCTCTGAGATAATGGCCGTATACTGTCTTTCACGTCCCTTACGGACACTTTCTAAAAAGCCTTTTTCCGTTAAACGAGCCAAGACAGTTAACAGGGTCTGGGGTTTCCAATGGTTATCTTCGCCCAGTTTTTCCATAATTTGGGCAGATGTTGTTGGGTTTGGCAATTGCCAAATTACTTTTAAAATAGTAAATTCTCCGTCAGGCAAACGTTTAATGGATGTTTTCATAGTCTTCCCGTCTTTCTATATTCTATTCTTACCTTTATTCTACACTTGTCTAATTAAAAAGTCAATCATTATGAAAAAAAGAGTGAGAAATAAATATTCCCCACTTTTTTAGAAAAATATACTTAATAAGGTTAGTATAGCCAATCCTCCCTGCTTAAGCAAGATTTTAGGATCACTAGTCAATGCTCCATAGGCCGCCACTAAGATAATGTAAATCATAAAGATAGCCATCCAAAAAGAATCTTGGGTAAAAGCAGCTAGTAAAACTAAGACAGCAATCAAACCATTATAGACTCCTTGGTTTTTAAAAAGAGTATTAACTGATTCTCTCTCAAGCTCCTCCTGAGTCATGTTAAAGACTCGGGCTGTTGATTTTGAAGCTGTTGCAAAGGTCTCCAAATACATGATATAAAAAAATTCTAAAGAAACTAAAATTGCCAAAGCAACTGTAAAAATAGACATCTTGTCCTCCTTCTTTTAAAATCTAATTTAATCAGTATAACATAGAAATCAACATGAAAGGCAAATCTTGCTCAAAACGTATACATATCACTTTTAAAGGTCAAATAAAAAACATAAATAAAATAGGCGTAGCAAAAACCAGCATTTTCTGAATAGATGTGGTAAAATTTTTTTGGAAAATGGAGGTAAATTATGTTAACTTATGATTTGATTGTTATCGGCTTTGGTAAGGCTGGTAAAACTTTGGCAGCTAAAATGGCAACCCAAGGAAAAAAAGTTGCCTTGATTGAGCGAAGCAAGGCTATGTATGGGGGGACCTGTATCAATATCGCCTGCATCCCAACCAAAACTCTCTTAGTCGCAGCTGAAAAAGGCTTAACTTTTGACCAAGTCATGGCTGAAAAGAATGCTGTAACTAGTCGCCTTAATAGTAAAAACTATGCCGGAGTTAGCGGTGCTGGTGTCGACATCATCGATGGGGAAGCTCATTTCCTTTCCAATAAAGTCATCGAGATTGTAGCTGGAGATGAGAAAAAGGAACTGACAGCTGAAACCATTGTCATCAATACTGGTGCTGTTTCCAATGTCCTACCAATTCCTGGATTGACTGAAACTAAAAATGTTTATGATTCAACAGGTATCCAAAACCTGAAAGAACTTCCTAAACGCTTGGGAGTTCTAGGTGGTGGTAACATTGGCCTAGAATTTGCTGGACTATACAATAAATTAGGCAGTCAAGTAACTGTTCTGGATGCTGCCCCTGTCTTTCTCCCTCGAGTAGAGCCTTCTATCGCTGCTCTGGCTAAGCAATACATGAAAGAAGACGGAATCCAGCTCTTACAAAATGTTCGTACCACACAAGTTAAAAATGACGGCGATGAAGTTGTCGTTGTGACAGAAGATGGAGAATTTCACTTTGACGCCCTGCTCTATGCTACTGGTCGCAAGCCAAATGTTGAACCGCTTCATCTGGAAAATACTGACATTGAGCTGACAGAACGCGGAGCTATTAAGGTCGATAAGCATTTGGAGACATCTGTACCCGGCGTTTTTGCAGTGGGCGACGTCAATGGCGGTCTGCAGTTCACTTATATCTCACTGGATGATTTCCGTATCCTTTATAGCTATCTGGCTGGCGACGGCAGCTACACACTGGAAGACCGTAAAAATGTCCCTACCAGCATGTTTATCACACCGCCTTTGGCTCAAATCGGATTGACTGAAAAGGAAGCGCAAGAACAAGGACTTCCGATTGCAGTTAAGGAGATTCCAGTCGCAGCAATGCCCCGCGGACATGTCAATGCTGACTTGCGCGGTGCTTTCAAGGCTGTTGTCAACACTGAAACCAAGGAAATCGTTGGAGCGACTATCTTCTCAGCTGGAGCTCAGGAAATTATCAATATCCTGACTGTAGCCATGGATAATAAAATTCCTTACACTTACTTTAGCAAGCAAATCTTCACCCACCCAACGCTGGCTGAAAACCTCAATGATTTATTTGCTATCTAATTTGAAGCCCCAGCTGGGGCTTTTAATATTAGGTAAACATATTCACTTACATTTCTCCTCCTTTTTGTGGTACAATAATGCTAGTTTATTTTAAAAAGATTGAGGAAAATTATGTCTGAACTGTATGATATTACGATTGTCGGTGGCGGTCCAGTTGGCCTATTCGCAGCTTTTTACGCTCATCTGCGCCAAGCCAAGGTTAAAATCATTGATTCCCTGCCTCAGCTGGGTGGTCAGCCAGCCATTCTCTATCCAGAGAAGAAGATTCTGGATGTGCCAGGCTTTACCAATCTAACCGGAGAAGAGTTGACTCATCGTCTGATTGAGCAGCTGGAAACTTTCCAGACTGAAATCTGCCTCAATGAAACAGTGCTGGATATCGTCAAAGGTGAAGAAGGATTCACTATTACAACTTCTAAAAACCAACATCAGACCAAAACAATTATCATCGCCATGGGAGGTGGTGCTTTCAAACCGAGAGCTTTGGAGCTAGATGATGCTGAGAGCTACAGCAACCTCCACTATCATGTGTCAAATATCAGCCAGTACGCTGGCAAAAAGGTTGTTGTTCTAGGCGGTGGCGACTCAGCTGTTGACTGGGCGCTAGCTTTTGAAAAAATCGCAGAAACCAGCCTGGTTCACCGTCGGGATAACTTCCGAGCTTTGGAGCATAGTGTGGAAGAACTCAAGGCTTCTAGTGTTAAGATTAAGACACCATTTGTACCTAGTCGATTGGTCGGTGAAAATGGCAAGATTACCCACTTGGAAATCAGCCAAGTCAAGGGAGAGGAAAGTCAGCTTTTACCTCTAGATCATCTCTTTGTCAATTACGGTTTTAAATCCTCTGTCGGCAATCTCAAAGATTGGGGCCTAGAGCTCAACCGTCACAAGATTTTGGTCAATAGCAAGCAAGAAACCTCCGTACCAGGTATCTATGCAGCTGGGGACTGCTGCAGCTACGAAGGTAAGATCGACTTAATTGCGACTGGACTGGGTGAGGCACCTACTGCTATCAACAATGCTATTAACCATATCTATCCTGAGCAAAAAGTCCAACCCAAACATTCAACAAGCTTATAATATAAAAACGCAATCGAGGTTGGGATATACTGTCTCAGCCTTGTTTTCTATTGACTTTCTTAGTTCCTTCTGCTAAACTGTAGTCAAGTATATTTCGGAGGTACACGGAGACATGAAAAATTAAGTCTATTTTTTAAAGGAAACTTTATTTAGTAGATTTTGTCATGTTTCTGCATATCCGCGGGATGTTCATTTTTTGTGCTTTCTAGCTTCTATTTGCTTATCTTTAGATTAATCCTGTCGCTCCTATGACAGTATAAGCTGGAAGCCTATGAACGAATAATCCTACTTGGACACTCCTGTGTCTGCTTTGTGCAATTAAAAACAGCTCTGCTAAATAAAGCAGGGCTGTATTTTGTGTTAAAAAACGAAGGAGACATCTATGCTTCAAATAAGAAATCTAACCATCACCCACCTAAAAGACCTGAAGGAGTTAGTCAAAGATTTGTCACTGACTGTTAATCAAGGAGACAAGGTCGCTATTATCGGTGAGGAGGGCAATGGCAAGTCCACCCTGCTCAAGCTCTTGCTAGACGAGCGACTGGTCAGCTCCTATGTCAGCTACAGCGGACAAATTGATAAGTCCTATACTGCTGCTGTCTACCTGCCCCAGCAGTTGCCTTCAGAAGATGCCCAACTGACGCTCAATGATTATTTCTTTGCTGATTTTGAGACCGAGCTGGACTATGCCAAGCTCTACCGCTATGCTGGGGAGCTCAACTTTGACAGCCAGCGTTTTGCCAGTCAGCAGCAGCTCTCTAGCCTATCTGGAGGAGAAAAGCTTAAAGTCCAGCTCATCAAGAAACTAGCCAGTGATTGGGACATTCTCTTTCTTGACGAGCCCTCTAATGACCTTGATCTCGAAACTCTAACTTGGCTGGAAAACTTTATCAGCCACAGCCAGAGAACGGTCCTTTTCGTCTCTCACGACGAGCACTTTCTCGCTCAAGCCGCAACTAAGATTGTTCATCTGGAGCGAATCAAAAAGAAACAGGAGGCCAGAACCAGCGTCAAGAGTCTGGACTATGAAAATTACCGCCAGCAGCGTCAGGAGGCTTTTGAGAAACAAGGACAACTGGCACGGAAAGAGCGGGAAGAACACGCCAAGACCATGGAAAAACACCGACGGGTTAAGCAGAGTGTGGAGCATACTTTACGAAACACCCATGACGCTACTGCAGGTCGACTGGTGGCTAAGAAGATGAAAAATATTCTCTCGCAGGGCAAACGATTTGAAAAGGCAGGCGCTGAAATGACTGAAATCCCAACACAGGAAGATGCCATCAGTCTTCACTTCTCAGATATAGAAGCTCTGCCATTGACCAAAAGAATCCTGAAATTAGAAGGAATGAAACTGGAAACAAACGAACGACAACTGGCGGAGAACCTGACTCTGGAGGTCTGCGGTCAGGAAAAAATCGGACTGATTGGTGCTAATGGTGCAGGCAAATCTACTCTGCTTAAGGAAATATGGAAGATCCTGCGTGAGCGGACAGATATGCTAGTAGGCTACATGCCCCAGCATTATGGCGACTTGCTAACTGATGGAAGCAGTCCCTTGGACTTTCTGGCTCCCTCTGGCGACAAGGCTCAGGAGGAGAAAATCCTGACTCATCTAGCTAGTCTCCAGTTCACGCGCGACGAGGCTCGCCACCCGATTGGGCAGCTTTCTGGTGGCCAAAAAGCCAAGCTCCTTCTGCTCAAACTAGTCTTAGACCGTCCCAATGTCCTCCTTCTGGACGAGCCAACCCGCAACTTCTCTCCCACCTCTCAGCCTCAGGTTCGCCAGCTTTTGGCGACCTATCCTGGCGCCATTATCGCTGTCTCCCACGATCGTATCTTCCTCAAAGAAGTCTGCCAGAAGATTTATAGACTGACGGAGGAGGGATTGGAAGAAGTTGAACTATAAGCAAAAGAGGCTGGGACAAAAGTCCGACCTCAAATATAAAAAGCAAACAAAACTAGTTTTCTGGTAATCAGAATTCTGCTTTGTTCGCTTTTCGCATTTAATTATAGATTAGAAGGGCTTAATAATTAAGATTTTTAAAAATTGAAATTTTTTTGTCTCAAACTCTTTTTTGTAGCAAAGAGACTATTGTCCCAGACTCTTTTACTCTATTATTGAGACTTACCAAAAGAAAAATTAACTTAACAGGTATTTCTACTGCAACTTTTAACACATTCATTAACTACATTAGAAATAAGAGAAAGGCAATTCGAAACAGAGACAGGGCGAGCAAATGAAGGGGGTAAAACCAGTAAAATACTTTTCCAATATTGGCCCCTTTTTGACCGTTGTAGAAAGAGGTCACGAGGAGAAACAGAAGACAGGTGGCAGCCAGATCAGCCAGACCATCATAGGAGAAATTGAAGACCAAAATTAGGATTTGCACACTGTTCAGTACCAAGACACCGCCAATTTTTCGGAAGATTGGGTCTTTAATCTTTGCAAAGGCATAGATACCAAAAACTCCTCCCGTCAGTCCGCCGTCAGCGATAATGGACAGAGTAAAACAGAGTAGAATAATTAGAACTTTTCTCCAGGTTGCTGTTTGCTGATCACTGTAATAAAGAGCACAGAGCCCCAAAAAGAGAGTAACAACCGTATTTTGCATGATAAAGCCAAGACCAGTAACCCAGCCCATCAGAGAGAAAGGGATGATACTGATAAGAGCCAGCAGCCCCAATCGTCTCATATACTTGCTCACATCATGACTGTGCCGATATCCTTCCGCGATACAAAAGGCAAAGACTGGAAAAGCCAGGCGGCCTATTATGTGCATACTATTGGCCGGCCAGTTAGGAGAGAGAATATTCATATTGGTAGCCAGTGGAAAAGATACCCAGGCGATATGGTCAATCAGCATGGCAAGCATAGCAAGCAGTTTCAAACTGCTATTGTCAATTATTTTTTTCATAGGATCCTCCTTTTTCCTTTCCTATGATACAAGAAAGAGGTTCTTTTTTCCATTTCTTTAGCTTACATTTCTCTCATTTTTCTTACAATTTTGTAAGTTGGAATTTCACCTTTTTACCTCATCGATGAATACTTCTGATTTTTCTTGACAAATAAGACTGAACGAGGCTGGGACAAAAAGATTTTGATTTTAGGAATTCTTTATTATAAATTTTTAAAATCGATAGATTAGACAAAAAAGTGAACAAGACAGACTTCTGAGTGTCAGATAACTCCGTTTTGTTCGCTTTTTATATTTAAGGTTAGACTTTTGTCCCAGCCTCTTTTATCGTTTTAACTATAAAGTAAGTTTTCTAAGATTAGAGCTATGCAATCTAACGAGGTCTTCCTTAAAACAGTTATCTCTTCGTCTGAATGCGAGGAATACAAAATTTCATCTACAATAGAGGTGATAAAATTAAATAGGATATTAGAAATAGATTTTAGATTTGTTATTTCTTTATTACCTACATAATGTTTCAAACATTGATAAGTGAGTTCTTTCATTTTATCATTGTGCTGATCCTGTATTTCCTTAACCTCAGGAATGGAATAAGAAAGCATCTCAATTTGCGCGTGAAACTCTTTATCTTCTAAACTAATTAAATTATCAATTAATTCTTCAATCCAGCCTTTGTAATCACTACTGAATAGCTCCAAATTTTCACTAGTATTCAGTTGGTTAAAGATTACAATAAACGATTCATTGTAGTCTTTTAATATTAAAGATAAAATCTCTTCTTTATTTGAAAAATAAGAATATAGTGTCCCTATTGAAATCCCCGCTTCTTTTGCAATTTCATTTGTGGTAACATTAAAATAATTCTTTTTTGCAAATAATTCTTTCGAAACAGCTAAAATCGTGTTTAATTTATCTAAACTTCTTTTTTGAACAGGTTTTCGAACTAGTTTCTTCGACAATACTTTCATCCCTTCTAAGCAATCTTTCTCTTATGATATCACACTTCCAGTAAAAATTCTTTTAAATGCCATGAATAGCAATAATATGCTATTTTATTTTTTAAAAAATGAGTAAATGCTCATTTTTTCTTGACAGAAAAATAAAAAGGAGTACAATTAAACATGAGTTAAAACTCATGTTTAAGAAAGGAGAATTGCAATGAATAAAAAAACTATAATAACTATTGCAATGTGTTTAGCTATTTTCTTAGTCATGCTTGACACAACTATCATGAACATTACGTTGCCTGCTATACAGAAAGGACTAAATATTGGGCTTGACAGTTTATCTTGGGCTTTAAACATTTATACCATTATTTTTGCTACATGTACTATCCCATTGAGTAAATTAGCAGATATTTACGGGAAAGGAAAAATTCTTATTATTGGATTAGTACTCTTTGGTATCGGAAGTTTAATTTCTGGATTGGCAATGGAATTTTATCAGCTTATTTTAGGTAGAGTTATTGCTAGTCTAGGAGCATCAATCTTATTACCAGTAGGAAATATACTAGGAATTTCTTCTTGGAAAGTTGAAGATAGATTTAAAATCGTTGCCGCTTTAGGACTCACTCAAGGAGGAGCAGCTGCAATTGGTCCTACACTTGGAGGTATTATTACCGATAGCTTATCTTGGCATTGGATATTCTTTATAAATATTCCCATTGTTATAATTGCTCTTCTATTATTGATAAAATCTTTTGACTTTAAAAAAGATACTACAGTTTCAACCAGAATTGATTGGTATGGTAGTTTGATTTCTATGATATCGCTTTGCTTATTGACTCTCGGGTTAATTAAAGTAAGAGATTGGGGTTTCAATGACTGGAAGACCATCACCTGCTTTAGTATTTCTATCATCACAGGTTTTCTATTTATTATTATAGAAAAACAAAATTCCTCTCCAATGATTAATCTGAATTTATTCAGGATCAAAGAATTTTCATCTGCCTCATTAGTCGCATTTATTGCTCAATTTTTCTACATTGGAGTTATTGTTATTCTACCAACCTTCTTTACTACTGTTCAAGGGAAGAGCGAATTAGATGCTGCTCTAATACTACTCCCGATGTCATTAACTGTTTTCATTTTTGGAGGCTTGGGAAGCCTAGCAATTAATAAACTTGGTCCTCGCTTATTGGTATTTATTGGTCTGCTAGCAATTCTTATTTCTTACATATTATTGATAACATTAGATCCTAACAATACACTAACCATGAGTTTTTCAACATTAGTTTTGGGGATTGGCTTTGGTATTATTGCAGGGCCTATTAATGTTTTAGCAGCTTCTACATTAGATGGAGAATTGTTAACGGCTTCTCAAAGCGTCATTAGTGTTGTAAGGCAAATTGGATCAGTTATAGGAGTTTCCGTATTTATCTCTATACTTACAAATAATATCAAAATTCTAACGGTCCATACTCCTCAGAAAATATCCGAAGCTTACCTATCTATCTATAAAGTATGGATTCCTTATCTATTCGCCCTACTTCTCCTTTCCTTATTATTTGCAAAACGGGATATTTATTTACAAACAAAGGATATAAAACATGAAAAGAATTGAAATTGATGTAAGCCGAACTGACTTTGAAGTAAAAAAAGGAAAAGAATTCAAATTATCCTTTAAAAATTGCTCCCGAGAGGATTATAAAAATATAATCAATGATTCCGAATTTATCCTGAAAGAAATGAATGTATTTAAAACAATCTGTTTCTGGATGATTCCCAAAATCACTATTTCGATTCCTTTCAACAAGGTTGAGACTTACAACGTTAAAGTTGAAGATAGCACAGCAACATTTCAATGGCTCAAAGCTGATGATATTAATCTATATACAGCTAGAGGGAGTGTTTTTATTAACAATCTAGAATGTAATACTTGTAATTTAGCTTGTGGCATGGGGAATACATCGCTTCAAGGTACTATTCAACAGAACGCTAATTTCACATGTGATATGGGAAATATAATTTTTCCGGGATATCAGATATCCTCCTCTTACAAATTGAAAGTCAATAGTGGCCTTATCACTATAAATGGTCTTAGCTATACGAATACCTCTCTTAAGCAAAAAAATACTAATTGTGAGTCTCCTATCTTTGATCTAAACTGCAATATGGGAAATATAACTATTTCATAGACTGATTTTTAGCAGAAAACAAGTTAGGCAAACTTGGTCTATAAGCAAAAAGAGTTGGAAATTCCAACTCTTTAAGTCTTGTTTAGCATCAATCTGTGAACTTTAATAAAGCTTCCCTTCTACTCCTGCGCCGTCTGCATTTGGTAATAAACGCCTCTGGCTGCCATGAGCTCCTGATGATTACCATGTTCGACGATATTGCCGTCTACCATGACGAGGATGATGTCCGCATTTTGAATAGTGGACAGACGATGGGCGATGATAAAGCTAGTCCGTCCCACCATGAGCTTGCTGAAAGCCTCCTGAATCAAGACTTCTGTCCGAGTATCAATGGAGGAAGTCGCCTCATCCAAGATTAGGATTTTAGGAACGGAAAGGAAGACACGCGCAATGGTCAAGAGCTGCCGCTGACCTTGAGAAAGTGAGTCCCCAGCATCCGCCAGATAGGTGTCATAGCCCTGAGGCAGCTGCTGGATAAAGAAATGCGCATTTGCCGCCTTGGCAGCTGCAATGACCTCTTCTCGGCTTGCGTCTGGCCGGCCAAAAGCTATGTTGTTGTGAATGGTCGCCGTCTTGAGCCAAGTCTCTTGCAGTACCATACCGAACTGCTGACGATAAGAAGCTCTGGTGTAATGACTAATGGGAACATCGTCTAGCGAAATAAGACCACTGTCTACATTGTAAAAGCGCATGAGGAGATTGATCAGGGTTGACTTACCAGCACCAGTTGGCCCGACAATTGCGACCTTGCTAGCTGCTGGAATCCTTATATTCAAATCCTGAATCAGCTCTTTGCCAGGGTCATAGCCAAAAGCCACATGCTCAAAGCTAATCTGTCCTTTGACATCTTCAGACTGGAGGATTTCCTGACCAGACTCTGCTATTTCTTCTTGGTCCAAAACGCTGTAAATTCGCTCTGCACAAGCTAAAGCGCTCTGCAATTCTGACATGACAGACGAAATATCATTGAAAGGCTTGGTGTACTGGTTGACATAGTTGAGAAAAGTTACCAGCTGCCCAACCGTAAAACCTGTTCCCTGAATGATTCGGACAGCCCCAAAGCCTACAATCAAAGCATAGATCAGGGCATTGATAAAACGAGTCGAAGGATTGACTGTTGATGAATAGAAAATAGCCGCCTGCGAATAGTCTGCATAGATTTGATTACTGCGGGTAAAAGCTGTATCAAACTGCTCCTGAGCATTAAAGGCCTGGATCAGACTTTCTTGAGTCAAACTTTCCTCAATCAGCTGGGTCTGTGCTCCCCTCGCCTGTGTCTGTCGTTGGAAAAAGCTAAAACTCTTTCTGGCAATAAAGCGAGCTAAGAAGAGAGAAAGGGGCGTCAAAAGCAGAACCAAAAGCAAGAGGAAAAAGTCCAACTGAGCCATACTAATTATGGTCACTAAAATTGTTAGCAAACCCACAAAAAACTGATTAAAAACCATAAGCAAACCATTGCTGAGCTGCTCCAAATCAGTCGTCACCCGACTAACCAAATCACCTGTTCCCTGCCGGTCCAGATAAGCCAAAGGCAGATAATGAACTTTCTTGATAACACCTTGCCGGAGTTGCTGGCTATAGCGATAGACCAGCTGATTATAGAGCAAGGGATTGAGCCACTGAATCAGCGTATTGGCTAAGATGACTAACAACATCTGGCCCAAAATCGGCACCAAATGCTGGTCCGCTTGAGGAAGAAGAACACTATCAACCGCATTTCCGATTAAAACTGGAAGAAGAACAGTCAGAGCCACTTGAGCCACCGTTCCCAGACTAGCTAGGAGAAAGAGCCAGCGCGCCTGCAGCAAGTCTCGAGTCAAACGCCTCAAGCTGCTAGGTGATGTCTTATGCTTCATGCTTGTCCTCCTCTCCTTGACTATGCTGTGAGTGATGAATTTCTCGGTAAATGGCCGAGCTGACTAAGAGTTCCTCATGGCGACCAAGAGCCACCTGTTCTCCCTTATCTAGGACTAAAATTTGATCCGCTGAGCGCAAGCTATTGGTCCGCTGAGAGATCAAGACCAGACTGGTCTCAGTCAATTCATTCTTAATAGCCTGCAAGAGTCTAGCCTCTGTCAAATAGTCCAGAGCTGAGGTCGCATCATCTAAAATCAAGAAAGGCGCCCTCTGCAAGACAGCTCTGGCAATGGTTAAACGCTGACGCTGACCGCCAGAAAAATTCCGACCAAAGGCCTCTACAGTCGCATCCAAGCCACCTTCCTTCTGAGAGACAAAGTCCGCTGCCTGAGCAATCTCTAAAGCCTGCCACAAATCTTCGTCTGTTGGCTTGCTTGACATACCTAAAGTCAGATTGGAGCGAACAGTTCCTTGGAAAAGCTCCGCCTTCTGAGGCACCAGACTGATCCAAGACCGCCATTCGCTGAGATTTTTAGGACTGCGTCCTTGGGAAAAGATGGTCAACTGACCAGCAGCCACAGGATAAAGATGAGCCAGCAGCTGGACTAGAGTAGACTTCCCTGAACCTGTCCCGCCAATAACACCTAAAGTCTGACCTCTTTTCAAATCAAAAGTCAGACCAGTCAAGGCTGGACTAGCCGCATTGGGATAGGAAAAGCTGACCTGCTGGACTTTAATGGCTTGATTTGGCAGAGCTGTTTCCTGCACTAATTCCTGCAGGACATCTTCTTCTGCTTGCTCGAAGACCTGACTAATGCGGCCTGCACTGATGTAGCTTTGATTGAGTGAATTGACCAGCATAGCCAGCTTAAGCAATTCCACCAAAATTTGCAATAAATAATTAACCAAGGCCACTAGCATCCCCTGAGTCAGCAAGCCCTTGCCGATAAAGGTATTCCCCTGCCAAATCACAGCAATTAGAGTACCATTGACCGTAAGAAAAGTCAGAGGACTAATCAGACTAGCCAGAGCTCCCGTCCTTATTTGCCAGGTTTTATAGAGCTCGTTGCGATTGCGAAAACTCTGAATCTCACGCTGGGTCTGACCGAAAGCTCGTATGACCCGCATGCCCTGCAGTTGCTCGCGAGTCAGATTGACCAGCTGGTCTGTCAGTTGACGAATCTTAGCATATAGAGGATTCATCAGACGAGACATGAAGACGATAGTAGCCGTTAAAATTGCCACCATGAGCAAGAACCACAAGGTAATGACCGGACTGATAGTAAAGGCCATGATGATGGAGCCAAAAACAATGATAGGCGCCCGCAGGAAGAGACGAAGAAATTGATTGATGCCCGTCTGGATCTGATAGGTGTCACTCGTCAATCGAGTCACCAAGCTAGAAGTCGTCAGCTCATCCCGACTAGCCTTGGGCAAGCGCAGAATCTTTTGATATAGGTCACCTGTCATCTGACGAGTAAAGCCCACTGCTGCCTTTGACGAATAATACTGGGCCACCACTGCTACCACCACGCCTAGCGCAGCCAAGCCCATCAAAAGAAAAACCATCCAGTAGAGATGGGAGCTGTCGTGTCTAGGAATGGTCTCATCCACAATCCCCGCAATCAAAATCGGAACCAGCAGTTCAAAACTGGCTTCCAAGAGCTTGAACAAGGGCCCTAACAAAGACTCCCTGATATAGCCCTTGAAATATTTCAATAAATCTTTCATACCGCCTACTTCTCCATTAAACTGTATTTATTTTACCATAATTTTCAAAGGCTAAAAAATATTCTCCTTCTGACAAGCAGAAAGAGAACATTGATATTAGACTCCTTGTAAGCTCTGGCTTATTTTCTTTAGCCCCATATGCAAAAATGGAGTTACAGCAAATAAGAAGCCGCCTAAAACTATAAACGTCCAGTCAAAACCAAAGTGATCGATCAACCAGCCCGTCACAGGGAAAATGACAATCATACTTAGGCTGAACATCATAGAATAGACACTGAGCATGGTCGCCCGTACTTCACTTGGCAGCTGTTTTTGTAAATCGTTGTCAAAAATCGGCTGGAAAAGAGCATACAAGGCGTTGCTGATTAGATAAATCAAAATATAGATGATTGGTGTACCAAAATAGGACAGCAGGTAGCTTGCTCCAGTTAGAAGAACTACTGTAGGAAAGAGTTCCAAGGCAGAATACTTCTTTCCAATCATACTCGCCAGATAGACCGCTAAGATATTCAAAGCACTGCCAATCAGCATGACTACCGAAATCTGCCAATCTTTTAAGTCGGGCAATTGATTTTGATAATAAAAATAAAACATACACATCAGTGTTCCGATGATTTGAGAAAGAATCATCCAGATAAAAAGGCTAGGATTTCTCTGCAACTCCTCTTTGACTGCCCAGATAATCTTTTTCATAGTCAGGCGTTCTGCTTTCTCTGCTTTGACACTTGGCTCTTTCAGCATCCAGGTCAAGAAAAGAACGATGATAGAGGTGCCAATCATGATATAGTAGGTCAGATGCAATTGTCCATGGACAAAAAATCCAGCCCAGACCGTTCCCAAAGACCGGGTCGCTTCAGCCACCCCAGACATAAAGCTGGAGATGGATAAGTAACGTTCCTTGAGTCCAGCCTCCACAGATGAATCATAAACCATGGCTGCGCTTGTCCCCGAATCAAAATTATAGGACCAAGCACTAATCACCATAGCCAACGCATAAACCCAGAAGTTCCCCTGCCCAACTAACATGAGAACAGAAGACACAATCCCGGCTATCCGGCTCAGATACAGATTGGTCTTGTAGGAAAAGCGATCCGCCAACATCCCAGAAGGAATTTCACAAATAACGCTAGTCGCATGAAAAATACTCTCCAAAAGCCCAATCTGCCAAAGGGACATGCCATTTTGACTTAGAAATAAAATCCAAAAACTAGTAATGCCTAGAAAGGCAAAAAATTCTACTCCGGCCATAAGACCGATATTTTTCCGATAACTTCTTTTAAACATATTTTCTCCTTTAACAAGTGTTTTTTTAATTTCTATCCTTTATCACTTGTTAATCTGCTGTTTACATGACTCCTACCTCTTCTTTCTCTAAAATTCTATATTTTGGATTATTTCATTGTTCAATCTTGAAAAAACGCCACATGGGCGTTTTCATTAATTTACGGTTTAATACGGTGCAACATACGTGGGAATGGAATGGCTTCACGGATATGTTTGGTTCCTGCTACAAAGGTTACCATACGCTCGATACCGATACCGAAGCCACCATGTGGAACTGTTCCATACTTACGAAGATCCAAGTAAAATTCATATTCTGTCGTATCCATACCAAGGTCATTCATCTTAGCAACGAGGGCATCGTAGTCTTCCTCACGCATAGAACCACCGATGATTTCACCGTAGCCTTCTGGAGCAAGCAAGTCTGCACAGAGGACACGGTCAGGATTCCCAGGAACTGGCTTCATGTAGAAAGCCTTTATAGCTGCTGGGTAGTTCACGACAAATGTTGGTACACCAAAGTGGTTTGAAATCCATGTTTCATGCGGTGAACCGAAGTCATCACCATGTTCCAGATGCTCATAGTCTGCATCCTCATCATTTTCATGCGCTTGCAAAAGATCAATCGCTTCATCATAGCTAACACGCTTGAAAGGCTCTGCAATATAGCGTTTCAAAAGTTCTACATCACGTTCCAAGGTTTCCAAAGCTTGAGGAGCACGGTCAAGAACACCTTGGATCAAGGCTTTAACATAAGCTTCTTGCAAGTCAAGTGACTCATCATGCGTCAAGTATGAGTACTCTGCATCCATCATCCAGAACTCCGTCAAATGACGACGGGTTTTTGATTTTTCGGCACGGAATACAGGACCGAAGTCAAAGACGCGACCAAGAGCCATGGCACCTGCCTCTAGATAAAGCTGACCTGACTGACTCAAGTATGCTGGAGTTCCGAAGTAGTCTGTTTCAAAGAGCTCAGTTGAGTCTTCTGCTGCATTTCCTGACAAGATTGGGCTGTCAAACTTCATAAAGCCATTCTTGTCAAAGAATTCATAGGTAGCGTAGATAATGGCATTGCGGATTTGCATCATAGCTACTTGCTTACGAGAACGCAGCCACAAGTGACGGTTGTCCATGAGGAAGTCCGTCCCATGTTCTTTCGGCGTAATTGGATAGTCATTTGACTCTCCGATTACTTCGATATCTGTGATATCCAGCTCATAACCAAATTTTGAACGCTCATCTTCCTTGACAATCCCTGTCACAAAAACAGATGTTTCCTGGCTAAGTCGTTTGATAGTATCAAATTTCTCAAGTCCTACTTCTTCACCAAATTTCTCGATAAAATTAGGCTTGAAGGCTACACCTTGGAAAAAAGCTGAACCATCACGTAGTTGCAAGAAAGCAATCTTACCCTTACCTGACTTATTGGCAACCCAAGCACCGATGGTCACTTCTTTACCCACATAGTCTTTTACATCAATAATCGTTACATATTTGTTTGACACTTTTTTTCTCTTTTCTATTTTTTTATTCTTTGTGACAGACTGCCTCGACATTATTACCATCTGGATCCAAGACAAAGGCTGCATAATATGATGAAAGGTTCCCCCGATAATTTGGCGCACCGTTGTCTTTTCCCCCTGCCTTTAAACCAGCCTCATAACAAGCTTGAACCTGCTCATGGTTTTCTGCCAAAAAAGCAAAGTGAATCGGAGACTGCTCTCCCTCCCCCAACCAAAAATCTCCACCAGGATGTGGGCTGTTGGGAGCAACAAAACTGAGTAGAGAACTACTTCTAAAAGCCAATTTGTAGCCTAGAGGAGAAAGAAAACTTGTATAAAAGTCTTTTGAAATTTGTAGATTCCTGACCTTTATCTCAAAATGATCAATCATAGCTGCCTCCTAGATTGGTTGCTTAATGTCGCTTTAGTCAAGACAAATCTTTCGGACATCTGTTCTATATTTTACCATAAAGCGATTGCAATAGCCATCCTTGAAGAGTCGAAAATTTAAAATTCTTTAAAAAGCTATCTTTTTCCGAAAATACTATTCTATAAGAAATCAGAAAAAGAAAACAGCTGTTTGGAAAATCAGTCTCCTTTCTTATTTTCAAGCTTCTCAGACTTTTCATAAACCATACTACTTTTCTTAGTATTCACCTCTCCCTTATCATTGACTTCAATATGTACCTTAAAATAAGTCCGCTCAATCTGAGGGTTATAACGAGTCTCATAAACCATAGTAAAGTCTGCATATCCCTTTCCAGAAAGTTCCTGCTCTGAAGGTCCACCGACAGAATTTTTCAAATGCTCGCTATTTAAAGTTCGTAACTTTAACTCTAACCCTGGTTGATAATCGTTCAAGTACCAATCCATTCGGGTTGATGCATTTTCTTCAAAAAGGATCCGGTACTGCCTACCCTTGGCTTGTAAGCTATAAGTAGGTTCGTCAGGCTTTGATTCTGAAATAGTTGTCCACCCTTGCTCAGTATTAAGGAAAGAACAAGCCGTCAATAGGGCCAAACATATTATTAGGTTTAAAAATATCAAACTACGTTTCATGCTACATTCCTTTCTAATAGAAATCAAAACATATATTAGATACGCTTTAACTGATATTAAGGTTATATTTCATCATTCTAAACTTCTACATAAGGAAGCCCTATAACAAACGCTTTCAGAATTATTCTATCACTTTAAACAACCTCTTACCAGCTAGAGTCGAAGAAAAGCAAAAAGGACAGACTGTAAGCCCATCCTCTATTTTAAAAATATAATTGCTTTTCATTTATATGTTTACTTAGAATCATCCTTTTCAGTCTTAACTAAGGCCATACTGCTTTCCGAAGGTTTGATTTGTCCATTCTTATCAGCAGTTATTGCAACTTGATAATAAATTACTTCTTTTTGACTACCTGAATAATGTTCATAAACCAGAGTAAAGTTAGCCGAACCTTGACCAGACAGCTCCCTCTTGGCTGTCGCTCCATCTACCCCTTTTATCTCTTCTTCATTAAGAGTATGACACTCAAGATTTTCAAGTGGATTATAATTATCTAGATGCCAGATTTTTCTAGCTGAACCATTGTCATCGTATAGAATCTGGTACATTTTTCCAGAAACTTGTAACCTATAAAAGGGTTCTCCCTCCTTAGACTGAGAAACAGTAGTCCAAACCTGCTCTGGATGAACAGAAGAGCAAGCGGTCAAGTAAAACAGGCTAATTGCCAACATTGCAAAACAGGAGATTCTCCTCATGCATTAGCTCTCCATAAATTGCTGCAGGCGTTGAACCGCTTCCTTCAGTGTTTCCAGATCAGTCGCATAGCTGAGACGGACATTTTCTGGAGCGCCAAAGCCCGTGCCAGTCACCAAAGCCACACCAACTTCTTCCAAAATAGCTGTGGTAAAGGCTGTCACATCTGTATAACCTTTCATCTCCATAGCTTTTTTGACATTAGGGAAGAGATAGAAGGCTCCTTGAGGCTTAATGACCTCAAAACCTGGTACTTGAGCTAGAAGTGGATAGATCGTATTGAGACGCTCTTCAAAGGCCTGACGCATAATTTCAACAGTCTCTTGACTACCTGTCAGGGCTTCAATAGCTGCATATTGAGCAACTGTCGTTGGATTGGAAGTCGTTTGGCCAGCCACCTTGCTCATAGCAGCAATGATTTCCGGTTCACCAACAGCATAGCCAATCCGCCAGCCGGTCATGGAATAACTCTTAGAAACGCCATTGATAACCACTGTTTGCTTGCGGATAGCTTCTGATAGACTAGAAATTGGCGTAAAATCATTGCCGTTATATACAAGTCGTCCATAGATGTCATCTGCCAAAATCAGAATATCATGTTCCACGGCCCAGTTTCCAATAGCCAAAAGCTCCTCTGCTGTATAAATCATACCCGTCGGATTGGATGGTGAATTCAGAACCAAGACCTTGGTTTTGTCAGTCCGAACTGCTTCCAATTGATCTACAGTTACCTTAAAGTCATTCTCTTCAGTAGCTTGAACAAAGACAGGGACTCCTTCAGCCATCTGAATCTGATCGCCGTAACTGACCCAATAAGGCGTAGGAATAATTGCTTCATCACCTGGATCAAGAACACTCATAAAGAAGGTGTAGAGGGAGAACTTAGCTCCTGTTGCCACAGTCACTTGATTCGGTTTGATTTCATAACCGTAGTAGTTTGCAAAGTATTGAACAATAGCTTCTTTTAACTCAGGAAGACCACTAGCCACTGTATAGAAACTAGCTTTCCCATCTTCAATAGCTGCCACAGCTGCTTGCTGAATATTTTTAGGAGTCGGAAAATCTGGCTCTCCTAGGGTTAGAGACAGAATATCTCTGCCTTCAGCCTTTAAAGCTTTGGCTCTAGCTGCTGCAGCCAAAGTCACACTTTCTTCCATTTTTAAAACACGATTAGATAATTTCATAGCCCCTCCTTGCTCAGCAATTTCCTTTTTTCAAAATCAACAATATAGTAACTCTTTCCAGATTTGACTTCCCAAATTGGCCGGCCATTCAAATAACCAAAAGTCACTTTGTCAATCGCATCAGCTCCATTTTTCCTTGCTATCCTCTTAGCCTCCTTTTTGCTAGCTCCATCACTGAGCTCATAAACGAAAATCTTGTCAGACCCCTTCTCAATCAGGACGGCTTTTTTCTTCTCTTGATCAGTTTCGCCTAGCAGGCTGTAATAGGTCTTGTCCCCATTATAAATGGCAAAGCTATCAACTTTACTGACTCCTGCATACTTGCGAGCCAACTCAATGGAATTAGAACGAGCGGTCCGATAAGGCTCCATTGATAAATTAAATAGATTTAGCAGAGAAAAGGCAAGCACCGTTAAAAGAATACCTATTCCAATGACGTACTGCCATATAAGGATTTTTTTATTTCTTTTTCTTCTATTTTTCACTCGTCCATTATACTATAATTCTATCTATATTTCTATCTTTTTCACATTGATTTTAATACTATTTATTGATAAAATATGGCTATGAAAACACTAGAAGAATTATTAGAAGAAAATAAACTAGACCTTAAAACTATGATTGTTTTTAGGAAAGCTGAGCGGACCATACGCTCCATTGAACAAAGAGTCATCAAAGAAAATAAGCTAACACCTACTCAGTTTTCTGTTCTGGAAACTCTCTATAGTAAGGGAAGAATGCGAATCCAAGATCTGATAGACCATATGCTTGCGACCTCTGGAAATATGACTGTCGTCATCAAAAATATGGTTCGTGACGGCTTGATTTCTCGGACTAGCGATCCAAATGATCGCCGTTCTTATCTGATTGAATTGAGCCAAAAAGGTCAAGACTTAATCGAAGAAATTTTCCCTCAACATATCCTGTGTGTAAAGGAAGCACTTGGAATTTTATCAGACGAAGACAAAGAGACTCTCATTGCTATTTTAAAAAAATATAAGAATCTGAGCTAAATAATTGCTAATTAGTAATATTTGTTGTAACATATTCGGTAACAAGAGGTCTAACCCTCTTTGATTAAAAAATATGGAGGACTCATAATGTCTAAAGTACTATTTATCGTTGGATCCCTTCGTCAAGGTTCTTTTAACAATCAACTGGCACAAGAAGCTGAAAAAGCTTTGGCTGGTAAAGCTGACGTGTCTTATCTCGATTGGTCTCAAGTTCCAATCTTTAGCCAAGATTTGGAACAATCAACGCCTTCAGCTGTTGCTAAGGCCCGCGAAGAAGTCCAAGCTGCAGACGCTATCTGGATTTTCTCACCAGTTTACAACTTCTCTATTCCTGGTTCAGTGAAAAACCTGTTAGACTGGCTCTCTCGTTCACTTGATCTTTCTGATCCTCGTGGCGCTTCTGCTATTAACGAGAAGATTGTGACTGTCTCTTCAGTTGCAAATGCAGGACAAGAGCCAATGTTTGCTATCTATAAAGACTTACTACCATTTATTCGGACAACTGCTGTGGGAGAATTCACCTCAGCTCAAGTCAATGATACTGCTTGGGTAGACGGTAAATTTATCGCAAGTCAAGAAACTCTTTCGAGTCTCGCTGCACAAGCAGACGCTCTTCTTGCAGCTATCGATTAGAAATTATAACTCCAATGATTTAAAACACTGGGATGCCAATCTCAGTGTTTTTCCTATTTAACCAACAATAAAAACCAGCTTAAGTAACCAAACTTAGTCTACTTAAACTGGTTCAAATAGGGGGCAAAATAATCAGTCTCGCTCAATCTATATCATAAAATTCTAACGTTTTTATATTCAATTTATCAGCATTTGTTAAGACAATATCTGTCCCAAATTCTTTTTCATAAAACGTCATAGACATTGTTTGTCCATTTACAAAAAGCTCGATTGAATTAATATCTCGAAGAATTTCCAAGGTTAATGACTTAGGAGCATCCAATATATTCAGATGACGAATATCCTCATAAGGTTCTTCCTTTCCAATAATCTTATGGACCAGCAGTTCACGTCCCAAAGATAAGACCTGTTTACCTGCATTATAGGAGATTTTTACTACCTGCTGATTTGTGGCATTTCTTGCATATAGCAATTCAAAATCTCCTGGTTTTTCAAGCTCTAGTATAAGGTATTGTTGTTGTTTAACAGCACTGGAGAAGATCAATTCTGATTGGTCCACTTGACCTGAAAATCTCTCTTGAATAGTTAGTTGGCTTGTTAATGTCTCAGGTATCTCTTGATACAAACGATTATTTTTAATGGATAATTTACGAGGAATGGTCATCATACCAGCCCATCCGTGATTTAAATCATGTGTGGGAATATTTCGATGCCACATCTGTTGCCAAGCTACTAGATAACGTTCCCCTTTATCATTAACACAGGTCTGTGGAGCATAAAAATCCAATCCGCCGTCTATTTCGTGAAAATTTTCCACTTGAAAACAACCTAATTTCCAGTCAACCTCTCCAATGAATGCAAGAGTAGAATTTAAATTCCAATATTGGTTGCCTTTACGTTCCATCTCAATTGGAGACATAATAAGAACCCACTTGCCATCCAATTCAAAGAGATCTGGACATTCCCACATGATTCCTTGACCTGGTTTTCCTTCCAACAATACAGACTTAAATTTCCAATTAAAACAATCTTCCGATTCAAATAAGAGGATCTGTCCGCGGGCATCCGCAGTTTTAGAAGCGACAACTGTATAATAGTGATTGTCATATTTCATTATTTTCGGATCACGAAAATCTGCAATATCCGCAATTCCCTTTATATGATTTTCTCCAATAACTGGATTTCCGGCATATTTTTCAAAATGAATACCATCATGTGAAACTGCCATACATTGAGTCTCTGTACGCACATTTCCTTCTTCAACATGACCAGTATAGATAAGAACTAACTTATCATCTATCACAATGGCACTTCCCGAGAAACAACCATTTCTATCATAGGCTTCACTCGGAGCCAAAGCTACTGGTAATTCCTCCCAGTTAATCAAATCTTTTGATTTAGCATGTCCCCAATGCATAGGACCCCAAACACTATCATATGGATAAAATTGATAAAAGAGATGATACTCGCCTTTATAGTAAACAAAACCATTTGGATCATTCATCCAACCAATTGGGGGCAACAAATGAAGCTTGCCTCGGTAGCAATGATTAACTCGATGACGATTTTCTTTTATGTATCGATTTGCTTGTTCAATCTTTTCTTTCATAAAGTCACCTACTTAATACCTGTCCCTGAACCACCCAAACCTTGAATAATGTATTTTTGAGCGACAATATAAACCAAGATCAATGGGATTGTTGAAATCGTTAAGACAGCCATTACTTGGTTGATATAGACAGGTTGAGTCGTATTAATGGTTGTAATCGCAACTTGGAGAGAGAATTTTGATGAATCCGTCAAAACCATGAGTGGCCAAATATAATCATTCCAGCTAGAAATAAAAGACAAGACTCCTACTGTTGCTACTGCAGGTTTAGACATGGGTAGCATAATACGGAAGAATATCCGTAAAATACTTGCGCCATCCATCCGAGCTGATTCGATGATTTCTTCAGGAATAGCAATAAAAAAATTTCTAAATAGATAAATATTAAAAACACTTGCTAAACCAGGTATAATAACAGCTAAGCGATTATTGACCAACCCAAGTGCGTTAATAATGGTAAACTGAGGAATCAACATCGTTTCCATTGGAATAATCAACAAAGCCAAAAGGATACCAAATAAAAGTTTTTTTCCAGAAAAGTTAATTTTAGCAAAGGCAAAACCTGCTAAAGAGTTCACGATGATAGATCCTATAGCAAAAGTTCCAGCATAGAAAATACTATTTCCGATATAAGTAAGGATGCTAAAACGCTCTAAAACTTCTTGATAAGGCTTAAACCAATTTGCTGGATTTAGGCTTGGTAAGAAAGCCTGCCACCCTGTTAAATTCTTGTAAACATCAGCTTCTGGCTTCATAGAGGAAACCACCATCCAAATCATTGGAAAAAGAAAGAGAGCAGCTAAGAGAGTCAAGAGGACATATTCCAGAATAGTCGTTGGTCTAAAAAATTTTCTACGTTTCATTCTAGTTGTCCTCCTTCAATACACGTCTTTGGACTAAGCTAATCATACCAATCAATGTTGTAAATACCAGGGCAATTGAACTTGAATATCCAACTAATCGATCCGTGAACCCTTGTTGGTAAATATAATAAACCATGGTAATAGTCGAGTTCATCGGACCACCCTGAGTCATAACCATTGGCTGAACAATGAGCTTAAAAGCAGAAATCAATGTTGTCAACAGGACAAACAAAGCGGTTGGTTTCAAAAGTGGCATCGTAATGTAACGGAATTGTTCCCATTTAGTAAAACCATCTAATTCTGCCG
>NZ_KZ672806.1:128734-200001 GCF_001811085.1 Streptococcus sp. HMSC062B01
TTCATAAACATCTTGTGGAATATTTTGCATACCTCCAAGGAAAAGGAGCATTTGATAACCAGCACCTTGCCAAGCTGATACAAAGACAATAGCATACATGGCTTGTTTTGGACTCCTCAAGAATGGCTGAGACGCAATTCCAATTTTATTCAACAAGGCATTCAAAAGACCATTATTTGGATTCAATAGATAAAGCCATAAAATCGAAATAACAACTAGTGACATTACAACTGGAGCAAAGAAAGCTACCTTAAAAAACATATTTCCTTTTCGTTTTTTATTGACAATCAAAGCCATACCTAGCGCTGCACCAAGCTGAACAGGAATAATCCATACAACAAATTGTGCCGTATTAACAACACTCTTTAAGAAAATTGGATCTTTAAACAAACGTATAAAATTTTCTAAACCAATAAATTTTCTGTCGTCTGGTGTCAATAAATAGTAATCTGTAAAAGCATAATAAACAACCATACAGACTGGAATAACCAGGAAAATCAAAAGCAGGATTAAAGCTGGCGATAAAAAACCATATCCTAAAAGATTTTCTTTTAATTTTAAACTCTTTTTCTGGTTCATGTTAAATTCCTCCAAGATATGATAAATTAAGTAAAATCATGATAAATTAATGTAAAAACGGAACATTAAAAAATTGACATACTTATCTGCATATTCGCTAAACAAAAACTGGCTGAGACCAACTTCATATTTGACGTTTCGCCCCACCCAGTTTTATTATCATCTATTTTTTCAAACTATCATCAATAGCCGTTTGCATCTCTTTGGCACGTGAATCAAGCACTTTTTGAACATCTGGATTTTCTTCATAGTAGCTGATGTCTTGCATAGCTTGTTGGAATGAACGTGATACTTGCGGATAGGCTACTACAACGGGACGTGCATGCGCAGTAGCTGCGTTTTGTTCCATCAAGAAACGCATTGGTTCAGAAACTTTGTCTTTGATATTTTCAATAGTTGATTTACGGATTGGCAACACACTATTTCCAAGGCTTAAAATTTCGCTTGATTCAGTATTCGTTGCAAATTTAACAAACTCAGCAGCTGCATCTTTTTTGTTAGACTTAGTCGTAACAGCTAATTGCCAGCTTCCTGAAGGTGATACTAATTTCTTAGTTTTGTTTGAAACAGGATATGGCAAGATACCGAAATCAATATCTTTATAGTTGGTTTGCAAATCGGCAATTGTCCACGAACCACTTAACACCATTGGATACTGTCCAGTTTCAAATCCTTTTTCAACTGGACTAACAGTTGTATATCCTTCTTTTACTAGATCTTGGATAAATTGAACAGCTTGTGTACTTTCTTTGGAGTTAAAGTACCCTTCCGCTTTTGTTCCATCTTCATTTACTACACTACCACCATTTGACCAAATCAATGGCATATATGCATAAGGAAGCATTTCATCATTTGAGTTCAAACGGAAATCAATAGCAGCTTCTTTAAAGTGATCTTTTAGCTTTTTACTAACCGCTTTGAATTCATCCCAAGTCCAAGGTTTTTTCAAAGTTGGTAAACTTGATTCATCAATTCCTGCTTCTTTAAACATTTTTTTATTATAATAAATTCCTACGTTTGATTCTGAGTAACCAAATGCATAGAATTTACCATCGTAAGTCCCTTGTTGTTTGATACTGTCAAGCACATCCTCCATATTATTATCTTTCAAATAATCATCTAATGGAGTAATAACCTTTGATTTAGCATATGCTGCTGTATTCGGACCATCAAGCGTAATCACATCAGGTAAACTATTTGTTGTAATCGCTGCGTTAACTTTATCTTCATATCCACCGCCGCTTCCGCTACGTGGAATATACTCAGTTACAACTTTGTATTTTCCTTTATACTTCTTATTAAAGTTTTGAACTACTTGTTCCCAAGCCTTCCCTTCTGCAGTCTCATCAGAAAATTGGACCCAAACTTTCACGTCATCTTTTGATGCTGCTTCTTTAGAAGTCTTACTAGATGAACCTCCACTACATCCAGCAAGAAGCCCTAGTGATAGAGCAGCAACCATTGACAGAATTACGCCTTTACGCATATTTTCCTCCTTTTTGAAACGTTTCATTTTTATTTGTTTTATATAAAGGTTTATATTAAACCTTTATATTTTTGAAACGTTTCATTTTTATGGTTTCATTATACAACCGCTTTCATTTTTTGTCAAGTGATTTCTGTATTCTTTTTGTAGTACCACCTTCTGCAAAATAAACTGGTAATAAAACCCTTGATAACACAGCTTTTTCTTTAGAAATGAGTTGCAACAATAATTTGACAGAAGCTTGGGCAATCTTATCCAGAGGTTGTGCAATTGTTGACAGTAAATAAGTTTGATCCGCAGCATTTCTCAAACCATCAAAACCAATAATCTGATAATCTTGTGGAGCTTTTTTACCAAATTTCTCCATTACTTTCATAACTTTAATAGCCATAAAGTCATTAATAGCAAAAATACCATCAATTGTTGAATGTTTTAGTAAAAATTTCTCAATCTGTTTTTCAGGTTCAACAAGTGGTTCTGACATATCTAATTTTAAAACAGAATGTCCCATACTCATCAACTTTTCACAAAAACCTAATTCACGTTGTTTAGTTTCATTCTCATGGATATTAGTACTTCCAATATAAGCGAGCTGTTTAGCACCTCGATTAAGCAACTCTTCCGCTGCCATCTGCCCCCCTTTATAATTCTCTGAAGTCACATAGGAGACATTCTCAGAAAAATGTCGATCAAAACTTACAAAAGGCAAACTGCTTGAAACATACTTATCAACATCTGAATAAGTTACAGCAATAATACCATCTACTTTGTTTTTCTCTAACATTTGAATGTACTCAATCTCATTTTTGACATCGCCATCAGCATTACAAATGAATAGTTTATATTGATTTTTAAGTAATTCTTTTTCAACGTAGTAGGCTAATTCTGAAAAAAATGGGTGCCAAATTGTCGGGATTATAAGAGCAATATTATTACTTTTATTGGTCTTTAGCCCCCGCGCATAATTATCTGGAATATAATTCAACTCTTCAATTGCTTCTTGTACCTTTTTTAGTGTGACTTTTTTGATACCTTTCTCGTTGTTAATAACGCGCGAAACTGTTCCGACACTAACACCAGCACGATTAGCTACATCTTTCATCGTGATGGATGTCCGACTTTTTCCTTGCATTTCTTAACCTCCATTTTAAAAAACAAGATTATATCTTGCAATCGTTTTCCTTAATTGATTATAAATAATTTCACTTTTTTTGTAAAGTTTTATCCATCTACTTTCTTTACAAAAACAAATTCTCTTTCTTGTGAAAGATTTTCTTGAAACTTAAATCCAGAAAAAGAACTCTGTTTAATATCAGATAGTTTGGTAACGTGATTCTCAATCAAATAACTCAAAAATTGGCCACGCGCCTTTTTGGAGATAGTCGAATGAATTTTCCGTTTTCCATCTTTTTCTTCCATGAATTTGAAGCGGATCATCTTGTCTCTCACCTCTTTAGGAAAGACATCTTCAAATTCACTAGACAAGAGCGAAAGCAGAATTTCCTGATCTGCAACAGCTTGACCATAGGTCTCTGTCCACAGCTTTTTCAATGATTGCTTTTCGACATTGAGCTTTGTCATAAAGTCCAAACGGTGGGGAGCAATGGGCGCCAAAGCCGGAATCACTCCATACAAGCTAGAGGTAATCAAAATATGATTTCGGATATACCGTTCTTCTTCCTTGCTCAGATCCTTACGCTTAATGTTTCGATACATGAGACCGTCAAAAAGATAGAGAGCAGGATAGGTTGGTGCTGTCTCATTTTGAAGTTCCTGAATACGTTGGTATTCTTCTTCTGCTTTCTCTGGTCGAATCTGATATAGCTGGGCTAAGTCAGTCACTGAATACTGACTCAAAGCCTGAATAATTAATTTCGTCTTTTCTGACAGACTTTCTGGCTCAATCTGAGCGACTTGAGTATTTAGTTCTTTTGCTGTTGGAATTAAAATTTTCATAGATTCATTATAACAAAACTTGTATTTTCTTGACTATCTTTACGATTTATTCTTGACTAATTATATTTTATATCATATAATCTAGTTATCGATACTAGATTATAGAAAGGTTGATATTTTATGATATCCTTTCCCCTCTGGCAAGAATTACCTGATCTTGATTTATATTTAGACCAGGTCCTATTATATGTTAACTCTGTCAATCAAAAGGCTTTTCCAGGACAGGAAAAAGTCTTAACAGCAGCGATGATTAATAATTATGTCAAGCATGCTCACATTCAAAAACCGATCAAGAAAAAATACAATCGTACTCAAATTGCTCGGCTAATTATTCTCACAACGCTAAAACCAGTATTTCCTATTCAGGATATTATTGAGACTGTTGAATATCTAGTGAAAAACCAAGAGAGTTCCGAACTCTTTTACAATCAATTTGTTGGATATATGAATGAAGAGACTGATATAGAAATCCATCCTCTTGTTTCATCTGCTTGTCAGACAGTCAAACTCTACCATCAGACCAGACAATTATCTCTAGAATTGAAAGGAGCACATGCAAATGAATCTAACCATGAAATTAAGTAAACGTTTGAGTTTTGGTGAGGAAGTGGCAAATGCTGTTACCCATGCTGTAGGCTCTGTCCTTACACTTATCCTACTTCCCTTATCAGCTATCTATAGCTATGAAGTCCATGGCTTACTATCAGCTATTGGTGTCTCCATTTTTGTCATCAGCCTCTTTCTTATGTTTCTTTCATCTACAATCTACCACTCCATGTCTTATGGCTCAACTCATAAATATATCCTACGTATCATTGACCACAGTATGATATACATTGCCATTGCGGGCAGCTACACTCCAGTTGTCTTGGCTTTAATGAATAACTGGTTGGGTTATTTGATTATTCTAATCCAGTGGGGGACGACAATCTTTGGTATTCTCTACAAGATATTTGCCAAAAAGGTCAATGAAAAATTTAGTCTCGCTCTTTATCTTATGATGGGCTGGCTGGTTGTCTTTATTATCCCACCAATTATTAGCCAAACGAGCCCGCTTTTCTGGGGATTGATGCTGGCTGGAGGCCTTTGCTATACCATTGGAGCAGGATTTTATGCCAAGAAAAAACCATATTTTCATATGATTTGGCATCTCTTTATTCTTGCCGCCTCTGCCTTTCAATACATCGCTATTGTCTTTACCATGTAACCATTTCACGTCTTAAATGATTACTTTAAACTTGTATACTAATCATAGTAAAAGCTCTCTGAGAAAAATTCTCAGAGAGCTTTTTAGTCAAATATAGTTAAAAATACAATAAGTTCCAAGCTTCTTGACTATCCATATATTACTTCGGTTGAATTATTCTTTATTTTTTTCTTTTTTAAGCTTTTCATTTTTAGGCTTTTCTTTTTTAAAAGCAAAATACAATAATAAGACCGGAAGTAACACATTAGCTGCGAGAGCCCCCATCCTATAAGAAACATCTGAATCAGCAGGTAATGGAGTTACAAAAGCATGATAAACAGCAAAAACTGCTAAAATTAAAAATATAACTCTTTTAAAAGACATATCGACTCCTTCAAAATTTGTATTTTACCTCTTTAAAAGGCTAAAATTCATTATTAACAATAAATAGAATAACATACATTCATTTTTAATGCTTGATTCTTCCCTTTTTTTCTAGCATTTTCTTAACAAAATAGGGCATTTTTACGTTTTCAATTCCCTTTTTTTCAATTAGTTTTTTTACAAATTCAGGCATTTGAGGCTCATCTATTTCTTTTAATATCTTAGAACTTGTCTCAGAAGGAGCCAGTTCATCAAAGGTCGTTTGTTCTGGATAAAGATACTGAAATTCATCTCCTTCATGCTTACGAATGGTCGCCACGATTGCTGCAATCAAACGAGGGTCTGCATTAGGCATTGGTGGACGATGATAAGCCACACCAAGTTCTTGACACAATTCTTGACATTCTACATCATTATCAAAAAGAACTTCTATATGCTCACTGATAAAACTAATCGGAACAAAAATATAGTGTTTAGGATGGACAGTCTGATCACGAAGATATTCTAATACATCTGGTTTGATCCAAGGAAGGCCTATATCACTTTCACTTTGCCAAGTATTAGTATATTCAAAAGAAGATAGTCCCAAGCGCTGTGCAATCATCTGTGCATTGTCAACAATTTGATCAATATAAGGATCTTCAAAATCTAAAGCTAATAATGGTACACTATGTGCTGAGAAAATAACTTTGAAGCTTTCACCCTTAACTTGTTTATCGATAATCTTCCTAATTTCATCTACCCAAAAGTTTAACAAATCTTCTGAACGGTACCAGTCCTTGATAATATTAAAACGGATTTTCTCACTATGGATGAACTTTTCATATCCCATAACCGAGTAAAAAGAATAATGAGGTTCCAAAATCAGACAGATACATTCTTCAATGCCATCTAACTCCATTTGACGAATAAGGTCTGGAATGAAGGGGGATGAGAATTTATTCGCAAAATAAACTGTATATTCGTCTGATAAAACTTGTCCGACCAGCTCAACTTCTTCTCTTGTAATTTCCTGTAAAGGACTGCCACCAATTAACTGATAGTTATCGTAAAGATGTTGAATTTCCTGGTCTGTAGGACGCACACCTCGACGGATATTAGTAAAAAATGCAGCAACGTCTTCAAAAGTATAACCTTCTGGTGAACCAAAAGTCATCATCAAAATAGCTTTTTTAGTCATATTTCCCTCTTTTTCTAAAGCTCTCTGCTATTATAACATGATATCAGTCAAAATAAGTATGACATTTCTATTCTTTTCTACTTTGTCAGAAACATATCAATATGCTAAAATAGATTTAAATCAAAATGAAAGAAGAGATTTTATGAAATATCCTAATCTTTTAGAGCGTTTCCTGACATATGTCGAGGTCAACACGCGCTCAGACGAGACATCTACTACTACACCCAGCACCCAGAGTCAGGTGGACTTTGCCAAAAATGTCCTCATTCCTGAAATGAAGCGAGTGGGATTGGAAAATGTCTACTACTTACCAAATGGCTTTGCTATTGGAACTCTGCCTGCCAACGACCCTAGCTTTACCCGCAATATTGGCTTTATTTCCCACATGGATACGGCGGACTTCAACGCAGAAAACATCCGGCCGCAGGTCATTGAGAATTATGACGGTGGAGTGATTCCGCTGGGGCAATCTGGCTTTAACCTGGATCCCGCTGACTTTGCCAGTCTTCATAAATACAAGGGCCAAACCTTGATTACAACTGACGGAACCACCCTTTTAGGAGCAGACGACAAGTCTGGTATTGCTGAAATCATGACTGCTATCGAATACCTGTCTGCCCATCCAGAGATCAAGCATGGAGAAATCCGAGTGGGATTTGGCCCAGACGAGGAAATTGGCATCGGAGCTGATAAGTTTGACGCTGAAGACTTCAATGTGGACTTTGCCTACACAGTAGATGGCGGACCTCTAGGCGAACTCCAGTACGAGACCTTTAGCGCTGCTGGAGCCGAACTGACCTTCCAAGGTCGCAATGTTCATCCAGGAACTGCCAAAGGTCAAATGATCAATGCTCTCCAGCTGGCTATTGACTTCCACAACCAGCTACCAGAAGCCGACCGACCAGAGAAGACCGAGGGCTACCAAGGCTTCTACCACCTGATGAATCTGACTGGTACTGTCGAAGAAGCTAAAGCAAGCTACATTATCCGCGACTTTGAGACAGATGCTTTTGAAAATCGCAAGGCTGCTATGCAGGCTATTGCTGATAAAATGAACCAAGAGCTGGACAGCGAGCGTATCAACTTGACCCTCAAAGACCAGTATTATAATATGAAGCAGGTCATTGAAAAAGACATGACACCAATCACTATCGCTAAGGCAGTTATGGAAAGTCTTGACATCCGGCCTATTATCGAGCCTATCCGTGGCGGAACTGATGGCTCAAAAATTTCCTTTATGGGCATCCCGACACCTAACCTCTTTGCCGGTGGCGAAAATATGCACGGACGCTTTGAGTATGTCAGCCTAGAAACCATGGAGCACGCTGTCGATACCATCATCGGCATTGTCTCTTACCAAGAAAAATAAACCTCTCATGAACATAAAAAACGAACAAGCTAATTCTTTTCGAAATTAGCTTGTTCATTTTTTTATTCTTCTAATTTGATTAGGCTTTTATGAATGAGATTTCGTCTGATAAATCCTAGGTAATCTTATTAACATCTTACAGAATCTTCTCAGAATAAACCTTTTCTTTATTAGTTGCTTACTTCATTTGTCGTAGATGCCTGTTCAGAAGGCCGAGCTGGCTCTTCTTGAACAGACTCGCTTCCTTGTTCCTTTGGCTCTAAAGCAGGACTAGCTGCTTCTGTTGTAGTGGAACTTTCACTTGATGAACTAGTAGACTCGTTAGGCTCACTAGATGTCTGATTGGATGAACTATCAGTTGCAGTTTCAGTAGGTTTTACAGTTTCAGATTCTTTTTCTTCAGATTTAGCTGTATCAGAAACTGGTTTTTCTACCTTCCCTTGATTTTGAAGCCCTTCAACAAACGATTGAACTTCAGCAAGCAATTCTTCTTTATTGACTTTGCTATCTGCAAGTTTATCAAATAAAGCATCGACCTTAGTAAATAATTCATCTGATGCATTTTGTTCTTCAAGTAGCTTATGAGCTGCCATCAGTAAAGCATAAATTTTCTTATACAGTTCTTGATCTTTTGGATTCGTTTCTTCTTGCTGATCTTTAATAGTATCAACCATTTGAGACAAGAGCAACTTAAGCTCTTCCAAGATAGCTTCCCGATCCTTGCGCCCTTCTTTAAGATCAGCTTGAAGAGTCAATAATTGATTCTTATAGCTTTCCTGGCTAGTAGAATCTTTAACCTTATCCAAAAGTGTTTGTCCTTGCAGGAAGAGTGCTTGGAAGGTTGCATCAGGGATTTCTACTTTTGGCTGTGGCGCAAATTCACCATAAAGTTCTTTTAAGAAACCGTAAATGGCTGTTTTGTAGTTCTGATCATCCGTTTTTTCAGTATCCAGAATAGTTTTATCTTTAGCTTGACTTGCCTCTCCACTAGCAAGAGCCTTATCAACTTCTAGTTTGGTTTGATAGAGATCCAAGAATAAAGCTTTCAGATCCACAGCCTCGATAAAGGCTTGCGACTTGTAGAGCTTCATAGCTAAATCGGCAACTTTTTTACGTAGTTCCGGTTGCAGGCGAGCATCATCTACAGCAAGATAGAAGGCCTTAAGATATTCGACAGAGGTCATACCTGTCCGGTCTTGATAATCTTGAAGACTGGTCAGAAGCTGATCAATTTCTTTCATTTTTTCTTCATTTTTTTCAACCTTCGCCATCTGCAAATCACTTAACAAGGAAGCTTTATTAACATTGTAGCTATCTGTTTCCAAGCGTTTGATCTTATCAACTAATTCCTGATACTTCTTATCTACTTCTGTCAGTTGCTCAGTCTGGGCATTTTTATCCACATGGATATAATGCTTATCAAACTGCTCTAAACTTGCTAAATAACCAGCCGTTGAGTTGCTCGGCAACTGCTTCATGGTTTCTACAAAATTCCCTAAAGCAAGCTCAATTCGACGTTGCATCAAGAGATCATTTTCGTAGATTGTTCGACTAGCAGCTAGCAGTGAGTCTACTTTCTCTAAAACTGCCTTTTCACTATAAGCTCCGGCCTGATATGCTGATTGTAAAGCAGGCAATTTATTCTTCAAGCCTAAGTTAACCCCTTTAGATTGAACTCGGATGTAATGATTGTGATCTCCATGAGGAATGACAAACTGACCGTTTTCGACTTGAATGCTGTATGGTGACAAACCTGAACGAAGAGCCGTTGTGTAGAGTTCGTTTAAGAAGTCTAACTCAGGATTTCCAGTTTCTAAAGGAATACGAACATGTTCTTTTCTAACAGCATATGGATGGATATGGGTTGGATCATAAGCCTGATCCGGATTATTAAAGACGAAGAAACCTTTGGAAATCTTAATGGCTTCACGAGGAACTCCATATGTTTTAGAGATATAGGCCATCTTTTCTTCATCGCTCGCATCACGAGAAAAACGATCATAATCAGATTTCTCTTGACTTGGTTGAGCAGAATGTTGATGCTTGGTCAACTGTGCTTCAGCCGCTGCAATTTGATCTGCTGACAAATCTTTTTTAAAGAAGTAATGAGCATGACCACCATGTTGAACAACGTATCCTTCCTCATCTTTTGAGATGACATTTTCAGCGTGGAAACCGTGGTCATCTTTTTCAACTGGTTTTGTTGGTTCACTTGGTTTAGAAGGCTGAATAGGTGTATTTGTAGCTGACTTAGGATACGTCTTTTGACCTGCTATTGGAATATTTCTTGCAATCTCTTCTTCTAGAGCTGACAAGCTGCTATATGGGATAAAGTGATAATGGTTCCCGTGTGGAATGGCCACTCCCTCAGCCGTCCTATGGGCAATTTTTGCAGGATCAAAAATCAAGCCATCTTTTTCAGCATAACGTTTTTCTTTCGGCATGCTGTAAAGCTTCTGCAATTCATCCTGATAGTTTTTGCTAACCTCAGTTCCTTGACCACTCGGTTTAGTGACTAATCCTACTCCTCCAGTTTGACTTGGCTTGGAAGGCTGACTTGGAACAGGAGCTGGATCATGATTTGCTTGATGATTGGAATTTGCTATATGGCCTGTGTTCTGGTCTTGAGAAGGATTGTTTGCAAGATTCGAATTTTCTTCTCCAGATGGTTTATCAGTTGAAGAAGCCTGATGATTTCTGCCTTGCAAATAGTTCCAATAAGCTTGAGCAGCAGCCAATTCACCAGCTGATAAGTCTCCCTTTGGAATATAGTGAATGTGACCAGCATGAGGAACCAAATAGCCATCACCCGTGTCAGATATAATGTCAGAAGGACTAAATACATAGCCATCATCTGTCGTATAAGCTCCTCCCCTATTCTGTGATGCAGTAGTCACAGGTGAGGTACTTCTTTTTCCAGCAGCAAACGAGGCACTTGGGCGACTAAAGTCTTGCGTCTTTCTGGTCTGATTTTGACTTGCTTTAGCATCCGTTTCAGCTCCTGCTTCATCTTCCTTACCAGGATGAAGCTGACGTTGTCGAGCAATTTCATCGACTGACCGAACATTAGTTGTTTCTTTAGCATTCGTCAAGTATAAATAATACTTCCCAGCTACTTTGATAATATAACCGTCTTTTACCTGATTAACAATATCAGCTTCTTGCAACTGATAATTGGGATCACGCATAATCAATTCTTCACTAAGAATCGCATCAAATGGAACTTTCCCGTTATAGTAATGATAGTGATCACCGTGAGAAGTAACATAGCCCTCCGCTGTGATTTTAACGACAATCTGCTCTGCTGCAATACCTTCTTTGGCACTAACCTGGTCAGGTTTTAAGTTTTCAGCCTTTCTAGCTTTGCTATTTTGTTTACTATTTGCTTTTTTCTCTACATAAGCGACCTTATTTTTTGATTCTGTCTGTTCTGATTGATGTTGCATAATAGCATATCCACATATTGTTAGGGTCGCTAAGGCCGCAACTGAACCAATGATATATTTCTTTTTCATTCTAAACCTCAATTTTTTAATTCTTTAGCTAATATTTTAAAGTTATCTTCCAAATTCTCCAGATAGGACTTATCATTTTCAGGGTCGGCTTCCAAAGGATTTAATACCTTGAGATTAACCCCTGTCGCCTTCTTGAGGGTTTCAGCCAATTTAGAAGAAGCATTGCTTTCTACAAAAATGGTCTTTACTTGATAAGTCTTAATAAAATCTTGAATTTCAGTTAATTGTCTTGGACTGGGCTCTTGGTCAGGAGAAATACCAGAAATCCCAAGCTGCTTCAAACCAAAACGCTTGGCCAGATAAGAAAAAGCTGTATGTTGCGTAACAAAAGTCTTATTCTTAATTCCATTAAAAACTCCTTGATACTTCTTACTCAGTTCTTTAGCCTTTTCAGCAAATTTCGACGCATTTTTCTCATATTTTGTAGCATTTTTACTGTCTAACTTAGATAAGTGTCGAGCAATTAATTGTGCCTCTTCAGCTACCTTGTCAGGATCTAACCAAGTATGAGGATCATAAAGAGTCTTTTCATCAATTCCCTTATCAGCAGAAACATCTTCTAGGCCAGCTACCTTTTCTAACTGCATACCTTCACTAGCTTCAACCACTTGAACCTTAGACTTTTCTAAGCTCGGGTCTAGACTACCCGCCCAAGATTCTAACGTTCTTGAGTGGTAAACAAAAATATCAGCGTCATAAATAGCTGCCACATCACTGGCAGATGGTTCGAATTCATGAATCCCAGAACTTGATTGGATCATTCGGACATCATTCAAGTCACCCGAAACTTCCTTCACCATAGAATAGATAGGATAAAAACTTGTCACAATTTTGAGCCCCTTATGACTCTGAGGTGGACTCGATTCCTTTTTTGTGCAAGCTACAAGTGAGATCCCTACTATCACAAGAGCTATTAAACGAAGTATTCTTTTAATTTTCATAAAACTCCTTAACCAGTTCAATAATTAGTCAAATGAATAGCTATTTCTAAAACACTAAAACATGTCTTAAAAACAGCTTTTTTCTTAACTGGTTTATTAACCAGTTAACATATTACGCTTTTTGGTCTATCCTGTCAAGTATTTTTTTCATAATTTTAAAGATATTTGTCTTTTCTAAGAAACCTTATGACAACAAAAAAGCCACCGATGGTGACTTTTGGGGAGATTATTATGAAAAAGATTAGGATACTATCAAATAAAATTAGGAGTTTTTATTTGATGGGTATAGTATAGAATAGGCATCTTAAACTATTCTTAAAGATTTTCTCTTTCTAAAGATTCTTTTATTTGATCCAAAAATGCTGTTTCTTCTTCTGTGAAATCATAATCTTCCAAGAGATCAGGCCGTCTTAGATAAGTCTTTTTCAGACTTTCATAGAGACGCCACTTGCGGATGTTTTCATGATGGCCGCTCATGAGGACTTCCGGAACGACCATACCCCGATATTCATAGGGCCGAGTGTACTGAGGATACTCCAAGAGCCCAGACGAAAAACTGTCATCTGTATGACTGGCTTCCTTGCCGATAACCTCTGGAATCAGGCGAACAGTAGCATCAATCATGGTCATAGCTGCTAATTCTCCACCAGTAAGGACATAGTCCCCAAGTGAGATTTCATCTGTCACTAGCATCTTAATTCGCTCATCATAACCTTCGTAATGACCACAAATGAAGATGAGTTCCTCTTCCTTAGCCAGCTCCTCCGCATAGGTCTGGTCAAAAGTCCGACCAGCAGGATCTAGCAAAATCACACGCGGCTGCTTCTTTTCAATGGCATCATAGGCATCAAAAATAGGTTGAGCCCGAAGCAACATCCCTTGACCACCGCCATAAGGCTCATCGTCCACATGGCGAGACTTCTCTGCATTTTCTCGGAAGTTATGATAATTGATTTCCAAGAGACCTTTTTCTCGTGCTTTTCCTACGATAGAGTGCTCCAAGGGCGCAAACATCTCCGGAAAAAGAGTCAAAATATCAATTTTCATCGTCCAATCCTTCCGGTATCTCTACGTCAACCCGACCTTGCTCAATGTCGATTCCCAGTACCACTGGCGGAATATATGGCAACAGCAAATCACGCTTTCCTTTACGTTTGACAACCCAGACATCATTGGCTCCTGGTTGCAGAATTTCCTTAATCGTACCAAGAAGAACATCATTTTCATAAACTTCAAGTCCGATGATTTCATGGTAGTAAAATTCTCCATCTTCTAGATCTGACAAATCCTCTTCAGCCACTTTCAGGCTAAAATCACGAAATTTCTCAATATCATTGATATGGTACATGCCCTTAAACTTGATAATATCAAAGTTTTTGACCTTGCGATGACTGGCAATCTCCACATCCATGACAAACTGATCTTTCTTGTCAAACAGGGCTAATCTATTGCCTTTTTTAAAACGCTCTTCTGCAAAATCGGTCACTGACAAAACTCGCATTTCTCCTTGTAGACCTTGGGTATTGACAATTTTTCCAACATTAAAATAATTCATCTCGACTCCAACATATTATACTCTGCCTAGTATTTTATCATGATATAGGGGAATGTACAAGGGAGATAAATGAGAATTCCCTTGCCTATATTTATTTGATTAAAGTTGCTACTTAACGTATAATTATACATATAGAGCTTTAACACTATAAACACCCGAGTGTGTTTACGCAAAACTAGAAAGAAGTTGGTGACGACTATGGGGAGAAAGTTAAGTAAACTCCTGCTCTCTACTGCTATTCTAGCCGCAACAGCCACCAGTCTGACTGCTTTGACACAGGTCAAAAAAGGCCAAGCAATGGAAAATGAAACGAGAGAAACTAGAAAAGTCTCAGCCCTTGATGAAAAAATTGCTCAAATTGACAATCCAACCATCAAGGCTTTTCTAGAATACTATGCTAGTCAGAACATGACCTCCGCATCCTCTCTTCCAATGATAGACGATCTGAGAGCTGATACTCGCATCATCGTTATTGAGATAGACTATGCAGATACAAGCCTACCACCAGCCATTGGAACATCAGTCGATGGATCCGAAGGGCCTGTCGGTGGAACTGTTGATGCTGATGGCAATTACATTGAGTTTGATACTAGTGACCATAGCAAATCCGCAACCGTTCAGGAAATTCGAGATGCGGTCGCACAAATCCTAGGGTGATAAATTCCTAAAACAATGCTTACTCATTGGCCGAGTTTCTATCTCGGTCATTTTCTATTCCTAAAAATGTATCATATTACTGTAAATCTTGTTTTTCCTAAAAATCTATGCTAAGGTAATGGAAAAAATATAAGAAGGAGGGTCTGCTGAGATGAGGAGTGGGCATCTTATTTACAAGGTAAAATACCTAATAGTAAAAACAAAGCAATCTTTTATTGATCCAAATCTCAATTGAGCTCCTGAGAACTTCCTTTTAATAATCGCTGAAACGTCTATGTTTGATTTCAAAGTCGAAATAATTCTCCTCCTGAAGTCGGTGGAAAATGTCTCGGTAGGCTTCTTCGTCAAAAGAATCCCCTCGATAAAGAATTTCAAAACTAAGATCGTCATATTCTAGAAATGCATTCGACGAGCGGAAACCCTTGCTGTGATAGAAATCCCAGCGAGCTTGACGCTGTTCAATATTATCACACGGCTCATCTAAGCGCTCGATTTCTAAAATCATGGTTCGCTGATAGAAATTGACCAGCTTTTCGATGATTTCACCGCCATAGCCATGGCTGCGCAGGTGGGGCATAATCGCAAAGAAACTAACATAAAAGGCTTGCGCGTTGGAGATGGCAAAGGCAAAACCAACAAATTCCTTTTCATGATAAAAGGCGAAAAAATTAGCATCTTCCTGTTCCTCATATCGTAAAAATTCACTGAGCGGTATCCTTTCCTCTTCTGGAAAAGCTTCATTATTCAAGGCTTCTACCTTATCCAAATCTGGAAAATCTGCTGTAATGATCTGGCTGGTTAAGCTCATAAAATCACTCCTTTTCTTGTGGTAGTATAACAAATTTTACAACTGGTTTCAAAAAAGAGCCCTGAAAGAGCTCCTATGTATCGATTTTTTCTTCATATAATAGAAAGGTGCCGAATGCCTAGTTAGAATCGGTTGGACTCCCAGCGAAGAGGACTTATTCTAGCTGCTACTTCACTATTTCACGTAAATTATCCAAATGCTGGTTATCAGTCACAGCCATAATGCTGACACCTTCTTGCCAAACAAAGTCTGGAGTAAATTGGCTTTCCAAAGGCTGATGTTTTTTCAGACGGTAGCCGATAATATTAAGATGATAAAGCCTGCGAGCATCTACTTCACGGACCGTTTTCCCGACCCAGCTAGCAGGCAGTTCAAACTCAGCCACCACTACATCATCATCCAGCTGGAAAACCTCAATCGAATGATTAAAGAGAATGGTCTTGGCCAATGAAATACCAGCCTCCACTTCAGGAAGAATAACCAGATCAGCTCCCACCTTTTCCAACACCTGCTGAGTTACTTCATCCTTGACCTTAGCAATGACATTTTTTACACCCAATGCTTTGCAGTGCATGACCGCTAGGACGCTGGATTCCAGACTTTCTCCCGTCGCTACGACGACCGTATCACACGCCCCAACGTCTGACGCCTCTAAAAGCTCCATATCAGTAATGTCCCCGATCACACCAACGGCAATAATGTCTTCATACTGATTGATTGTCTCTTCGTGATTATCAATCGCAATGATTTCTACATCTTGAGAAATCAAGGCCTCAATGATACTCTGTCCAAAAATCCCCAAGCCGAGGATTCCAACTGTTTGATTTGCCATTTCTTTTCTCCTATCCAATCATAATGTCCGCCTTGCTGTAATGCAAGGTTGCAGCATTCTTCGGTTGATAATGGTTAAGACTGACCATAAGCGTCAGCGGCCCCACCCGTCCAATAAACATTAGCAACATAATCACAATCATACCAGCTGTATTGAGGCTGGTAGTGATATTTGCCGTGACACCAACTGTAGCCAATGCCGACACAGTCTCAAATATCAGGTAAATAAAGCGATGACTACTATCGGTCACTAGCCCCAGTGCTAAAAGTCCGAGCAGAAATGTCAGCTGAAAAATCACTGTCACACCAAAAGCCTTCTGCACTAGCTGAGGAGACAGCGTTCTCCGCCCCATATTGGTATGAGGCAAGCCCAGAATTTCCTTTCGGGCAAAAAGCAAAAGAACTAAGAAGGTCGTAATTTTCAGACCGCCCGCTGTACCACCCGGAGCCCCTCCTAGAAACATCTGAAGCAGATAGATAAACAGTGTTACCGGACGAGCAGCCGTATAATCTATGGAAGCAAACCCAGCTGTCCTCATACTGACTGTCTGGAAAAAGCTAACCAGTAGCTTATTGCCAAAGGAAAGATTGCCAATCGTTCCAGGATTATTGTACTCCGTCCAGAGACTCGTGACCGTCCCAAAAACGAGGAGACCAGCAGTCAGCAGCAAGACTACCTTAGTATGAAAGTGCAGCCCCTTCTGTTTTCCTCCCAATTTAGTCGCCAAGTCAAACCAGACCATAAAGCCCAGTCCTCCAGTAATGATGAGGAGAGCCAAGGTGATATTGACCAAAACATCTGTCTGCAAGCCTAGTAGGCTATCATTACCAAAATTATCAAAGCCCGCATTACAAAATGCAGAAACAGCTAAAAAGATAGAATTAAAAATCCCTTTTCTCAGACCAAACTTGGGAATGAAGCGAATCATGAGAAGGAGCGCACCCAGTCCTTCGATAGTAAAAGTCGTGATAAAAATCGAACGGACAAATTGACCTAAGGTACGATTGTGACCATAACTAAAACTATCCCGCAGAATACGACGATCCTTGAGGCTGAGCTTTTTCCGACTTTCCATGGTGAAAAATCCGATAAAAGTCAGGATGCCCAAACCACCAATCTGAATCAGCAACATACAAAGGAGCTGGCCCCAGACATTGTATGTATCCACGACCGATCGAGTAAAAAGCCCTGTCACACAGACCATCGAGACAACAGTAAAAAGATGATCCAGATAGCCTGCTTGGGAACTAGCCGTCTGCACCCAAGGCAGACTGAGTAGCAAGGAGCCACAGAATATCACCAGAAGAAAAGACAAGATAATCTTTTGCGCTGGTGATAAGCGTGAAAATAAATGCTTCATAAAGTTTCCTTTCCTGATCTAATAAAAGCAGAGGCTAGCTCTATCTGCCCTTCTCTTTCCTTGGCAGCCAGTTGCAAATCATCCGGACTCTGCAAGTTTCTGACTTTGATAGCATAATCCGCTGCGACAATAGCATGGCCCCGCATGTGGCCTGTTGCGACTGCTTGGGCAAAGACACGCGCAGCATATTTACCGATTTGTGATTGGGCTTGCTGCGACAGTTTGTTAGCCAAGAAACCAGCCGTCCTTAGTTCATAGGCAGATGCCCTCCCATCAAGTCGAGCTTTAAAAACCTCACTTACCTGAGTCAAAATCTTCTGCTTTTCAGACTCATCTTCCGCATCAATCAGAGGTATAAAGCTTGACGCCATTTTCATAGCCCATCGAGCCAGTTGCCCCTGAGGAAGCTGTTCCAAGACAAGCTCCAATTCCAATCTCTTCTCACCATCATCTAGGATTTTCAGCTTGTAAGGACTCGGTAAAATCACTTGGCTATTCTCATAACACGTACGCTCATGAGCGTTCCAAGCATAATCTTCTGGCTTCATATGTCCTCCAGTTTCGAATTTTTCTAAACTCGCCCCTGCATTTCGTTCTTCTCTTAAATGGAGTACCCAGTTCTCGGAGAGCTCGAACTGTATCAATGGTCCTAAACTCAACTGCGCCTAATAACTTGTTTCGGCAAGAAAATTAAGGAACGTAGTTCTCGCGAAGCTCAAACTGCATCAATGGCCCTAAATTCAACTACGCCTAACAGCTTGGTTCATTAATGATAATAAGGAGCGTAGTTCTCGCGGAGCTCGAACTGCATCTATTTCTCTAACCTCACTTGCGTGCTAGGCACTCAGTTCGCTAAGAGAAATAGAAAAAACGGGACACATGGTCCCGCTACTTCTTATTTCTCATCAATGACGATGCGAACTTTTTTATCTTCGGTTGGGACAGAGTAGACAATCGTTCTTATGGCAGAGATAGTACGACCTTTACGACCGATAACACGTCCAACGTCAGTTTGATCAAGATCGAGATGATATTCCATAAACTCTGGAGTATCTTCGATTCGGATAGTTAAGGCATCTGGTTGTGAAATCAAAGGTTTCACTATTGCAATAATTAGATTTTCAATCGTGTCCATAGTCAACCTACAATTCTATTATTTAGAGTATTTTGAATCGTGGAATTTCTTCAATACGCCTTCTTTTGAAAGGATGTTGCGAACTGTATCAGATGGTTGCGCACCATTTTCCAACCATGCAAGTACACGGTCTTCTTTCAAAGTCACTTGGTTTTCAGCAACAAGTGGGTTGTAAGTACCAACTGTTTCGATGAAACGACCATCACGTGGTGAACGTGAGTCTGCTACGTTGATACGGTAGTAAGGTTTCTTTTTAGAACCCATACGAGTCAAACGGATTTTAACTGCCATTTTTAAATTTCTCTTTTCTGTTTTATATTTTAGTAAATAACAAAGCTATTTACTGACAGAAATTATCTTACCATAGTTTTATGAAGGTGTCAAGAAAAAAACTTGACAGGATTTATTTTTTTTACCGAGAAATTTCGCCATTCTTTTCGGATGTTTGAATTAATAAGCCTGCTTGATCCATTTCACGAATCAATTGTTTCATTTGAGATTCTTTACCGTGTTTTACAGTGATCGTATCGATGTGCCTTATGGCTGAATTATCCTGAATATCAACCAAGGTCAAAGCCTTCTCATAATATTTAATCCCTTTTTTTAGTCTTTCCTGATTGTTCCATTGTAGAATTGAGTAATTTACAGACTGATCTTTCCCAATTTCTCTATAGTAATCCCAACTTTTTTCTTCTAAAAACTGATATAAACCAGTATTTAATAAATTTTCCCCGACCTCAGCATAAGAAATATCCTCTAGCTGTACAACATATACCTCAATTCGGTTGTTTGTCCGTTTGGGACTTTCTTTTAGAACAGGGTGACTCTGAATCATTTCTTCTGAAAAATGAACAGTAAATGTAAGTCCTCCACCTTCATAATGATAGCTTCCATCAGATTCAACTTTTTCCGGCTTCAAATCTAGAGAAGTGAAAATTTTTTCGATTTTTGTATTACCTTCCCTTATATCGCTAGGGGATGCCTTAAAAAGATTAAAAGTTAAGGGATTAAAAGTTGAAAAAAGTATCAAAAGTGAAATAGTTAGAAAAGCCGCAAAAGCAATCAAAATTGCTTTTAGGAGTACAGTTACTCTATCATTCATTTTTAACTCCTTTGAATCTACGATGAATCTCCAACTCGCTCCTATGCAAGAACTCAGACCATAAAATTGTCAGGACTTGGATTTTCCAGAAGGTCTTCTCAGACTATTAAAGAAATAGCATATATATCGCATTTCCAATCATGAAAATCGTAAAGAGCCAAAACCAGACAGCCATAAAAGCTGAACGAAAGCTTCCTCTCTCAGGTTTATTTGTCTTGATATAGACAGAAATCTCTTTGCGAAGACTGTATAGAAAATAAAGGGCTAGACCGCTCCCACCATAGAGTAAGATAACATGCACAAGTCCAACTAAAACTCCCGGTAAGTAGCTATAAAGCAATGCTAAGCCATCCCCAAGAACAAGATTGTTGAAAATGTGAAGTCCAATTGCCCAAAATACTGAGTATTCCAGAGTGATGTAAGAGAAAATGAAACCAACAAAGGTAGCGAAAATGATCTGAGGCAAATTCCCATGAAAAATTCCAAATAAAAGGGAAGAGAAACTGATAGCAAATACTTTCCCGTATTTTTCAAATGTCCTTAGTCCTGCAACTCGGAAAATCAGCTCTTCCGATATAGGACCGACAATAGCACTGTATAAAAACATCGTCCAGGTTGTCGAATCTGCGGAAGCAGCCTCAACTGAAGACATTATTGAGAGACCAAAAATATTCAAAAAGGATTCAAAGAACTGACTAAACAAGTTAAAAAAAGTCTGGGCTAGTAAAAGCAAGCTAGTCAGAATAAGAAAAGCTTTTGGTGTTATTGCTCTTTTTTTATGTCTAAGATCAGTGCTAAAAAGTTGCTTCTTACGATATAACCAGAAAATCAAGAGGCCAACAGGTACAGCAAAAAGATACATACCCCCATCATTTGCTAGAAATTGTGATGCAGCTTCCTTTGCAGCTTGCAAATCGCCCCCACCATGCTGGTAAATAAAAATTAGCAGGGTCACAATCGAATAAATAGTTACTACTGCAGACATGGCTAAAGTATACAAGAGACACAATCCTGAAAATCGAGAAACATCCTTGCGGATTTCTTGATTCGTTTTACTTGTCATAAATATTTCCTTAATTAAGTTAGTCATTTAATCTTTCTGCTCAGGAAATACAAGGTTGAAAAAATTCCCTCATAAAGCAAAGCAAAAAGAATAAAAGCGTGCATGAAAAATTCTTCAGGTAGAATCCAAATGACTGGATCCTTGGCAGGATCAAACAACCAGGTGCTATCACCAACAAAAAGAACTTGATGAAAGAGCGTAAAAAAATTGTTAAAACCAATCATGAAGATCAGTCCTGTTAGAACAAGTGGCAAAAGACTAATCATTAGAAAAGCCCGTCTGTAGAGACCTAAAAATCCCTTTTTGACTACTTTTTTGATAAAGAAAAACAAAGCAGGCAGAGTTATTAGAAAAATAGCTTGCGCCAAGTGAAAAAGATATTTGACTGCCTGAAAATGATACAGACCAGCTGCCGACGAACGGAAATCCGGCATCGCCAATTTTTGACTAAAAGGATTGGTCAGGTAATTCATCAAAATATTAAAATTATACTGAATGGTCTCTGATTTTAAATATACTTTATCTGGCAGGTTGAAATAAGAAATCTCTATTGGGTATAAGAGCCAAGCCAGATAAATGGTTAACATGATAGCTGTTGCCATCAAGCACAAGACGCTGGCTGAAAATCTTACCTTATCACGCATCGAAGTCCCACTCCGCTAGGCTAGACAAGACATGTGTCGGTTGGATCGGCAGATTTGGTACCTCTTCAGGCAGGGTAAATCCTGTTGTAACTAAGAGGGTCGGAATGCCGTTATCGATTCCCGCTCGAATATCTGTCAGATAGTTATCACCCACCATGACCACTTCTTCACGCGCCAGTCCCAGATGCTCTATGGCTTTTTCCATAATGATAGCATTAGGCTTGCCGATAAAGGTTGGCTCAACCCGAGTGGCAGCTTCCAAGAGAGCATTGATAGCACCCGCTCCCGGCTGCAGACCTCGTTCAGTCGGAATATTGAGATCTGGATTGGTCCCGATAAAGTGAGCACCCTTTTGAATGGCTAAAGTTGCTATTGTTAGCTTCTCATAGTCCACTTCCCAATCCAACCCCACTACTACATAGTCAGGATTTTCTGTATCTTCTATATAGCCAGCTTCTTCAATGGCATGTTTAAGCCCGACATCTCCGATAACATAGACTTTCTTGCCCAGATTTTTCTCCTGCATGTAATCAATAGTAGCTAAAGTTGCTGTGTAAATGGTATCAAGTGGCGTCTCAATGTTAAAATTCTCAGCTAACATGGTTTGAACCATTTCTGGCGTGCGTGTAGTATTATTGGTCACAAAAAGATAGGGAATACCGCGTTTCTGCAACTCATGCACAAAAGCTTCGCCAGCCGGAATTCTGCTCTTGCCCTTATAAATCGTCCCGTCTAAATCAATCAAATATCCTTTATAAGTCATTTCTACTCTTCCTCATTCTCTTGTTTAAACTCCTGCCATGTCACCAAAGCCTGGGCATTGACCTCGCCGTCACTGGAAATCTGGTGATTACTTTGTAGACCCTCTAGGTCATAGCTAGAAGCAATCATACCACCCGGTCGAACTTCCTTGACATACTTGAGATTGATTTTCTTAGGAATATACTTCATAAGGAAGTCCGCTCCCATAACCTCAAAGATCCAGTCCAGATACTTGCTATTATTGACATGCCCATTCATATCCAAGTCGTAAAAGCGCACATGGTAGTCCTTGCTGACAGGATTCTCCAAAGCTGGATACTTGGGACCGCGCAGTAATTTCTTGGAAAAATCAGACTGATAAGGAGCAACAATCTCTGGCTCAACTGCGTGAACCTTGCGGCTATCTCGATCCATAAGGACAAAGGTCGCCATCATCTGGATAATGGCCTCACCTGCTTCACCAAAAATCGTAAAGCGACGGTAGCAAAAGAGCCGGTTGTAGCTCAGGGCTTCAGTCTCGATGGTAATTTCCTCTGCAAATCGTGGCAGACGTGTTACATCGATATCGTAATCCGTGATAATCCAAACTAGGTTATACTGATCCAGCATATCCTTGTCACTGACGCCAAGCTCGATTGACTGCATCCCCGATACCTGCAAGGACAGCAGGATGACATCTGGAAGCTTGATATGGCCATTCATATCTGCCATATCAAAAGGAATTTTCATTTTCATTTGATAAGTTAAGCCCATGATTTACTCCAATATAAATTTCTCAGCAACCGTATCTCCCAAAAAGAGACCTTTCTTGGTCATACGAACGATGTCTCTGTCAGGCACTAGCAAGCCCTGCTCAGTCAGTTCAGCCACAACAGCTCCGTACTGATCTTCAAAGGAGAGACCGAATTTTTCCTCAAAGCGCTTTTTAGATACCCCCGACTTCTTACGCAGTCCGAGAAACATCTCTTCTTCCATCTTTTCATTCAGTGTCAGCACTTCTTCCTGCACACGGGGATTGCCCGCTTCCACCGCCTGCAGATAATGACGAATTGGCCCGTGGTTTTTATAGCGAACACCATCGACATAGCCAGACGCTCCCGCTCCAATACCATAATATTCCGCATTGTCCCAGTACATGAGGTTGTGGCGGCTCTCAAAGCCTGGTTTGGAAAAATTAGAAATCTCATAATGATCAAAACCAGCCTTTTCCAGCTCAGATATAATGTAGTCAAACATCTCCGCTTCCAAGTCTTCCTTGGGCAGAGGCAACTTCCCACGCCGCATCCGATTCATAAAAACCGTATGATTTTCCAGAATCAAGCTGTACAAACTCATGTGGGGAATGTCCAAGGCAATAGCCTTGGCAACATTGATTTTCACATCTTCCATAGTCTGCTTGGGCAGGGCATAAATCAAATCGATCGAGATATTGTCAAAACCAGCTTTTTTGAGATTGACAATATTCTCATAGATGTCCCTTTCCGAGTGACTGCGGCCAATCTGCTTGAGCATGCGGTCATTGAAGGTCTGTACGCCCAACGAAACCCGATTGACAGGCGAGTCTTTAAGTACAGCAATCTTCTCCTGATCCAAGTCCCCAGGATTGGCTTCAATAGTCAGCTCTTCTAGATAAGACAAGTCAAGCTTATCCGTCAGCCTTTCCAGTAAAAAAGCCAATTGAGGAGCAGATAGAGCGGTCGGAGTTCCGCCACCGATATAGAGGGTACGGAGCTTTTTGATGTCGTAAGAATCATACTCCTCAATCAAATGCTCCAGATAACTATCTACTGGCTGATTTTTGATAAAAACCTTGGAAAAATCGCAGTAATAACAAATCTGAGTACAAAAAGGAATGTGTACATAAGCAGAGGTTGGTTTGGTTTGCATAGTACTTATTATACCATATATTATAGACAGTCAAGTGAGAAAGTTATCTTATATTTGGTATTAGAAAAGTAGCAAACAAATAGCTTGCTACTTTTCTTATTACGATGTGAATTTCTTGTTAGCTAAGATATTTCTTTAACTTTACGTATTTATCCGCCAGCTGGCGGCTGTTTTTCTTTCTTGGATAAATTTGCTGTAGATACCTTGTTTGGCCAGTAAGTCTTGGTGTTTGCCTTGCTCGACAATACGGCCTTGATCCAGCACCAAAATCTGATCTGCATGCTCAACCGTCTTGAGTCGGTGGGCAATCATGATAATGGTCTTATCACGAGTCAGAGCCTGAATAGCCTGCATGAGGGCTTCTTCGTTTTCTGGGTCAACATTGGCTGTTGCTTCATCCAGAATGATAATAGGTGCATCCTTGATAATAGCCCGAGCGATGGAAATGCGCTGGCGCTCACCTCCAGAAAGACTAGCACCTCCTTCACCTATCTTGGTATCATAGCCATCAGGCAGTGAGAGGATAAAGTCATGACAGGCCGCTTTCTTGGCAGCCTCTATCACTTCTTCCTGACTGGCCTCCGGCTTGCCAAAACGAATGTTATTGGCAATGGTATCCTCAAAGAGATAGACACTTTGGAAGACAAAGCTGAAATTACGAATCAGGCTGTCATAGCTGTAATCCCTGACATCATGCCCGTCCAGACTGATACTTCCCTGATCCACATCCCAGAAGCGGGCGATGAGGTTGCAGAGCGTTGTTTTGCCTGATCCAGATGGTCCGACCAGAGCAGTTGTTGTTTTTTCAGGAATGGTGAGGGAAACCTGGTCAATGATTTTCTTATTCCCATAAGAGAAGCTAACGTCTCTCAGCTCAATCCGACTGCTCTTAGGCTCAATATCCTGACCACTAATGTCCATCGGCTGGATAGCCAAGACTTGATTGACCATATCAACCGACAAATCAACAATACGCAGGAGAGAAGAGAAAGACCCAACGCCGTCTAGATTTTCATAAATCATAAAACCACTGACAATCATCATAATGGTTACCAGCAGCTCCATACTGCCATTGAGATAAAAGTAGATCGAGAAAAGCCCCATAAAGAGACCGGTCAGCTTGGTCACCATGCCCTGGAGGGCAATGTAAGGTGAGGTCACGAGTGTCATTTTGGTATCTAGCTGACTTTTGCCTTCAATAGCCTTGGACAGCTTCTTGGCAGAACGGTTGACCAGATTGTAGTTCTTAACCTCAGCAATCCCTTGGCTGTACTCCAAAACAACAGCTACCAGGTCCATATCCGCCTGATACTTGTCATCAGAAACCTTGCCAACTTGCCAACGCATGAGAGTATTTGGTAGGAGAAAGAGGACGAGACCCACCAAGAGAATCAGTCCAACCCGCCAGTCATAGAGAAAGACCAAAATAGTGATGAGGCCAGTCGTCAGAAATCCCTGCACAGTCATCATAACCACTCGCGTAGCTACATCAGACAACCCTTCCAGCGTATTAGTCGTAACACTGGTAATCTTGCCCAAGCTATTTTGATTAAAGTAACCCATGGGCAGATAGCGCATGTGCTCGGCAATTTCAATCCGCTTCTGAGCACAGGTATGATAGCCCGCTTCCGTCTGCAGCATGGTGATTTTCAGTGTAATCCAGACGTTTAGCACAGTGGATACCAACATGATACCCAGAGCCAGCCAGAAGGTCTGCATAGAGAGATTCTTCTCAATCAGTCCCATAACAACTAGGCCGATTGCTGGAATACGTAGAGCGATAATAAAGGACTTGATGATACCCAGATAAATAGATTGATAAAATTTCTTACGATCTTCTGCCGTACAGAAATCAAAGAATTTCTTCAGTATATTAAGCATGAGTCAGCCCTCCTTCCATCTCATCACTATCCCTAGTAGCTATATGGGCCTGCCACATGGAAGCATAAAGCGGACTTGCTGTCAGCAATTCTTCATGCCGACCTCTAGCTTCAATCCGACCATCATTGACCAGGACTATCTGGTCTGCACTCATAATCGTAGACAGCCTGTGGGCAATGACAATCAAGGTCCGTCCCTCAATCAAACGAGCTAGACTGGACTGAATCCGTGCTTCATTTTCCGGATCTGTATAAGCAGTCGCTTCATCCAAGATAAGAATCGGCGCATCCTTAAGCATGGCACGGGCGATGGCAATCCGCTGACGCTCCCCGCCAGATAGATGACCGCCGCCAGAGCCTACTTGAGTTTCAAAGCCGTTTTCTAAGTTCATGATAAAGTCATAACAGCCGCAGCGACGGGCAATTTCGATGACCTCTTCGTCAGATGCTGCTGGATTTCCCATTCGGATATTTTCCATAATAGTCTCATCAAAGAGATAGTTATCCTGGGTCACGTAAGCAATCTGCCGACTGTAATAGTCTAGCGGAAGCTGGCGAATATCCAAGCCACCATAGGTAATCTGACCAGAACTGACATCCCAGAAAGAAGCCAGAAGCTTAGCAATTGTAGACTTACCTGAGCCTGATGGCCCAACTAAAGCATTGATGCTGCCAGCCTTAATATCTAGCGAAATGTCGTGCAGTACTTCCTCTTCATCTGTATAGCCAAAGCTGACATCCGTCATGACCAGATCCCTTCCTTTTGGAAGTTCTCGCAGCTCCTGAGGCCTTTTCAAATCAGGCTTTTCCAAAATATCAATGACTTGGCCAAAAATAGTCCCGATTTTCCGTAAATCGTCCATGTAACTAGCCACTAAAATCAGTGGAGTCAGAAGACTGAGCGAAAGAATAATCATTAGAATGAAATTGCCGGCACTCAAACTGCCTTGCAGATAGAAATAACAGCCAGCCGGCAGTAGAAAGAGCAAGCCTGATGGCAGAAAAGCAGTCACAATGCCCATCTCCAGATTGAACTTGCGCATCCACTCAATAAAGCAGTCTGCTCCTTCTCTAGCAGCCGTCACAAACTTATCGTAAGAAAATTTTTCCTTGCCAAAAACCTTGATGACCTCAATCCCATTGATGTATTCCACCGCTGTATCATTGAGCTTTTTGGTCTTGACCAGAGTATTTTGATAGTCCGCTTCGCTATTGGCAGCCATCCGAACATAGGCCAGCGCCACAATGGGAATAGTTAGGAGGGACAGTAAGGTCAGCCGCCAATCGATAACCAGCATGGCAATAAGGACAATAATCGGACCAAAAATCCCAGCAGTAAACTCTGGAATCAGGTGAGCTAAGGTCGTTTCGGTCGCATCCACCCGCTCAACGATAATGTTTTTATAACTGCCTGATGACTGACTAAGCACTGTACCTAAAGGTAGCCCAGCCAGCTTGTCTGTCAGGCGGTGCCGCATTTCCGCTAAAATCTTAAAAGTAGCCGTATGCGACAGCATGGTGGAGATACCGTGAAATCCCCAGTAGCCAATCCAGGCCATACCTGCCCAAGCCGACTGCTGCAGGTAAAAATCCCAGTTTTTATTGCCAGCCAAGAGCTGATTAATCATTCCACCAATAAAGAAATAAGGCAGAAATCCTGAAAGCACAGAGGCAAAGGCAAAGATCAGACTGAGTACAAAATATATCTTATGAAGGGAAACAAAGTCCCAGATCCAAGTAAGGACAGATTTTTTCTTCATAGAATTTCCTTCTTTCTATCAAAAACCTAGCAAACCTCCCCAGTCAAACAAGTCCATGATGGAATGGCAAAATTCCAGCGCCTGCTCTTGGGGCCAGTCTTGAGCCAAAGGCTCAAATACAGCTGTGTAATAAGCTGTCATGCACGATCGCAGAAACTCGTGTTTGACCAAATGGCTGATCTTTCCCTCTTTGTAAGCCAGCTCCAAATAGCGATAAGTCTCGTCTGCAGCCAAATGAGGCAGACGCTTCCTGAAGTCCGCTTGCGAAGATCCCTGAGATTTAAAGAGCAAGAGCTGCATAATATCCTTATGCTCATAGAGAATCCGCATCAGGGACTGGAGATCCTCTAAGCGATGTACCCACATGTCAGATAGGTGTCCCTCTTCTAGGAAAGCATAGTCACGTCGCTTCTGCTCTTGCCCATACTGATCTAAGGCTATCAGAGTAGGCTCAAGCAGGGAAGTAAAGAGACTGTCCTTACCCTCATAGCGCTTATAAAGAGCACCAGTCGTCAAGCCAGCAGCGCGACAAATTCTCCGAAGTGAAGCATCCTGATAGCCATAAGTCAAGAACTCACTCCTTGCGCTTTCCAAGATTTTTTCGTTTAACTCATCTGTTTCTTTTTTCATGATTTTAATTCGATAACACCGTTATCACCTTTCTTCTTTTATTATAAATTCTGACAATTTAACTGTCAAGGAAAAACAAAAGAGACCGAGAAATATTTTTGTCGGTCCAGTACTATTCCTTTTCCTCTTGTAAACATGACAAAAGAGGCTGAGACAAAAGTCCTAGCCTCTAAATTGTCTTTGGATTGTCGAGCAAGACGCAGTGGTTGAGTGGGCTCTACTACGCTGATTCCATCAGCTTTTACAGCCCTACTCAACTGTGCGGAGGTGGGACGACGAAATCGAATTCTAACGAATTACCGATTTCTGTCCCACTCTCTCTAGAATTTCATTTTTTATTAGGTGCATAAATCATGCCAGTACAGTCGAAATCTTCCTGTCGGCGAAAGCCGAGCTCTCTATAAAAAGCTAGATTTTTGTCTGACTGCTCCGTTGCCAGCTGGATTTGGTAAACATCCTTAAATCGTACCAGCGTCTGCTCAAGAAGACTCCGGCCAATCCCCTGACGCTGATAGTGTGGACACACCAGCAAATCCTGAATAAAGACAATGGTTAGTCCATCCCCAACCGCTCGGATCAAACCAACCAACTCTTCATCGTCATCATAGGCTGCCATTACAAACAAGGACTGATGGAAGGCTTGCTCTAACCGCCGAGGATGATTGGTGTAATTGCTCCAACTAACCGAAGCATAGAGATCTAGCACTGCTGCAAAATCTAGCTGTGGATTGCAAACATAACGGATCACACCAAACACCTCCTTCAAACTATAATTTCTCTAATCTTATAATTGTTCCAAGGCTAGCTTGAGATCTTCAATCAAGTCATCCACATTTTCCAAGCCGATAGAGAGACGGATTTGATTTGGTGTAATGCCTGCTGCCAGCTGAGCATCTGGCGACATCTGACCGTGAGTTGTCGTAGCTGGATGGACAACCAAGGACTTAGCATCTGCTACATTGGCCAAGTCAGAGAAAATCTCTAGGCTGTCAATAACCTTACGAGCTTCTTTCTCTCCGCCTTTGACATTAAAGGTGAAGATAGAGCCCACGCCTTTAGGGAAATATTTTTCTGCCAAAGCATGATATGGACTGTCAGCAAGTTTGGGATAATTGACCTGCTCGACCTTAGGATGCCCTGCTAAGAATTCCACAATCTTCTCAGCATTGGACACATGGCGCTCTACACGCAAAGAGAGAGTTTCCAACCCCTGCAGGAAGAGAAAGGCATTGAAGGGAGACATGGCTGCGCCCGTATCGCGCAAGAGCTGGGTCCGCACAGCAGTAACAAAGGCTGCTGCTCCGACATCGCGCGTATAACTGATATCATGATAGCTCGGGTCCGGGTCCACGAACTGCGGAAACTTGCCAGAAGCTTCCCAGTCAAAACGACCGCTGTCCACAATCACACCGCCAATGCTGGTTCCGTGACCACCGATAAACTTGGTCGCAGAATGGACTGCAATGTCCACTCCGTGAGAAAAGACATTGATCAGATATGGTGTAGCAAAGGTATTGTCGGAAATCAGCGGAATCTTGTGGGAATGGACCAACTCTGCCAAAGCATCAAAATCCGGGATATTAATCAGCGGATTGCCCAAGCTTTCAATCAGAACCAACTTGGTATTGTCCTGAATAGCTGCTTCTACTTCAGCTAGATTTTCAATATCGACAAAAGTCGTGGTAATGCCATAGCGAGGCAGGGTTTCCTTGAGCAGATTAAAGGTGCCACCGTAGATGGTGGAGGCTGCCACTACATGGTCGCCAGCATGGGCCAAAGCTAGAATGGTGTAGGTAACAGCCGCCATACCAGAAGCTGTTGCTAGAGCTCCGACTCCACCCTCCAAAGCCGCAATCCGCTCCTCAAAAGCAGACAATGTCGGATTGGTAATCCGAGTGTAGATATTGCCAGGCTTGCGTAGGGCAAAAAGATCTTCACCCTCCTGAGTATCGTCAAACACATAGGAAGTTGTCTGGTAAATAGGCAGAGCGCGCGACTTAGTTGTCGGGTCCACTGTCTGTCCGGCATGAAGCTGCAGGGTTTCAAATTTAAATTCACGTGTCATAAGGTCACCTCACTATAGTTATGTGATAAGTCTACCACTAAACGCCCCGCTTGACTAATAGAATTTCCTTATCAAAAGAAATAAAGAGAAGCTATATCTTATAGCTTCTCGATTATAATATCAAAAGTCGCCTGATTGCTGGGCCAGTACAACTGCGACGAAACTTTTTCTAAAGCTATCCACTGAGCTCCCACATGCTCATCAGAAATCTGGATGTCCTTCTGTTCAGTCAGAACTAGAAAGAGATTTTTATGGATGGACAGATTTTCATCAATCTTTACCGTAAAATCTCCAAGACCCGTCAGGTTTGAACAAGCTAAGAGCAAGCCGATCTCCTCTTTTATTTCCCGAAGGCAGGCTTCTTCTGTACTCTCACCGCTCTCAATCCCACCAGTAATGGGCTGCCAAAAGGAAACTGGCTCATCCTCCACTTTCAAGAGCAAGATTTCCCTATCCTCTGGATGATAGATCCAGGCTTCAATCGACTGTCTCATCATGATTTTTTCTCAATCGGTGCTATGCTGGCCAGCACTTTCTTCAGACCGACTTCTGGGAAATTAATCTTAAGCTCTTGACTGTTGCCGCTGCCAGAGACTGCCAGAACTGTCCCATCGCCCCATTTCTTATGATGGGCAATATCTCCGATAGCCCAAGTAACGCCTGGCTTAGATGGCTGGTTCTGACTGCTCTTTCCAAAAGGCAGACTGCCTGTAGAAATGGAACTTGGTGCCGCTTGACGCTTCCGCTCTTGCAGGGCCTGTGCCAGACTCATGCCCTGACCGAATTTGCTAGTATCGCTATTGGTATAACTGACCTTAAAGGAGCTGTTTGCTGGCCTAGCTAGTCCCTGATAGTCTAGCAGGTCTGAGCTGATTTCTCTCAAGAAGCGACTAGGTTGATTATAGTTGGTTTTACCATAAAGCATACGGGAATTGGCATTGGTCAGATAGAGAATCTTCTCTGCTCGGGTGATGCCAACGTAAGCTAGGCGCCGTTCCTCTTCCAACTCATCCTCATCTTCAGAAGCCCGACTTAGAGGGAAGACATTTTCCTCCATACCAATCAGAAAGACGACTGGAAATTCCAATCCCTTGGCTGCGTGGAAGGTCATCAGAGTCACTTCGGAACTCACCGTATCTCCGTCATCTGTATCTGCAATCAAGGCTAAGTCATTGAGAAAACGGCTAAGCTTATCAAGGCCAGACTCATCACTAGAATTATCTGGACTTTCATCAAAGTTCTTAGTTACAGACAGGAATTCTTCGATATTTTCAATCCGAGCTTGGCTCTCCAAGGTCGCTTGGGCTACCAAGGCTGCTGCATAACCTGTCTTTTCCAATACAGCCTCTACCAGCTCCGTCACTGTATAATCATCCAAGTGCTCCCGTAAATCCAGAAGCATATTGGCAAAATTATAGACCGCCTGAGCAGCCTTACCCTTGACTGGCGACAGCAGGATATTGGCCGATGCATCCAGTAAAGAGATTTCCTGACTGGACGCAAAATCTCGAATTTTCTCCACCGTTCCTGGTCCAACACCACGCTTAGGCTCATTGACCACGCGCTCATAGCTGATATTATCGCTAGGATTTGCGATGAGATTGAGATAAGAAATAACATCGCGGATTTCCTTACGGCTGTAGAACTTGGTTCCACCGACCATGGTATAGGGAATATTGGACTTGAGCAGGGCTTCTTCCACCGTCCGTGACTGGGCATTGGTCCGGTAAAGAACTGCAAAATCCTTATGACTGTAACCTTCTCGGCTCAGCTGATCAATAGTCCGAGCGACAAAGAGAGCTTCGTCCTGCTCGTCATTAGCCCGATAGTAGACAATTTCCTCACCGTCTTCATTTTGAGTCCAGAGATTTTTAGGACGACGGTTGCGGTTGTTTCGGATGACTTCATTAGCCGCCTGAAGAATGGTCTTAGTCGAGCGATAGTTTTCCTCAAGCAGGACTACCTTAGCTTCTGGATAATCCTTTTCAAAGTCCAGGATATTCTGCATATCGGCTCCCCGCCAGCCGTAGATAGACTGGTCAGCGTCTCCGACCACACAGATATTCTTAAAGCGGGAAGCCAAGAGCTTGACCAGCTGGTACTGGGCATGGTTGGTATCCTGATATTCATCCACATGAATGTACTGGTAACGTTGCTGATAGTAGGTCAGGACGTCAGGATTTTGATCAAAAAGCCGCAAGGTCAGCATGATTAAGTCGTCAAAGTCCATGGCCTCAGACTGGCGTAATTCCTTTTGATAGATCGTGTAACACTTAGCCACAATCTCTGTATACATATCACCAGCTAGATTCGCATAGGCTACCTCATCAATCAGGTCATTTTTAGCATTGGAAATAGTCCCCAGAATGGCACGCTCATTCCACTTTTTGGGATCTAGATTGAGATTTTTGAGAATCCGCTTCATCAGAGTCCGCTGTTCGCCCGGATCAACGATGGTGAAGTTGCGGTTGTAGCCAATATGGTCTGCTTCTCGCCGTAGGATGCGTACACACATGGAGTGGAAGGTAGCGATTAAGCAATCTTGGGCCTCCATTTTAAGTTTTTCAGCCCTTTCTCTCATCTCCCGCGCCGCCTTATTGGTAAAGGTAATGGCGAGGATATTCCAAGGATTGACCATCTTTTCATCAATCAAATAGGCGATGCGGTGGGTCAGGACACGGGTCTTACCAGAACCAGCTCCCGCCATTATCAGTAAAGGCCCTTCTGTTGTTTGAACCGCCTCAGCCTGACGGTCATTCATACCGTTTAATAAAGGATGCATTTTTCTTCCTCTTTCAAAGTCAATGTTATTATTATACCAAAAAATACCTTCAAAGGGTGTACCGAGTCAACAGAATCAAAAGATAAAAAGCAAGAAATTTACAACAATCTCCTAGCTCTTTATATACCAATGATTATTTGAAAAAAAGTCAAAAAAACGCTATAATGTACTATCTGAAAGGAGTAAGCATGAACAATCCCTCAAAAAATCTCAAACTGGCAGAGCAGGGTGCCTTGCTAGCTATTGTGACCTATATCCTTCTTTCTACTACCAAGTTGATTGCAGGCTCTATGCTACACTCTTCTAGTTTGACTGCTGATGGTTTCAATAACATTTCCGACATCGTCGCTAATATTGCAGTTCTTATTGGTCTGCGAATGGCTCGAAAACCAGCTGATATGGACCATAAGTTTGGTCACTGGAAGATTGAAGACCTGGCTAGTTTAATCACTTCCCTCATCATGTTTTTTGTTGGACTGGACGTCTTATTCGAAACCGTTCAAAAGATTATTTCCAAACAAGTCACAGCCATCGATCCTCTAGGTGCAATCGTAGGTTTTATCTCAGCCATCATCATGACTGGGGTTTATCTCTTTAATAAAAAACTTGCAAAAAGAGCCAACTCTAAAGCCCTAGAAGCAGCGGCTAAAGACAATTTATCAGATGCTATCACTTCCCTTGGTACTTCAATTGCTATTATAGCGAGCGCCTTGAACTATCCCCTAGTTGACCAGCTGGTAGCCATTATTATTACTTTCTTCATCTTAAAAACTGCTTATGATATTTTTATGGAATCCTCCTTCAGTCTTTCTGATGGATTCGATGAAAGCCTCTTGCAAGATTATAAGCAAGCCATCCTTGAAATTCCTAAAATCACACAAGTTAAGTCCCAGCGAGGCCGCACTTATGGAAGCAATATCTATCTAGATATTATTCTTGAAATGAATCCGGACCTTTCCGTCTATGAGAGTCACGAAATTGCTGATCAAGTTGAAGAGATGTTAATGGAACGCTTTGGGATTTTTGACATTGATATTCACATTGAACCCGCTCCCATACCAGAAGATGAAATACTCGATAATGTCTATAAAAAACTCCTAATGCGTGAACAACTAGTTGACCAAGGAAGTCAGTTAGACAATTTACTTTCTGAAGAATTCTTCTACATTTCCCAAGATGGCCGTCAGCTAAATAAGGCTGAATTTCAGGCTGAAAAATCCTCAGAAAAAAAGTTCAAAAATTTTGAACTGATTTCTATCAGCCACAAAACCAAGCTTATCCGTTATCAAATTGATGACGTTCTTCACACAAGCATCTGGCGACGTCACGAAAACTGGCAAAATATCTTCCACCAAGAAACCAGAAAAGGAGATTAAAGATTTCCTAAGTGACATAATCCTAGGCTTTAACTCAGATTGGTTTGAATAAGATCTAAATACCCAAAAAAGAAGAGACTTAGGCCTCTTCAATCTGTATCCCTTTTTATTTTTCTCAAATTCAGATTTTGGGATAGATTAGGAGATGATGGAACAAAATATTTTTGAAAAGATAAAAAGACAAACGCCAAAAATGACGTTTGTCTTCGATCTGAGAACAGTTTCAGCTGTTCTTTTTTGTTTTTAATTTTCATGAACCAACCACTACTATTATTTCTTTATCAATCCTCAAGCTGATGCCGAGACCTGATTTAAACAAGTTTAAAAAATATCGAAAAGAAGCTTGATATTGAGAATGGTCAAGATGATTGAAACTGCGTAACCTAGGATTGTATTCCACTTGGCATTGGTAAATTCTCCCATCAGTGACTTCTTAGATGTCAAATAAATTAGGGGGAAAATTGAGAATGGAAGAGCGATTGAAAGAAAGACCTGCGAATAGACCAATAACTGATCCAAGGTTTTTTCTTGATGTCCAAACAAGACGGCGACTATAATCACAGGGAGCAAGGCAAAAATACGTGTCCCGATACGGATAATCCACTGAGGTAATTTCAGATGCAAGAAACCTTCCATAACAATCTGACCTGTCAAAGTGCCTGTAATGGTAGAATTCTGTCCACTTGCTAAGAGGGCCAGAGCAAATAAAGTTGACAGAGTTGAGCTAGCTATCGCTCCTGCTATTGTCGAATCCTGTAAAGCATTGTACATTTGAGAAAAGGCCGAAATTTCAGATGCATGACCAAAAAAGAGAGATGCCCCTAAAATAAGAAGCAAGGAATTGACAACAAAGGCTAAGGACAACTGAAGATTTGAATCCCAGGTCATAAAGCGCACTGCTTTCCGAACATCCTTCTTATCTTTGTGATTGATTTTCCTTGTTTGGGATAGGGAGGAATGGAGATAGAGATTATGAGGCATGACTGTCGCACCTACAATCCCTAGAGCCAAGGTCAATTGACTTTCATGACCTGGTAACGGTGTTTCAAATAAAGTTGAAGTTGGTAAATAACCACCAATAATCCCCTGGATACTTGGATTGGATAAGGCCACAAGATAGGCAAAGATGGCTAATATGGTTAAAATAAGGGTCGTAACAATGGCTTCAATTTTTTTGAAACCAAATTTCATCAATAAAAGTAACAAAAATACATCTAAAACGGTTAGAAGAATAGCAATCATAATCGGTATTTTAAACAAAAGATTTAAGGCAATTGCTGAACCTAAAACTTCAGCCAAATCTGTCGCCATTAAAGCTAATTCTAAAATCACCCATAAACTATAGCGAAGCCACTTGGGAGCATGATGAGCTGTTGCCTGCGCTAGGTCCATCCTAGTCACGATACCGAGCTTTCCAGCCATCTGTTGTAACTGCATAGCAATGATGGATGAAATTAAAATAACAAATAAAAGGCTGTACTTGTAGGAGGCGCCACCAACCACGCTGGTGATCCAGTTTCCTGGATCCATATAACCAACCGCTACAAGAGCTCCAGGCCCTAAAAATGCTTTTAGATTTTGCCAAAAATGATTGTTATTCGGAGTTTCAATAGATTGATTGATCTCAGAAAGGGAGACCTTTTTGTAAGAAGACATAGGAATATTCACTTTCTAATCTTGTCTTTACATATTTCTTAATATAATATTTTTTGAAAGAATGATGAAAATAGTTTACCTATTTCCAATTCACCCTTATTATATCACATTTTAGAATGATTCCTAATAAAAGAAATGATAGTTAAATAGGCAATATCAGTATTGTAAAAGAGTCTGGGACAATAGTCCCTTATCTCCAAAAAAGAGTTTGGGACAAAAAGATTCCAATTTTTAAAAACCTTAATTATTAATCCCTTCAAATCTATAATTAAATGCAAGAAGCGAACAAAGCAGAATTCTGAAAGAAGAGGCCTAGGCCTCTTCTTTTTTGTTTTCTACTTATTCTCAATAAAACCAAACTTCTTTAATGGGGAAATTCTGAATGAAATGACTCCCTGAATCTGCTTGCTAGTAATTAAACCAAACTCTCGACTATCTCTTGTATTCTGCCGATTATCATTTAATATCAAGTAGGAATCCTTCGGAATCTTACGAGTTTTTGAATCAGTCAGCGTCTGCAAGCTAAAGTCATGCGTAAAATAACCTGAGTTACCAGGTGTTGCCAGGTATTTTTCCTTTAAACTAGATAAGTAATTCTCAGTTTTAATCTTATTGTTCAGATATAAGACATCATCCATATAGATGAATGCATCATTTCCTTTGGCAATCACTCGTCCTACATATTCCTTACCATCTACTTCGTAAAGAACAAAATCTTCCCTCTGAATCTTTTCTCCTCTAATCGCTAATACAAAATCATTCTCAGCAAGATAGTGATTTGAATCTTGTGATTTTATAGTATAGGGAGTAAAAACTAATAGACGCAAGGCAACAAAAATGAAAATTGCTATCACAAGGATCAGCAAATTACGAATCAAATCTCTCTTAACCATCATCTCTCCTTTTTCACCCTATTATACCATTTTTTACAGAATAAAAAAAGCCAATGATTACAAGAGAATCATTGGTTTTATATATATGTTTAGCGAACTGTGCGGATACGCATTGTGTTTGTACGAACAGCTTCTCCAACTGGTACACCAGCAACGATAACGATATCATCACCAGATTGTACAAGACCTGCTTCAACTGCTTTACGTTCAGCAATTTCAAACATGTCATCAGTTGATGATGGAGTGTCTGTCAACATCGGGATAACACCCCAGTTCAACATCAATCCACGCTCTGTTAATTCGTCAAATGTCAACGCCAAGATATCAGCATTTGGACGGTATTTAGAGATCAAGCGGGCTGTGTGTCCAGTCTTAGTAAGTGTTACAACCAATTTGATATCCATTGAGTTGGTAGCATCTTTAACTGCTGAAGCCATAACTTCTGTTTTAGAGTTACGTTCAAATGAATCTGAGTTCAAACGTCCGTATTCGTTAAGAAGAGTTTGAGCGTTCTTGTCGATTGTAGCCATTGTAGTTACTGACTCAAGTGGGTATTTACCATTTGCAGACTCACCTGAAAGCATTGTTGCATCAGTTCCGTCGATAACAGCGTTAAATACGTCTGAAACTTCTGAACGAGTTGCACGTGGTTTTTCAGTCATTGTTTCAAGCATGTTTGTAGCTGTGATAACAACTTTACCTGCAGCATTCACTTTAGTGATGATCATTTTTTGGTAAACTGGAACCATTTCAAATGGTACTTCAATACCCATGTCACCACGAGCAATCATGATACCGTCAGCCGCTTCAATGATTTCATCCAAGTTGTCGATACCTTGTTGGTTTTCGATTTTAGCGAACAATTGAACGTGACCATTACCAGTTTCTTCACAGATTGCACGAACTTCGTCGACGTCTTTTGCAGTACGTACGAATGAAATCGCGATGAAGTTGATTCCTTGCTCAAGACCGAAGCGGATATCAGCATTGTCGCGCTCAGCAAGTGCTGGGAAAGGAATTTTAGTGTTTGGGATGTTTACACCTTTCTGCTTAGCAATGATACCGTCATTTTCAACGACTACTTCAAATTCACGAGTTGCATCGTCTTTTGCGAAAACACGAAGACCAAGTTTACCATCGTCAACCAAAACTTGGTGACCAACTTCAACATCATCGTAGATGTCAAGGGCACCAGCAACGTTCAAAGCAATCACTTCGCGAGTTGATTTGATTCCTTGTTTAGTTGCAACACGGATTTTTTCACCAGTTTTGTATGAATATTCTTTTGCGTCACCTTCAAACAATTCTGTACGGATTTCAGGTCCTTTTGTGTCAAGAAGGAAACCAACTTTTTGTCCAGCAATTTCTTCAGCAAGTTTAACAGTCGCCATACGCTCACCTTGTTCTTGGTGGTCACCGTGTGAGAAGTTGAAACGGAAAGTGTTTGCTCCTGCTTCAATCAATTTAGCAATATTTTGAGCTGAAGCTTCAACGTCAAGTTTTTCACCCCAGTATCCGTCTTCACCGAATTTTTTACCACCACGGATTTCAACCGCAGGACCTAATGTTGCAACAATTTTTACGCGTTTGTTCATGATCTTATGAAACTCCTTTTATATATTTGGCCATTCTGACCTTTATAACAAATTAAATAGAAATACTACGATTTAGACTAGACAAAGCAAGATCTGCCTTGTGCGGATTGTTGACGATAATCTTACCATCTTGCGCCAAGCTAAAGAGTGCACCCTCTTCTGCTGTTCCAAGAATTGGATTTTCAACCATTTTCTCATTGCGGATACCGACGGCTACACCACCGATTCCTTTTTTAAGCAATTCAACAGCATGTGCTCCCATGCGAGAAGCAAGAACACGGTCACGAGCAGTTGGAGAACCACCACGTTGAATGTGACCAAGCTCAGTTACACGAAGGTCACTTGTATCACCAGCAGCTTTCAATTTTTCACCAAATTCATCCGCTGACATAACACCTTCTGCAAGAACAATGATATTGTGCTTCTTACCTTCCTCATATCCACGTTTGATGCTAGCCACAATCTCTTCAAATTTGAAACCTTCTTCAGGAACAATAATCTCATCTGCACCAGTAGCAATACCTGCCCATAGCGCGATATCTCCAGCATTACGTCCCATTACTTCAACAACAAAAGTACGACGGTGACTAGATGAAGTATCACGAATCTTGTCAATCGCATCCATTGCTGTTGTTACTGCTGTATCAAAACCAATTGTAAAATCAGTACCAACGATGTCATTATCGATTGTACCTGGTACACCAACAGCCGGGAAGCCATGCTCTGTCAAACGCATAGCACCGTGGTAAGAACCGTCACCACCAATAACCACGACACCTTCAATTCCATGCTTTTTCAATTGCTCAATTCCCTTAAGTTGCCCTTCTTTTTGCGCAAACTCAGGATAACGAGCAGAGTGAAGGAAAGTACCGCCTCGAGAAATGATATCCCCTACCGATGCAGCTGTTAATGGTTGAATCGAACCAGCAACCATACCAGCATATCCATCATAGATACCAAATACTTCCATTCCTTCAGAAATTGCTTTACGAACTACTGCACGGATGGCAGCATTCATTCCAGGGGCATCTCCACCACTGGTCAAAACAGCAATACGTTTCATTCGTTTATGCTCCTTTTTCTTTTAACATTCTAACTGATTATACCACAATCTTAGGGAAAATTCTTCCTTTTTTAGCGATAAATCGTTTTCATTGTAAATTTTTGTAAATCCTCTTGCAAATCCTTTGATTTTTCCACTTGGAAATGCGGTGCAGCGATTGTTTTACCATCAATTTCGTAGTGTAAAACAACTGGAATCGATCCCGGAAATCGTTGGAGGATTTCTGCAATCTGAAGATCATGTTCATGGTTTTCTAGCTGAATCCAAAACCGTTCTGAACTAGCTTCTACCGCCTCAGATAAAATCATTTGCAAACGACCATCCCTTTCCTGAATACGCCCCGTTAAAAAATAAATACCTTTTTCTTTTATACGATTCGCTAGTAACTTATAAGTTTCTGGGAACAGGGTCACATCCAGTTTCTTTTTGGTGTCAGTGACCTGCAAAAAGGCCATATTCTCACCATTTTTCGTCCGAATAACTTTGATAGACTGGACTTGAGCAAGAATTTTTGCCCTGCTGTTTTCAGCTAGATCTCCTATCCAAGAAAAGGATTCTGTTGTCGCTTTGGCAATGGTCATTAAAGGATGATCTGATAAGCCAACGCCAAGAATAGATTGTTCCAACTCAAACTTTTCAGACTGACTATAATCCTCAGCCTCTGTCCATGAATAACTGCTATCAGCAAAGAGACTTCCCAGCTCTTCCACAAAAATGAAGAGGTTTGTTAGATTGGAGATAATCTTTTGACGGTTAGACTCAAAACTATCAAAAAGGCCAATCTGAATCAGAGGAATCAAAGAAGACTCTTTCCTATACTGGGATGGTAAGCGTAGCAGAAAATCCTCAATTCCAGTAAAAGGTCGCTCTTCAATAATCCAGTAAGCTAGACCACGAGGAAGTCCCTTAATATTTTTCAGACCTAGAAAGATTTGATTTTCCTCAAATTTATCGCGATAAGGGACTGTATTGATGGTCAAGGGAGCAAGCTTAAATCCAAAGCTAAGTGCGTCCGTAACATAGTCACTGCTAGAATAATTTAAGAGAACATCAAAGAAAACTTCTGGATAATGAGCCTTGAAATAGGCCAACTGAAAGGCTAAGGCTGAGTAAGCGTAAGCATGACTTCGGTTAAAGCCATAGCCAGCAAATTTCTCCATGATGGCAAAGACTTCTTTAGCTTTCTTTTCTGAGTGTCCAAGCTTCATTGCGCCTAAGACAAACTCTTCCTCCATCTTATGCATTTCTACAGCATTTTTCTTACCCATGGCTCGGCGTAAGATATCGGCTTTTCCTAGACTGAAGCCCCCAAAGCGCTGGGCAACTTGCATGACCTGCTCCTGATAGAGCATGATACCATAGGTTGGAGACAGGATATCATCTAGGCTTTCATCAATTGAGACAACAGCTTCACGACCATGCTTTCTCTTGACAAAATTGTCAATATAATCACTAGCACCAGGTCGATTCAAAGAGGTTGTAGCGACTACTTCTTCAAAACAAACAGGCTGAACTCGCTTGAGTAAACTGATGGCTCCTGGCTGTTCAAATTGAAAGATTCCTTTGGTATCACCAGTAGCGAAAAGTTGTAAAGTTTTTTTATCCTCCAGATCAATGGACTCAATTTGGATGTCTATCTCATATTTCTTTATGACAGCTTCTTTCATTCGTTGGACAAAGGTTAAATTGCGCAAACCTAGAAAGTCCATCTTGAGAAGTCCATTGCTCTCGACTCCGTGGGCGTCATACTGAGTAATATACATATCCTCGCCATATTTGAGTGGTATCTGGTCTGTCAAATCATTGTCACTCATTACAACACCCGCCGCATGAACAGAGGTCTGGCGGGGGTTCCCTTCGATTTTTTTAGCAATGTCAAAGGCCTTTTGATACTCTAACTTGCTATTGATAATCTGTCGGAATGCAATATTCTTTTCATAGGCTGTACTCAGACTATCTCCAAAGCGAATCTTCTTAGTGATGTTGGTCAGCTCATACTCTGCGACACCAAAGCGTTTGAAAACATCACGAATGGCCTGCTTAGCTCCAAAGGTCGAATAAGTCACGATTTGGGCAGCATGAAGTGTACCATAACGATCACGGACATAACGAATAAATTCCGGCCGGTATACATCTGGAATATCGATATCAATATCAGGCATAGTGTAGCGTTCCAGATTTAGAAAGCGTTCAAAGAGTAGATTATTTTTGACAGGATCAATTCCTGTGATTTCTAAAGCATAAGCCACCAGACTTCCTACTGCAGAGCCTCGCCCCATTCCCATGTAATAACCCTGACTACGTCCAAAACGCAACAAATCCCATACGATGAGAAAATAATCATCAAAGCCCATCTGATGAATAACAGCAAGTTCCTGATTGAGGCGTTCCTGATAGAGAGAGCTTGTTAAGCCTCGTTTTTTCAGCCCAGCTTCTGAGCGCTCACGTAGTTCTTCCACTGCTGGACGCTCCGGATTAAAACGTGGCAATTTTAACTCTGTATCGATATCATAATGGACATCCTGAACTAGTCTTTCAAGATTTTCCAAACTCTCTGGAAAGGTCTTCTCAAAAGCGTCCCTAAGTTGCTCGGGTCGCAAAAAATGCTGACCGCTTGGCAAATCCCCTACCTCTCTCAGACTAACATTCTCTCGAATAGCCCTCAGCATCTGCAAGGTTTCCAAGTCTCCTGTATCAAAATAGCGGACAGTATAAAGAGGTAGCGTAGGCCTTGAAAAATCTTGAAGAGGAGTCGTTGGAGAAACCCCAATGTAATAATCTTTTCCCAGATCTAAATCATCAATTCCAGGATAAGCAGGAACAATCAGAGCCAAACCTTGCATCAAATGCTGAATATCTGACCACTCTTTTTTATCAAGCATGATGAGAGTTGAAACCTTCATCAAATTCCGATAACCTTGGCTGTTTATCGCCAACAATCGTAAGGACAAAGGCTGTCCATCTTTGACTAAGTTCAAATCCAGACCTAAAAGCCCCTGAATTCCAGCTACTTTTGTTTCTTCTAAAAAATGATAGGCTCCGTAGAGATTATCCATATCCATAATCCCTAAGTGACTATAACCAAATTCTTTCGCCTTTTCCACATATTTTTTAATTGAGACGAGGCTGTCCATAAAACTGTATACTGTTTTAGTATCTAACTGTGCAATCACTGGCCTCTCCTTCGCTTGTAATCTTTAGTTCCTATTATACTAGAATTTAAAAAAAGAAGAAACCAATGACAAAAAAAGCCTTAGAGAATCTATGGAATCTCCGAACAAATTTGATTTTTTTTTTAACAAACTATATAATATCTTAAAAGCATATTGATTTTTAGCCCAAATAATACTAATTGTACTGGCAACTAAGAATCAAATCTAATATCAATACCGCATGATGCTGTCTTGTTAGCTTTGTATCTTTTAGGAGGTTTATATGTCAACTTCATCTTTGCTTCGTTTGGAGCATGTTCAAAAGAATTATGGAAAGACTGAAGCTCTTTCTGGTGTTAACTTGGATATCCAACCTGGACGTATTGTTGGTTTGCTAGGACCAAATGGTAGTGGAAAAACAACTATCATCAAACTTATCAATGGTCTTCTGCAACCGACTTCTGGACAGGTTCTTATCAACGGAGAAAAACCTTCTCCAAAAACGAAAAAGGCTGTCTCTTATCTACCAGATACAACTTATCTTGGTGATAATATGAAAATTAAAGAAGTATTTGCTATGTTCAAAGACTTCTATTCTGACTTTGATGAAGAAAAGGCCAACCACCTTTTAGAAGATCTCAATTTAGACGAAAAAAGTCGTTTGAAGAATCTTTCAAAAGGTAATAAAGAAAAGGTTCAATTGATCCTAGTTATGAGTCGAAAGGCTGATCTCTACGTTCTTGATGAACCAATTGGTGGTGTGGATCCGGCAGCCAGAGACTATATTTTGAAGACAATTATTCAAAACCGTTCAGAGAATTCTTCTGTGTTGATCTCTACCCACTTGATTTCCGATATCGAAGATATTCTTGATGATGTCATCTTTATCAAAGATGGGGAAATCTTGTTGCAGGAAGATGCTAATGAGCTTCGCAGAAAACATGACAACACTATTGACCATATCTTCCGTGATCAGTTTAGAATTTAAAGGAGAGATTTATGTTTGGGAAATTATTAAAATATGAATTTAAAGCAGCCGGAAAATTATATGGCGTCTTGTTCTTAATTCTGGCTATTGTCTCATCAATATTTGGTCTGATGCTGTCTAACAGTATATCTACTGGAATTACGTCAGATGATGCTGTCTCAGCAGTCTATTCATTCTTTACTATTGTATTCTTTTCAACCTGTACAGCACTTGTTATTTCTAACCTAGTCATTACCATTAGACGTTTCTATCAAAATATTTTTGGTCGTGAAGCATACTTGACTTGGACACTGCCCGCAAATGCCCACCAAATCATCCTTTCAAAAATGACAATGGCAACTATTTGGTATATTGCGAGCGTCTTGGGAATTTTCCTAAGCATCATCTGGATGGCTTTTCTTGTAGCTCTTGGTTCAGGGGTTGATGTCCTCAATAAAATTGGTCTTCTTCTTTCCTACATTCCATTGATTCCTACTCTTCAAATAGCCTTCTATTTGCTTCTAGGTTCGATTTCTTTTGTATTATTCCTATACTTGTCTATTTCCATTGGACAGCTTTTCCAAAATCATCGCATTTTAATGTCCTTTGTAGCAGCCTTTGTTCTATGGATTATAATAGGAGTACTGAATCGTCAGCTTTATTTCACAAATCCTTTCATCTATGCGATTACCTATGCACAATATGTTGGTTCTTATTCCGAACCGCCTATTCAGTTCTCATTCCTGTCTGCTTATACTTATGAGATTATAAAACTTCTTCTTTTCTATTTTGGGGTTTACTATATTACTCGAACTAAGCTAAACCTTGAATAAAAATCTTAAATCATCAAAAGAACAATCAGAAATTTCTGATTGTTCTTTTACTCTAGTTTTCAAGGGCGCTTATTCGTGTTACAATAAGACTGTATATTTTATTTAAAGGAGTTGCTTTCATGCAAAAAGAAATCAAAGCTTCTGTTACGTCTTCACTAATCTGGGTCATTTTGGGGAGTCTTGGCCTGATATTTCTTCTTTTTAATCTCCCATCTGCTCTCCAAAAGAATGACACTGTTGGACTTGTTTTCTCTGGAATCTTTGGAATTATTCTTTTAGGAATCGTTATTGCTTTTGGCCACTTAGCATTAAAAGCACCGCAAAAAATCCGAGAAAAATATCAAAGCATTTACGAACGCTATCCTGAGCTTGCAGACCAGCACCAGCTCATCCAAGAAAAGGCACTCGTTAAAGATGATTTTAACTCTCTTTATCTCTACCGAGACGCTCTCTTTCTCGTTAAAAAGAGACTCCTTATGCCTGTTTACTTAGATGAAATTGAGTCCATCACTTTAAAGATAGAGTGGGTTCATGCTGGCAATGTAAAAACTAAAAATTTCTTCCTTTATGCAAAAAATGGGACGGAGCAACAACAGATTGGTTTGGGAATTATTGATCCTAACAAATACCAATACTTGATGGCTTTTTTTGAAAAGGTACTAGAATTGAAACCTAACCTAGTTTTCCAAAACGAGGTTGAAAATAAATAATATAAAACAAGTGACCGCATCTTTTATTGATGCCGTCACTTGTTTTTTGTATGCAAGTATTAAGTAAGACTTTTTTCAGACCACCTTGAAATTCGCTTACTTAATCTTATGTTTATTCATCTTTTCTTCAAAAATGCTTGTCATAATGGCGCGCAATTCTTCTCTTTCTTTGTCGGGAAGTTCGCCTTGTTGCTTAGCGACAGCGTATAGTTCAGGATATTGCTTAGCAACTCGTTCAACGGTCTTGGTCGTCGCATGCCCTCTCACGAAGAAAGGAATCCTCTTAATCCATTCCTCAGGCACGAGTGCCAGAATCTTTTTAGCAACTTCCTTATCGGAAATTTCTGCAGTGCTGAGCCCTTGATTGATCTGCTCCTGCTCTTTTTCTGTAAAATCTTTTAATTCCATACGCTAAATCTCCATCTTCTATTTTCTTAATGCTAACAGAGCACACTATTTACCCTCTACCCACTTATCATTGTCCATGATAAAGGGCTTGGCCAAACCTTCCCCTGTGTAGTCTTTATATTTGGTCTGCAAGTATTTGTAGACATCTTCCTTGGTCGCAAATTTGATTGCCTGATAAGGCTCTTCAAAGGTCAGCTTTTCGATAAATAAATATCCTTCTTTATCTGGGACCAATACACCGACGTGACCTACAAAAAGAGAATCGCCATCAAGATTATCATGAACAATGACTGATAGCATTCGAGCCTTTTCATTAAACTTGAACTGTTTGAAGTATTCTTCCATCTTCTTAGCATGGACTTTGACATCTTGAGTCGCTTCTGTCTTGACCCTTGAGAATAGAATATTGAACTTTTCCTTATCCTTAGCATCAAAGAGCTTCCCCTTGTCAATCGAATCATTATCGATAAACAAAAGTTCGTCGTCTTTTTTCACTTGAGGAATTTCGATGCTATTTTTCAGCAAAGTATAAGTATTAATCCGACAATTTGTCCCGATAAAATCACCCTTCTTTGCCTGCCATAGGGGATTGATTTTTTCTACATCATATTCAGTTTTGGTAAACTTAGTGAAATCGCCCCTTAATCCGGTCGATCCGACAAGGCCATTGTAATCATTGACTAGATTGACAAAGTTATCCACACTGTCTTTATCCAAATGAGCTGATAACAAACTCTTCACTTCTTCGACACTCTTTTTATTGTTTAGATTTGAATAAGTCGATGTAGTTTGACTTGTTTGATTATTTTTCTGCGAACTAGCACATGCTGCCAGCCCAAAAGCTAAAGCTAGGCAGGCGCAGGACAAGATTATTTTGCTGTATTTTTTCATATTTTATTTCTCTCTAATTCTTGTCTTCTACAGACTATTTTACCTTACAATTTTTCTGATGAGCCTTCAATTTTTTCAGAGCCCAGTCATAATGGCTGGAAGTAGCACTTACAAAATAGGAACCTAGTACAGTCCCTCCGACCCATTTATAGACATTTTTTGAAAATAATTCTTCGTTTGTAAATGTGTCTGCTAAGTCCAAAACATCTTGATGCGATTTCTGAAACATCTGAGTTGCCTCTTTTAGAGAAGTCTTTTGATGCTTCTGCCAAAATTCCAGATTCAACTCTCCATAAGTCTTCCAGTTATAGGGCGCAGGAAGAAAGGGCTGCTCTTGACCCTTTTGATTGGAATGCACCCAATTCAACAAGAGCTGATGCCATTCATAGAGATGAATCAAAACATCTCTTAGATTTTTATCTCGTCTCCAATGGGCCTCTTTCTTCTTTTCATCCCCAGAAAAATCAAAGGGCCGTATTAACTCTTGATCAGACAATTTGGAAATAAGAGTTTGTAGCTTCTCAAAGTTTTCCTTAGCAGCTAGCATCAAATCTTCTTTAGTTTTCGGTCTTGGCATAAGATTGCGCTCCTTTGTAACTTTCAGCTCTTGGAAATCATCAGCATTATAAGATTTTCTCAATTTCCTTTGCTATTTTACTCTTTTTCAATTTCCTATGTCTAAGGTATCTCCATAAAACAGCAGGATTCAAGCTGTAGGACAATTGCAGTAGATAGTAATTTACCCACTCTATAAGAGCAAACATCCAAATCGAAAAAGAAATAATGAACGTGGAAACTTCTCCGTGATTCAATAATATCACAAAAATTCCAGTAGCTAGTAAAATAAAATCCAATTTCTTCAATATCTTGTAAATCTTTCCAGTATACTTTTCAGCAAATCTCGGATTGGAAATCCTCTTGATTAAAATCCACCAAAAAACGGATCCTTGTATCAAGATAAAAGTTAGGAGAAACAAGGAGAAAGAAATAGAAATGAAGGCTTTAGTAGTGAGAATCCATTTTTTAAGCAAGAAAAAATTCATCCAAAATACTACAACAGCTGCCAATTCCCCGCTAGCTAGATTAGTCAACTTTTGCTTCAGAAGCTCTTTTGATTTCATCTTACACCACCATGAAAAAATTCTAACATTTTAAAAAAGAAGGTTTAAAGATCCTGTTTGTCCGAGTTCCTTTGTTTCTACTCCATTACTTTTTAGACTCATCACAATAAACTACAAATCCCTTTGGTAAGATGACAAGTTGCTGGCCATCAGTTTGGCATCGACTCACCAAATCAGCTGAATCTTTGTCTAAGAGATAATTCTCTTTGGACTGATTAAAAATGGCTCGGATTACTTGATGATCATGTTGCCATTCTAAAGCCAGCACATCAGGAGCGATTTCTTCTAAGGTAAATTTCCCATGCTGAATAATGTCCGCAATTTCCTTGCGAAGCTGAATCAAGTCCTTCATAAAATTGAGCATGTCATTGCTATTAGAAACACGGTCCCAAGGCATGACCCTTCTACAATCCGGGTCCATACCTCCGCCCAATTCTAGCTCAGTCCCATAATAAATACAAGGCGCCCCTCTTTGTAAAAAGAGAAAGACAAGCGCGGATTTGACCAGCTGGATATCCCCTTGAGCTGTCGTCAAAATGCGCTCTGTATCATGCGAATCCAAGAGATTAAACATAACTTCAGAAATCTGTTGCTTGTAGTACATGGACTGGCAATTCATCTCAGCTATGAATTGACTGGTCTTCTTGCTCCTGCTCAAAAAGTAGTCCTTGATACTATCGGATAGGGGATAATTCATGACAGCGTGAAACTCATCGCCTTTTAGCCAAGGCTGAGACGTATGCCAAACCTCTCCAAGAATGTAAAGGTCAGGCTTTTTGGCCAAAACAGCCTTGCGGAAATCTCGCCAGAATTGATGATCAACCTCATTAGCCACATCAAGCCGCCAAGCATCAATATCAAACTGTTCAATCCAATAGGTCGCAACGCTTAAGAGATAGTCTTTCACCTCAGGATTTGCCGTATTCAACTTAGGCATATAGCTGGCAAAGGCAAAGGTATGATAAGGCAGTTCTTTGGGATTCACAAGCTTGTCATTCGTCACTGGGAACTCTTGAATGTGGAACCAGTCTTTGTAAGCTGACTTTTCACCATGCTTGAGAACATCCTGCCATTGAGCGGATTGATCGCCCATATGATTGAAAACCGCGTCCAGCATGACCTTCATCCCACGCAGATGAGCTTGGTCCACCAGTTGACGGAAAGTCTCCTTATCCCCAAAGTGTCGATCAATTTCAAAGTAATCCGTCGTATTGTACTTATGATTACTTGGCGATTCAAAGATGGGACAGAGGTAAAGCCCTGTAATACCTAGGTCTTGCAAATAATCCAGATGGTCAATAATTCCTTGTAAATCTCCACCAAAGAAATCACTACTTTTAGGTGTGATTGACGAATCCCAATCTAGAGCTCCTTCTGGCGTAAGTTCAGCATTTCCATTTGCAAAACGTTCTGGGAAAATCTGATACCAGACCGTTTTTGAAACCCAGTCAGGAACCTGGCAGCCATCAATCTCATGAATATAAGGGAGTTTAAAGCCATTGCCTTCGTAATGAAGGTTTTCTGGACTATTGTCAGTGAAACCTTTATCTCCATACAAGACGCTTTGACCTTTTTTATCCTTAAGCTCAAAAATATACTGGAGCCTAGCAAAGTGCACAGAGACAGCTACTTGCCAATAATCAAATAAGGCATCAGAGGTCACCTTGACCATATCTTTCGCGTCTTCATAAGAATCTTCAATAAAGATAAAGGGATCCCCATAGTGCAAAACGATTTTCTCTATATCCTCTTTCTTAGTCCTAATTCTGATATGCACTTGACCTTCTTTATAAAGATAGGCATACTCTGACTCCGGTCTGTGATAAATGGCTGTTAATTCCATATTTTGTCTCCTAAACTTTCTCTTTCAATTTTTAAAGCAAACGTTTTCATAGCTTGAGTCTAGTATACTATTTTAAAAAAATGATTGCAAGCTATTGTTCAAGTTTGGGAAAGGGAATATTAAAAAGCCTTGGAGACAAGGCTTTTAGTTATTCAAGTTTTTAGAAAGATTCCTTACTTTTCTAAATCAAGTCATCTAGCCCACTTTTACTGATAGTGGCCATTACCGTTCTAAAATGAAAATTCTTTATTAGCTAGATGACATTAAAATCTTTCTAGATATACATCATTAGCAAAAGAATTCCTGTTGCATTGCCGAGAATATGAGAAAGTGCAGAAATCAAACAATTCCCAGACTTTTTATAAATCATTGCATAGATGATACTATCAACAGAAATCATGAAAATATCATAGCTTACAAGTCCAACACTACCACTAGAAATATGGGCTATCGCAAACAATAAAGAAGACAGAATGGCACAAAGCCAAAATGGTAGAATTCTCATTGACTTACCAAGAAAGAAACCTCTCCATGCAATTTCTTCCCCCAAGGCTGCGATTACTATTTGAACCATAAGGAGTGGTATTTTATCAAAGGATAACATACCATTCGTTCTTCCCAAAACATGACTAGTAAAAGCGCCCTTAAATACCATATCGCCGATAAGCAATGTTGCCACAGCGGATCCTACAGGAAACAAGACCAAAAGAATTACTCCTTGTTTTTTAAGATCATCGAAAAATGATTTAAAGCGCAAGCCCGATTCTATATGTGATTTTTTATCAAAATGTTCAAGAACAAAGAAAAAGAGAATACCAATCAGTACGGTGAGACCTGATAAAGAAAGTTCAGGTATTATCTTTGTCAAAGACAATACTGCCATTAGAAACAAACCAATGATAGTAGTATAAAAATACTTTTTATCTATTTTAGCAGAATCAGTCAAAACAATATTCCTCCTTGATTTAGTAAGACATCATCAATATTTTTTATCGAACAATATAAATTCCAATCTCCTAATCGGAATCAATATTATTGTATATTATAAATGGAAAAAAAGCTAATCATCTTATTTTCCAACCTATAAAAAGGAATGGCCTCTGCCACTCCTTTCTGAAATCTATACCTCCACCTATCTATCCAGTTTTATCACCTTATCATAACGCTCCAAGTCCTCATCGCTATAGTGATGAATCACTTCTACGATTGCTTGTGGGAGAGAGAAGAGAAGTTGATTGATTTTCTCTTGGTTTTTAAGGTCCAGATTGGCTTTAACTTCATCAGCTAGGATAAATTGGCGATTGTGATAGAGAGCACGGGCAATTTCTAACCGCTGCTTCTCACCGCCTGAAAGGGTTTGATTGCTTGGTGTTTTGCATTGGAGAGCTTTCAAACCAGTTTGCTGCAGGATTTCCTCCATCCTTCTGGAATCCAATTCTTGGCCCAAAGCGATATTTTCCTCTAGGCTCAAGCCATCAAAGACATGACTGGACTGGAGAATGTAGGCTCCTGCCTGATAGATTTCATCCGAGTTTAGCTCTTGTCCATGGTAACGAATCCGACCTTGGCTAGGCATGATTTCACCATAGATGAGGTTCAGTAAGGTTGTTTTCCCAGACCCGCTTTCTCCGATAATGGCAATCTTTTCCCCTTCCTCAATGGTAAGGTCACAAGGGGCTAGTATTTCTTGACCATGACGCTCTACGCTGACTCGCTCTAGCTGGATAGGAAAGACGGAACCTTCAAGAACAGAAGGCATTTTCCACTCCTCTCCCAGCAAGTTTTGATACTTATCACAGAGAGACTTGGCTGATTTTCTAGTATTGATAAAGTAAGATAGCTCCTGAAATTGGTAGCCGATATTGTGCGATACTAGGTAAATCCCAACAAAGCTGGCTGCAGATAGGTAGTTATAATAAGTCATGAAACCACCAATGACAATAGGCGCGACCGAGCAAAAGGCATCAATCCCATTGATAAAGAGGCTGTTTAGCGTCCGCTGCTTTTCATAGGCGATTTCTTGCTCTAAAGTCTTGTGCAAATCTTTGGAAAAAAGATTGTAAAACAAGCTTTGTCCCCGATAATGCCGTATGGGACGAGCACCCGCAATCATATTGGTCACCTGAGAGACGTAGCCTTGGTTAGCCATGGACTTCTGCTTAGTAATCGCATCCAAGCGTTTAGAACCTATACTGCTACAAAGAACTGGTATCGAATAAAAAATGATAAAGAGCAAGCCGAGATGAAAATTAGTCCAGAGAGCATAGCAGATGGAGACGGTTGTAAATCCCAAAGAAGAAATGATAATGACAGTCGGCTCAATATAGTTATCTTCTAGCTGTTTCACATCATTTTCCAGGTCGGACAAAACCTCTTCATCCGCTATCCGACGGCTATATAAGAAAGTCTGAAAGATAGCCCGCTTAATGCCCGACTTGAAGTCCGTCAGCACTCGTGCATAGTAATAGCGTTTCCCCGCCAAACCCAGCAAGAGAATCAAATTTCCCACAATCCCCCAAATCAAGACCTGCCACAGCAAATGCAACTGGTGATTGGTAAAACTAGAGACAATATACTGAATCAAAGCTGGAGTAATGACAGCCTCCAGCCAAGTAATCATAATCGCCACAAAATAGAAGAATAAATACTTTTTAGTTACATAAGATCTAAGCATAGCGTATAAACCTCCTGAAGTTATTTACCAACTTAGATGGTCGTTTTTTATCTAGATGGGGATATAAGGGCTTAATATTTTGTATAAAATGTGTATGTAACACCAAAAGCCTCTATTATCCTCCTAGAATGAACTTTTTCCATCGGCTAATTACATCCTTTAACGGCTCATCTAGATAGGAATAGGCCTTTTCCTTGATCCAATCAGGAATACCATATGCCGCCTCAGCTATACTCCCCGTTATTGCAGCAAGTGTATCACTATCGCCACCAAGGGAGATGGCATTTCTAATAGCATCTTCGAAGTCTCTACTTTCCAGAAATGCAATAATGGCCTGGGGTACGGTATCCTGACAAGTTTCATTGAAACGGTAAGTAGGGCGGATTTCATCTAGTGATTGAGAAAGGTTATACCCATACTCCTCCTCTATATGCTCCTTGATGAGTCTCTTACATTCTGAAGTGTTATCATTGATTGGTTGCTCATAATCCCCACAATAACCTCCAAAGTAATAACGACACAGAAAGATCGCATCAGTTGTCGCCATGGCGCCTTCGATACCTTCAGGATGATTATGGGTGACTTCTGCAGAAAGTCGTGCAAGCTCTCTAGTTGATGGTGTCATACCAGTTCTCGCACAAAAACCACAGTCCATAACCCAAGCACAGGGAGAAACACGCATAGCAGATCCATTTCCAAAGCTATTGTAATGATCACGATTGTCACTATTGATCCAACTACTAAACCGAGCACCGTAGCCCGCATCAGGATACATTTTGCCATATTTCTTCATGGCGTCAATAAAGTCATCTTTCTGACCACCATTCATAATAGCCTCAGCAACAGCGCAGGTCATAACCGTATCATCTGTGAAAAAACAATCCTCACGAAATAAGGGAAAATCCTTCGTTTTAATATTGTTCCATTCGTAAACTGAACCTACAATGTCTCCAATAATTGCTCCTAGCATGGTATCCTCCTTACGAACTATTGGTTTAGACAGAAATTTCTACTTTCCATACTCTTTTACTTTATCAGCATATTCAGTTAAAAGATTCTTTGAGTAAATTTTTTCATTTTTTGAATTTCTAACTTCTTTCCAAAGAATAGAGGCTACTTTTAGTTTATTCGAGTAATTACGATTATTTTCGTCTGCACAGAAATCCTTTAGAAATTGATTCCATTGACAAACCGAATGATCATACTTGGCATAGTCTGAATTTCCATAATAAACTTTTAGCATATCTTGAATTGTAAAACTCAAATCATGTTCTTTTTTTACTTTTCTCCAAGCAGTAGCCATATCCGCAGTAAATTTAAAGGGTGAAACATCTGTTAAAGTTGAGAAATATTCTCTAAAGTGTGCATTAAAGGAGAATCCACATTCAAGTAAGGGCGTATCTAAGGTAACGACTTCTACTCGTTTCTTATTTCTTTTTACTGATGATTTTTTAATCAAGTTTCCCTTGAAGTACTGCTCAATAATATCATTGAGTTCTTGTTTTGTACCTCTATATTCAAGCCCTAATGACTTGCATATCTGTGAAAGTTCATCACGATACCAATAGTATTTATTAAATTCATCAAAGGATGTGATTTTATCAAACTCAGGTCTACTCTCTATCAATATAACACCTCCTTAAAAACAGTTTAGGTTGTCATCTCAAAATAATGGAGTTTTAGTTTCTTTATTTTGAGGATTAGCTACGTTTCACTAACAAGCTTACACACTCAGCTGTTCGGACTTACCGTGTCATCTGTAAAAAAGCAGTCCTTCAGAAATAAAGGAAGTCCTTAGTTTTGATATTGTTCCATTCGTAAACAGAACCTACAATGTCTCCAACAATTACTCCGAGCATCCGTTTCCTCCTTATGGCATATCAGATTCGTTACACATTTCTAATGAATCACTCTTTAAAAATGGCACCACCAAATCAATCCACTCATAAGGCAAGTAAGCTGATAAATAGCCGTGGTTATAGCCCTTTGCTTCATACAAAATTGTCTTTGAATGTAGCTGTTGAAATAATTTCGCTGATTCTTTCACACAGTTCAATTCTTTTTCACCATAGATATACAGAACCTGAGCCTTGCTAGCAGAAATCATATCTTTCAGCTTGTAACATCCCATATAGTTTTTGTAAATGGTCACCAATGTTTTGATAGGCGTCCTTGGCAAATCCTCCAAATAATAAGCTTTTATTTCCTCTGGATAAGCCAGTTTAGGATAGAGTTTGTTCATCATGCTGAACTGAAGTTTGCAAGAGAATTTATTGAACATCAGTTTACCAAATAGAGACACTAGAAAGATGCTGATTTTAGCAAACCTTGGTTGAGGAATACAGATACTTCCGTCTATGATAGCTTTCTCAGCTATGCCGCTCTCTAAGGACAAAAGTTCAATGGCAATTTGACCGCCAAGTGAAACGCCACCAATCGCAAACAATTTTCCACCACAATTCTCTTTGATATAGTCCAAGATTTCCAAGGCAGAATCTTCAGTAGAAACATAATCAAGTTGATATTCTTCGCCGTGACCATTCAAAGTAGGTAAAATAACACGGTATTTTTCTGACAAGATACGTGCTTGACGAAGATAATTCCACCAAGAACTGCCGCCACCGTGTATCAGTAAAATAGGAGGCAAATTCTTATTACCAAATTCATGGAATTTCATGTTTAAACTCCTTACTGTAGGACTTTCACTAGCTACACCCTTGTTTAATCAGCTCGTACAAGCAGTGACACCGCCTCAACATGATGCGTTTGTGGGACTCAAAAGGTTTGGGTGAATCTTTTGAGGATTAACTTCGTTTCACTAACAAGCTTACACACTCGACGTGGTGCGTTTGAGGAAACAGATCCACCGGCTGGACTTTCTTCAACTCATATCCTAACTCATGATATAGTTTGATATCACGCGCCATAGTTGCAACATTACAAGAGATATAGGCGATGCGATCTGCTCCTGTTTGAGCGCTTGCTTTGATAAAGCTTTCTGTGAGGCCTTTTCTTGGTGGATCCACTAGGATAAGACTTGGTTGAATCCCATCTTTAAGCCAGTTCTTCATGGCATTTTCAGCTGTGTCACAGACATAGTGGGCGTTGGTAATCCCGTTGATTGCCGCATTCTTTCGGCTATTTTCAACCGCTTCTGGAATCACTTCCACACCATAGACTTCCTTGACATGCTTAGCGACAGAGAGACCAATCGTTCCAATTCCTGAGTAGGCATCGATAACCACGTCATCTTCTTTTAATCCTGCAAAGTCAATGGCTGTCTGATAGAGTTTCTCCGCCATTTGAGTATTGACCTGGTAGAAGGCTGGTCCTGAAATTTGGAAATCATTTCCCAACATTTGGTCGGTAATATAGTCTTGACCATAAAGAGTCTTCCACTCCTTGCCAAAAATCGCATTGGTATTTTGGTCGTTGATATTTTGCATGACAGATACAATCTCTGGGAATTGCTTGATGACTTGCTCAATCAATTGCTCCACTCGGAAAACTTTAGGACGAGTTGTCACTAAAATGACCATGATTTGTCCTGAGTAGTGCCCGCGTCGCACAACGAGGTTCCGAATCAAGCCAGACTGCTCCTTTTCATCATAAGGCTTCAAATCAAAACGACGGAGCAGATCTCGAAGAGCCACCACGACTTGGTCAATGACAGGATCTTGAATAAAGAAATCTTCAAGGGGCATAAGGTCATGCGAATTCTTACGGAAAAAGCCAGTTTCCAAGACACCATTCACTCGACGAACAGGCACCTGCGCCTTATTTCGATACTTGACTGGATTCACCATACCAAGCGTTTCAGCAACTTCTACATCCGAAATTCCTGCAATCTTGTAGAGACTATCCTTGACTTGCTTGCTTTTAAACTTGAGCTGCTCTGGATAGGCTAGATGCCCCAAATCAGCGATACCTGAGCGTAGATAAGCTAGGTCAAGGTCTTGGTTACGATGTGGAGAATGTGTAAGGTATTCTTCAACTTTCCCGTAGCCAATCTTTTTATTGACTTTAAGGACTCGCATGAGGATTTTCTCAGTTGGTAAAGCATTTTCTACAAAGAAAACCAAACCATCAACCTTGGTAACTCCTGCTCCCTCATGTGTCAAATCCACAATTTCAACTTCTACAATATCATTTTTCTTTAACATATTTTTCTCTTTCTGCTTTATCGCTCTGCCATTTTCCCAAAAGAAAAGGTAGAAACTTGTCCTACCTTCCATTATATCATAGATATCTATCTCAAGCCCATTTGCTGTAATTTGGCCTTATAGGCTTCAAAGTCGATCAAGAGACCTTGGCCACCGTACATGTCATAGGCATCTTGCCAGTCGCCTAAGTCAGGAATAGTGACACGTTCAACTCCACCAGCTGCCCCACTCAAGAGAGACCAGCTATTGGTCAAAGGGAAAGTGTAAGGTAGATTTGTAGAGGTCATTGCATAGACCTTACCCAAAGCTTCTGAGCCTGAAAAGAGTTTCATTGGATTTTTGGATTGCTGGATCACGGCTGTCAATACTTCCTGCTGGCGACGAGTCCGACCAAAGTCACCTTCGTCGTCCTTACGAAAACGCGCATAGTTAAGTAAGGTTCTGCCATCCATCCGCTGCGGACCGACTTTAATGGTTTGATTGGGAACCACGCCATCCTTCATATTGAGGTCATCTGGGATTTCTACTTCCGTTACAGGCTGGCCATCAATCGTTGAAAATTGAGCATTCATAGCAACGCCTTCTGGAAAGAGAGTGTCAATAGCTGTCGCAAAGGTTGAAAAGTCTACCAAGGCATAGTATTTGATATTGATATCAAAATTATCCTTGAGCATTTCACGCACCAATTCTGCCCCTTGGTGATTATTTTGCTCACCAATGGTATAGGCTGAGTTGAGCTTCTGATCATACTCACCAGGCTGGCTAACACCTTCAATATTAACGAGAGTATCCCGCATAAAGCTGACTAATTTCAGTTTCTTATCTTTGCCCCCAACATTGAGAACCATGATGGTATCAGTTCTCGTTTCATCAGAAGTCTGTCCAACACGACCATCTGTCCCTAAAATAAGGATATTGGTTCCATTTGGACTATCTTCACCATGAAAGACTTCAGCTGTCGGTTTGTTTTCAGCTGGTACTGACCAGACTCCTTTGATAAACATGACAAGCATTCCAGCCAATACGAGAACGATAAAAGTAAGTACCCATTTCAAGACACGACCAAAGGTCCATTTTTTCTTGCGTTTTTTGGGTTTCTTTTCCTCTCCCTCGGGACCTGAGTCAGTCTGACTTGGCTTTTCTATTCGCCGTTTTTTAGGCTTCTCAGCTTTTTCAGACTGTTGCCGATCCTTTCTGCGGTTTGTTCTATTTGGGTAAACAGGTAAAGAGTCTTCCAACTTGTCAGAAACAGGCTTTTCCTCTTCTCTGTAGCTAGGCTCAAAAATCTCTCCCTGAGCCTTACGCATCAGATAGTTATATTCTTCCTGTTCCCGCTCGTTTAAGTAATGAAAGTTTTTATATAAATAATCTAAACGTAATTGTTCATGATGGCTCAGATTGTCTTGTTGTTTCGCCATATTTCCCCCGACATTTATGCAATAAGATGGACATTGTATTGTCCTAAAATTTTATAAGTAATTCCGATGGCTGTTAATTCTTCCAGAGCAAATTGGAGCAAAGACTCCTGTTCACCATTGACATCAATGATAAAGAAATATTCTCCCAGTGCTGTCTTTAGAGGCCGACTTTCAATCTTAGTCAAATCAATCCCTCGCCAAGCAAAGACAGACAAGGCCTTATAGAGAGCACCCGGTATATTGTCCGGCAAAGTCAATCCCAAGGTCTTTTTGGGAGCAAGTTTTTCTAAAGCGAACTCCGGTCTCTTACAGCCTAAAACCCAAAAACGTGTGAAATTTTCACTCATTTCTTGGATATCTCTTGCCACAAGTTGCAAGCCATACTCCTCAGCAGCCGTTTCTGGTGCAATAGCAGCATAAGGCTTCTCTGGATGTTTTGCTACTAGACGCGCTGCTGCAGCTGTACTAGCAGTTACTTCCAACTTAGCGTACGGATAATGCTCCTGAATATAAGTCTTAGACTGAGCAAGAGCTTGTGGGTGAGAAAAGATTGTCTCTATCGGTCCATCAGTCTGACAGGCTAGAAGCTGCTGCTTAATTGGTTGAATCAACTCTGCTACAGCTTGAATCTGCGCCTGATGAAAAAGATAATCCAAAGTCTCGTGAACACTGCCCTCAATCGAATTTTCAACTGGAACAATTGATAGGTCCACTTGACCTCTTTCATAAGCCTTGATGACTTCTGTGATGTTTGGATAGGACTCTAAATGTGCTTCTGGAAAAGCCTTCTGAGCTACTTGATGAGAAAAAGAGCCCTTGGGCCCAAGATAGCCTACAAGCATCGAATCATCTCCGCAATTTCTTCTGGTGTTTTTCCTGCTACATCAATGATATGCGTAGCAATTTTCTCATAAAGAGGTAAGCGAGCTTCAAAAATTTTCTTAAATTCTTCTCGTGTGTTGTTTAAGTAGAGTGGCCGCTGCATGGCAAGATCATTCTCAATGCGCTGATACAGAGTATCAAAATCCACTCGTAGATAAATATTGTATGGATTCTTGTCAAGCAGATCTCGGTTATGCGGATTGACCACAATTCCTCCACCTGGAGAGATGATTTTTGCCTGATTTGCTAATAAACTCTCCAAGGTTGCTGTCTCTATCTTTCGGAATGCCTCTTCACCTTCTTGAGCAAAGAAGTCATTAATAGACATCCCAATCTGATTAACAATCAGCTCATCCATATCATGAAAATTGGGATCCAGAAGGCGACCGACAGTAGTCTTGCCTGCCCCCATAAATCCTAATAAAATTTTAGACATTCACTAAGTCCTCCAAATGAGCAAAAAAGTCTGGATAACTGGTATTGATTGCTTCTGCTCTCGAAAGTTCTACACTTCCATCTTTTACCAAAAGTGCTGCAATGGCAGTCATCATACCAATTCGATGATCTCCATATGTATGAACGGAAGCTCCTTTCAAAGGTGTTTTCCCTTGGATAATCATTCCATCCGCTGTCGGCTGGATGTCTGCCCCCATACTATTGAGTACATCAGCTACAACCTGAATGCGGTCCGTTTCTTTAACTTTCAACTCCTCAGCATCTCGGATCAAGGTTTGTCCCTCAGCTTGTGTCGCTAGCAAAGCAATAATAGGCAACTCATCGATTAAGCGAGGAATTAGTTCTCCACTGATTTCTGTTCCATGAAGTTCCGAGCTTTCAACAGTGATGGTTGCCGACTTGGCTACTTCATCAACCTCAGACACTGACAACTTGCCTCCCATAGCTTGGATCACATCTAAGATGCCTGTTCGAGTCTCATTGATACCGACATTGGTTAGAGTAATTTTGGAGTTTGGCACAACCAAACCAGCTACCAGCCAAAAAGCTGCGCTAGAAATATCTCCAGGTACAACGACTTCCTGAGCTTGCAGTTCTTGTTTACCAGCTACTCGGATCTCTTTGCCGTCCACCTTTAGCTGACCGCCAAATTGCAAGAGCATATCTTCCGTATGGTTTCGTGTCAAATCTTTTTCGATAATCAGCGACTCGCCCTGCGCTTGCAGAGCTGCAAAAATGAGGGCTGACTTCACCTGAGCCGAAGCAATAGGCAATTGATATTGAATGGGTTTTAATTTTGGATTGCCATGAATAGTCAAAGGAGGTAAATCTCGCTCTGTTTGACCAGCAATCTCAACTCCCATCTGTCTCAAAGGCAGGCTGATACGATCCATGGGTCTCTTAGACAAGCTGTCATCTCCTACCATCTGAGCAGAAAAGTTCTGACCAGCTAAAACGCCAGCAATCAAGCGCATAGAGGTACCTGAGTTCCCCATATCAAGTGGACGCTGAGGTTCCTGCAAACCATCAAAGCCACAGCCATGGATTTCAACAAGATCTCCCTTATCCTCAATTTGAACGCCCATCTCTCGGAACACCTGCATAGTTGAGAGGACATCCTCTCCACGCAAAATATCATGAACTTTGGTGACACCCTTGGCCAAGCTTCCAAAAATAATGGAGCGATGGCTGATAGACTTATCACCAGGCACACGCAAACTTCCTCTTAAACCTTTTGCATTTGTCCTTAGTTTCATGGAATACCTCGCACAATTGTTTCCTTTCATTTTAACACAAATAGAGCATGAAAACAAATGAAGATCAGCCTTTTCTAAAGACAAAAAACACTCTAAATCTATTAGAGTGTTATAGGATTATGTCCTTTTTTGACTGATTAAATATGTTCTGAAAACTTATCTTGAATAAATTGGGCCGAACGAGCTAATTTAGCTTCTTCCTCTTCTGTCAAAGTCAATTGCAACTGTTCGATAATGCCTGAACGACCAACAAGAGCTGGATAGCTTAGATAGGTATCAAGCGGTGCATAGTAATTTGTCACAGGCAGTTCTTCATGGGCATCTGAAATGACAGCCAAAGCCAAACGGATAGCTGCACTAGCAATCCCGTAGGAAGTGTACTTTTTCCCGTAAAAGACGGTATGACCGCCCTTCATAGCTTCCGTGCCAATTTCTTCTAAAACTTCTTCTGAAGTCAGCTTGCTAATAGGCTGCCCCTTAACTCGAACTTGGCTCCAAGCGGTAAACTGGGAATTTCCATGCTCACCCAGATTATAGCCGTAAACACTGCGAGGATCAACTCCAAACCGGACTCCAACTGCCCTCTTCATTCTTGCAGTATCCAGCAAAGTACCAGTCCCAATCACTCTTTCTTTCGGAAGGCCTGTATAATGCTGGTATAGGCTGGTCACAACATCAACTGGGTTCGTGATGGCAATCAAAATCCCATTAAAGCCTACTTCCTTGATTTTTTTGGAAACTTCAATCACCTCTTTTGAAGTGAAAGGCAATTCTACAAATCGGTCAGCATTTGGATTGTCTTGTAATTTAATATTTCCTAAGGCTGAAATAATAACATCAGCATCCGCTAAAGCTTCATAAGAATTAACTGTGATATTAGCATGATGATTGAGATTGGCTGCAGCATCTTGAAAGTCTAATGCATCAGCCTTGACCTTAGCTTCATTAGTATCAATCAGCACATAATCATCAAAAGCTCCTTGTGCAATCAAACCATGAGCGACCGCAGCTCCAACATTTCCCATCCCAATAATAGCAACTTTTCGTGACATAGAAATTCCTCTCATTTCCTTTTCGTTATGATTCATTATACTCAGAAAGCATCAAAAATCAAGTTTTTGAAGCAAAAAGCCTGTAGACTCAGAAGAGAAAACAGACTGTCAGCTTTTATTTCATCAAATCTTGAATTGGCTCAAAGACAATACGTTCAATATCAGACAAGTAAACAGAAAGTTGTTGCTGCTTCGTGAAGAACTCAGTCACAATTGCATTGGCTTGGATTTTTTCTCCGAATGACTTCATTTATTCTTGCAACTCTGGTGTCGGCATTTGTCCTGTCTGCATTAATTGCTGGATTTTTCCTTGAAAAGCAATATAATCGTCAAAAAGAGACTTGGCTTCACTATCTGCATCAATGGCTGCCTTGCTCTCCAAAACTGCCTTGTACTCAGGTAGTTCACGGAAAGTACGGTTGAGTTCATTGGCTAAATCATAAATATTTGACATAGTATTTCTCCATTTCTTTAATTTAAAAACACCTGATATCTTGTATTTTCTCTTACTATTTTAGCAGATTTTTCTAAATCTTTACGATTTTTAAAGGTGATTTGTAGAATACCATGGGTATCCTCCCGATTTTCCTCATTAATTCGGATATTGACAACAGAGATCCCTCTCAACAATTCTAGGACGCTAAGAATGGCTCCTTCTTCATCAGGCACCTCGACAAAAAGATCGTAAAAGCTATCAACACCGGCTCGCTTATGAATTTCCATCTGTTTGCGACTCTGCCGCCCTCGGTCGAAAAATTCCCAGATAGCTGTCTCGTCCTTGGCCTCAATTGCAGCAGCAACCTTGTCTAGCTGTTTTTTAAAATCTTCCAGCCGCTCCAAAATGGCTTGAGGATTGGTCAAGAGGATAGAGGTCCACATGCCCGGCTCGCTCTCTGCAATTCGCGTCATATCACGAAAACCACCGGCCGCAAAAGACTGGGTCAGCTCATGTTCTCGGCTATAAGTTGCCGTTTGCTCCATCAGGCTGGAGGCTAGAATATGCGGAAAATGACTGATTTGACTGGTCACTCGGTCGTGCTCTACAGGATCTACCTGAATAAAGCGGGCATGAAGACCACTCAGCAAGTCCTTCATTTCTTCAAGCGTACCAGGCTTGGTCAGGCTAGAGGGCGTGAAGATATAATAGGCATTTTCAAAGAGGGTGACATGGGCTGCCTTGGCTCCGGTCTTGTGACTTCCGGCCATCGGGTGAGCACCTACAAAGCGGACGGGCTTATTCTGCAGATACTTTTCTGCAGCAGCCACAATCTCAGCCTTGGTCGATCCAGCATCAGAGATGATAACATTTTCCTTCAGGTCCAGCTCCGCTAGATCCTTGATAAATGCTATGGTCTGCTTGATGGGCACAGCCAGAATAATCACATCAGCCAATGGAGCAAAGGCGGCAAAATCATCCGTTACCCGGTCTACCATTCCACGTTCCAAAGCAACTCTGCGCGATTCCTCACTTCGATTGTAGCCGAGAATTTCAATCTCAGGATGAGCTCGCCTGATGCCCAGAGCCAAGGAAGCTCCAATCAGTCCCAGACCTGCGATATAGACTGTTTTTCTCTCCATGCCCTTCTCCTTACTTCTAAAAGTTCTTGACAAATTCCCGATGGCGGGCTACCGCGTCCTTCAGTTCTTCCAGATTGTCCGAAGAGAATTTCTCCAGAACTTCGGTGGCTAAAACTGTTGCCACTACGCTTTCCATGACTACACCTGCCGCTGGCAGAGCCGTAGGATCACTCCGCTCTACTGTAGCCTTATAGGGCTCGTGGGTCTCAATATCTACACTCATCAGTGGCTTGTAAAGGGTTGGAATAGGCTTCATGACACCTCGCACTACGATTGGCTGACCATTGGTCATACCACCCTCAAAGCCACCAAGATTATTGGTCCTGCGAGTGAAGCCATCTTCCTCAGACCAGAGGATTTCATCCATGACTTGACTGCCCTTGAGACGGCCGGCTTCAAAGCCCACGCCAAACTCGACTCCCTTGAAAGCATTGATAGACACGACTCCCTGAGCAATCTTGGCATCCAGCTTCTTGTCCCATTGGACATAGGAGCCCAGACCGATCGGCACACCGCCAATGACTGTCTCAATGACACCACCGATGGTATCACCGTCTTTCTTAATCTGGTCAATGTAGGCCTTGATTTCTTCTTCGCGCTCGGGATTGACAATGGAAACCTCTGACTGGGCAGCTCTTTCCTTGATTTCTGTTACAGTTAGATTGTCCGGCACATCAATATCAATGCCTCCAAAAGTTACGATATGGCTGGCTACCTCTACACCGATTTCTTCCAGCAAGCGCTTGGCTACTGCTCCGACTGCTACACGCATAGTCGTTTCACGGGCAGAAGAACGCTCTAGGGAATTTCGCAAATCGTCAAAGCGGTATTTCATACCACCGACCAAGTCCGCATGACCAGGGCGTGGTTTGGTAATCTTACGTAGCCCTTTTTTCTTTTCATCCACATCAGCCACACTCATAATCTCCAACCACTTCTGATGATCCAGATTTGTGACATTGAGAGTGATTGGACCGCCCATGGTCAGTCCATGGCGAACCCCGGACGTAATCTCAACTTGGTCGCTTTCAATCTTCATGCGGGCTCCACGGCCGTACCCACCCTGACGGCGCTTGAGCTCAGCATTGATGTATTCAGCGGTCAGAGGAAGACCAGCTGGCACTCCCTCAATAATAGCTGTTAGACGTGGTCCGTGGGATTCTCCTGCTGTTAAGTATCTCATACATTTTCTCCTATTCTGGGATGGAAAAGCTGGGCAGCTCGTTTGTCTTCATCTAGACTCCCCAATTGTCTCAGGTTCCATCTGGCACTTATTTCTTAAGAAATTCTTTCATCTCTTCCAGCGGAATCTGGTGAATACTAGCCGACCCTAGCTCGGGCACCAGTACTAGCTTGATAGAGTTGCCTCTAGCCTTCTTATCATGGGTCAGTGCTTGATATAGAGCATTCTCCTTCCAAGGCTGGTAATCCACCGGCAAGCCAAATTTCTGACACATACGGATTATGTCTTCTGTAATCCCAGCTGGCATGAGGCCTTGCTTTTCAGCGACACGGGAAACCTGTACCATACCAATCGCTACAGCTTCTCCGTGCATAACCTGACCATAGCCTGCTGTTGCTTCAATCGCGTGTCCAATGGTATGGCCGAAGTTCAGATAAAGGCGGACACCATTATCCAGCTCATCCTCAACCACAATCTTACGCTTGACATCGCAGGAATGGTAAATGATACTCTCTGCATGCTCCAAAATCGACTCTGGACTGCCATCCATTTCTGAAAGCTCGTCCCAGAGTTCCTTATCCTCAGTCAAGCCGTACTTGACCACCTCGCCCATACCTTCAATCAGTTCACGTTGCCCTAAAGTCTGCAAAACTTGAGGGTCAATCAGAACTCCGTCAGGCTGGGTAAAAGTGCCAACCATATTCTTGGCCAAAGGCGTATTGACACCTGTCTTACCACCAATAGAGGAATCCACTTGAGCTGTCAGACTGGTCGGAATCTGAACGAAATGAATGCCTCTCATGTAGGTCGAAGCAACAAAGCCTGCCAAATCACCAACAACTCCGCCACCCAAGGCTACAATTCCGTCACTGCGAGTTAAACCGACCTTTGCCAAAAATTCATAGGCTTTATTAACAGTTGTTAGATTTTTACTAGCTTCACCTTCAAGAAAATCAAAGGTAAAGACCTTAAAACCAGCAGCTTCCAAACTCAATTTAACCTTCTCTGCATAGAGTCTAGCCACCCGATTATCTGTGATAATTACTAGTTTCTGGGGCTGCCAAAGCTGACTCAGCCAATTTCCAGCCTGAGATAAAGTCCCGTTTTCAATAACGATATCATAGGGATGATGAGGAAGATTTACATTCAGTTTCATAAGCGCCTCCTTTATATATGAAAATGGACACCCAAAGCCTACAAAGTCCAAGAATGTCCCACACTATCTACTATAAACTATATTTCCAATTTTTCTAACAAGGCTTTTTTGATTTTTTCAGATGGCATCTTTTTACCTGTCATTAGTTCAAATGCTTTTTCTGCTTGATAGAGCAACATACCCAGACCATTTACAGTCTGCAGTCCTTGTTCTCTAGCCAAGCGCAAAAATGGTGTTTCAGCTGGACAATAGGTCATATCTGCCACTAGCAGTCCCTTAGGAAAAACAAAATCGCTTGGAATAGGTAGTGATTTTCCATCCATCCCGAGGCCTGTCGCATTGATAAATAAATCTGATTGATTGACAGCATCAGTAAGAGCTGCTAAGTCTTCAACAGCCAGTAATTGAATGGGATGACCCAGACGACGAGACATCTGTCCCATTCTCTCTTGATGTCCTGCCAATCTATCTCTGAGGTCAAAGACACAGACCTTTCCTACACCATCCAGCATAGCCTGACCAATAATAGCTGAAGCTGCACCTCCAGCCCCAAGGATTGTCAGATTTTTCCCCTTAATATGAAAGTTAGACAAACTTCTGAAAAAACCAAAACCATCTGTATTGTATCCGATAAGTCGACCATTTTGATTGACAATCGTATTGACCGCGCCGATAAGCAAGGCCGACTCATCAAGCTCATCAAGATAAGTAATTACCTCTTGCTTATAGGGCATAGAAATATTAGCTCCCAACATCTGATGAAGCCGAATATTTTCAACAGCCTGTTCCAGATTTTCCCTGTCCACCTCAAAAGCCAGATAAACCGCATTGGTATCTGTAAGGGCATAAGCCATATTATGAATAAAGGGCGAAATACTGTGCTTGATTGGCTTAGCTATGACAGCAGCCAAACGAGTGTGTCCATCAATTTTCATTTAAAATATCCCGAATTATTTTCATGCTGCTCAAAGAAATCTGACCTGGTGCTGTTGCTTCGTCTAAACTAGCAAAAGACCAAGCAGAACCCGTCAAATCAGATGCAATTCGTGAGATGCGTCCAACCCTTCCCATAGAAATAGTTACATACTCTTGCTCAGGATTTAAAGTCTTAAAGCCACGAGTATAGTTCATCAAGTCCAAAACATCCTGGCCACTATTAGCCATCACCGATACTTTGACAGCCTTAGGCGTTAGGCTAGTCAGCTCGGACAAGATTTCCATCATATTTTCAGGAGTTTCCTCAAAGTTATGATAACTCAAGACCAGGTTTGGAAATTCCAGCATTTCATCGATTTTGTCCTTGTGGGAGAAATACTCAAAATCCACATAATCTGGTTGATAGAGCTGGGCTACCTTTTTTATCATTTCCACATATTCGTCATCAGATAGCTGAATATGACCACCTTCATCCTTGGTCCGAAGTGTAAAAATCAGTTCACGGCCAGCAAATTTTTCAAAAATAGCTGGTGCAACCTTTAAGATTTCTTCTTTTTCCAAGAAATCTGCTCTCCACTCGATCAAATCCGCATCTACAAAACGTTGCGCGTCGATCTGTTGAGCTTCTTCTAAATTTCTAGGGGTGACAGAGACAACTAACTTCATTCTTCTACCTTAATCGTAAAAACTTTTAAGTAATTACTACTTTCGTCTTTCTTATTATAACTAAAGTCTGCTGGCAAACCATATTCTTTGATATAACGATGGCGCTTTCCTGCAAAACCTTTTTCAATTTCTTTCTTAAATTTAGCACGCGACACATTGGACGCATTGGTACTGGCAATCAGTATTCCTTTTGGATTTAAAATTTCCAGTGATTCTTTGATAAGCTTATGGTAATCTTTCGCGACAGAAAAAGTCTGCTTTTTATTACGGGCAAAGCTTGGTGGATCTAGCACTATGACATCATAGCTGAGACCATGTCGCTTGGCATATTCGAAATAATCAAAAACGTCCATAACCACAAACCTATGATTGTCTAAAGTCAGACCATTGGCTTGAAAATGTGCTTCGGACAGTTCCCGACTACGTTTTGCCAAATCAACTGAGGTTGTCTGGCTAGCACCTCCCATAGTAGCTGCAACAGAAAAAGCAGCTGTGTAGGAAAACATATTTAACAAACTTTTCCCAAGGACTAAGCCGTCAACAAGACTGGCCCGAACCTCATGCTGATCTAGAAAAATCCCAGTCATAAGACCATCATTTAGAAAAACTTGATAAGCCACACCATTTTCTAAAACCGTAAAGACCTCTGGTGCTTCAGCTCCATAGACGTGGGCTGACTCGTAGTCCAGCCCCTTAAAACGAATTTTTTCATAAGCTCCCATTAATTCTGGAAAGACTTCTTGAAAAGCTTGAAGGATTTCTTCCTTTAAAGAAAAGACAAAAGGATTGTACCAAGAAAAGAGAGCATAGTCTCCGTACTGGTCAATAGTCAATCCTGCAAAACCGTCGCCTTCTTGATTAAAGAGACGGTATGCAGTTATATCCTCTGCCAGACGGTAAAAACGACGCTTTTCCTTGGCTTTCTCAAATAAGGAAATAAAAAAATCTCTATCAAAATCTACTTTTTGCTTAGAAACAAGCCAGCCAAGTCCCTTGTTCTGCTTTGAGATATAACCACATCCCAGAAACTTTCCTTGGCTTGATACCAGCTCCACAGCTTGATGATCAAAAGATAGCTCTGGAAAGTCTTCTTTTTCTAAAAGCAGGGCACCCTGCCGAATCTTTTCTTCCTTATAACGAGAAACCGTAAGCTTTTTCATATTCTAAATTATATCAAATATTGAGAAATATTTCAAAAAAATTACGTAAAGCAAGCCCGTAGTAACATTAGCTCCCTCTATTTTATCCTTCTACGCCCTCTTAGCCATCTTCCTCAGCAAATTCTGGTTGATTGTTAATTTAGGCAAAGCTTATACTTTTCGTTCACCCTATAAAACAAAATGTGATATACTTAATACGATACAGAAAAATTTAGGAAATAAGACAAGGAAGTACTTTTGTGAAAAAAATGACTAGGAAATTACTCAATTTCATGAGTACCAGACTAGGTTTTGTCTTGACCTTGCTTTGCTTCTACTGGTTAAAAACCATGTGGGCATACACTGTCGACTTTAATTTGGATATCCAAGGATTTTATCAGGCCTTCTTAGCCTTTGTAAATCCTATACCCTTAGGCTTATTATTTATTGGCTTAGCGCTTTATTTCAAAAGAAGCGCCATATTCTATGGATTTTCAATTTTTGTTTATATTTTGCTCTTTATCTGGCTGTTTTCAAATGCCGTATACTACCGCGAATTTAGTGACTTTGTAACCGTCAATACCATGATGGCTTCCAGCAGTGTTTCTGCTGGTTTGGGTGAAGCTGCCCTCGGCTTATTTAGACCATGGGATATCATCTATCTGATTGATTTTCCGATTCTGGGCTACCTCATGTATAAAAAGTTCATCAGGGTTGACCATCGTCCATTTAATAAGAGAGCTAGCTTTGCCATCACAGCACTTTCTACTATGCTCTTTACAGCCAATCTCTTTTTGGCGGAAATTGACCGTCCTCAGCTCCTGACCCGTGGTTTCTCAAACTACTATGTCGTTCGGGCACTGGGACTTCCAGCCTTTCTAGGCTACAGCGGAAATCAAACCTATCAAGCCAACAAAGAGCGATCCAAAGCCTCTGCTGAAGATTTGAAGCCTGTAGAAGAATACATTCAGAATCACTATGCAGAACCTAACAAGGATTACTTTGGTATTGCCAAAGGTCGCAATGTTATCTATGTCCATCTGGAGAGCTTCCAGCAGTTTCTGATTGACTATAAGCTACAGGCAGATGGAAAAGCGTACGAGGTGACCCCTTTCCTCAACTCCCTCTACCACTCCAATTCGACTCTGTCTTTCTCCAATGTCTTCAACCAGGTTAAGGCTGGTAAGACTTCTGATGCTGAAACCATGATTGAAACTGGACTCTTCGGTCTCAACCAAGGCTCCTTCATGGTTAACTACGGTGGTACCAATACCCAGCAAGCTGCACCTTTTATTCTTTCCAAAAATGGTGGCTATACTTCTGCTGTTTTCCATGGTAATGCTGGAAGCTTTTGGAATCGTAATACAGCCTATAAACAATGGGGTTATAACTATTTCTTCGATGCGTCTTACTTTACTAAGCAGGACGACACCAACTCCTTCCAGTACGGCTTAAATGACAAGATTATGCTGAAAGATTCCATCAAATATCTGGAGCGCCTGCAACAGCCTTTCTATGTTAAATATATCACGGTTTCTAATCACTATCCTTACACGACTAGCTTGATTGGTGACGAGATTGGGTTCCCGCTGGCTAAGACAAAGGATGAGACCATTAATGGCTACTTTGCTACTGCCAACTATTTAGATTCTTCTGTCAAGGCCTTGTTTGATTATCTCAAAAAATCCGGCCTCTATGACAACTCTATTATCGTTCTCTACGGAGACCATTTTGGAATTTCCCAAACCCGCAATCCTAACTTGGCCCCTCTTGTAGGAAAGACTTCTGAGACTTGGTCCAACTACGACAATGCCATGATGCAGCGCGTCCCTTACATGGTCGTAATTCCTGGTATGGACAAAGGAAAGATAATTGATACCTACGGCGGTCAAGTAGATATGCTGCCAACATTGGAGCATTTGCTGGGCATTGACTCTAAAAACTACCTTCAGGTCGGCCAGGATATGCTATCAACTCAGCATCAGCAAATCACAGCTTTCCGATCCAGCAATAACTTTGTCACACCAAAATACACTAGCTTCAACGGACGGACCTACTACACTCAAACCGGTGAGGAAATTACCAATCCAGACGAAACCATCAAGAAAGAACTGGATGATATTCGTAATGCTGCCAATACCCAGCTGAAGATTAGTGACGCTATTCAAACCGGTGACTTAATTCGCTTCTACGAGGGTAATGACTTGGGCAAGGTAGATGTCAAGAAATACTCTTACAACCACTCTTTCAAAGCATTGAAGAAAATCGAGGAAGAAAAAGGAGACCAATCAACCAGTCTCTACAGCCAACGCAAGGGTGAATCGACCATTGACCTCTTTAATGCTCCAAGCTATCGAGCGCTCCACCCAGAACAATTTGAAAGCACCAGCTCCTCAGAAGACAGTTCTGAATCCAGCAGCGACAGCTCAAACAGCTCAAGTTCTTCTTCTAGTAAGCAGTGATAGATACTGAAAAAACCACCTAATAGGTGGTTTTTTTGGATAGATTCGTAAAGAAAAACTTAATTACTCACTTAAATCTTGAGAGTACAAAAACTCCAGAATCTTCATCTGCTTGCGACCAATCGTTGTACAGTTACTTAAATCTTGAGAGTACAAAAACCAATGCCAGTTATGTGCATATGTGGTCTATGTTGTACAGTTACTTAAATCTTGAGAGTAC
>NZ_KZ672806.1:200101-200462 GCF_001811085.1 Streptococcus sp. HMSC062B01
TGTACAGTTACTTAAATCTTGAGAGTACAAAAACGTCGGAAGGCTGTAGGATAAAGAGTGCTATGTTGTACAGTTACTTAAATCTTGAGAGTACAAAAACCCGCAGGCGTTAAAGAACGGAATATCAAATGTTGTACAGTTACTTAAATCTTGAGAGTACAAAAACTTGACTTAGCAATCAGCTCAGCGTTATCAGGTTGTACAGTTACTTAAATCTTGAGAGTACAAAAACCGAAGGTTTTGTCAAAGATACAGACGGTAAGTTGTACAGTTACTTAAATCTTGAGAGTACAAAAACAGCGAGGCTTGAGCCTCTTTCATGCCTCTTGTTGTACAGTTACTTAAATCTTGAGAGTACAAA
>NZ_KZ672806.1:200562-309886 GCF_001811085.1 Streptococcus sp. HMSC062B01
GTACAGTTACTTAAATCTTGAGAGTACAAAAACTATAACTCAATATCGTACAGCCCAGGGGAAGTTGTACAGTTACTTAAATCTTGAGAGTACAAAAACTTTTAACAGTACAATGAAATCACTATTAGAGTTGTACAGTTACTTAAATCTTGAGAGTACAAAAACTGACCGTGTTGTCCAGTTGCTGACCAATGCGTTGTACAGTTACTTAAATCTTGAGAGTACAAAAACCTCAAATTCGTCAATTTTGGTTTCTGTACCTCAAAAATATTATAAATCCTTACATCACACTCGTCAATACTATTCTTCCAAATATTTCAATAACATTGGATTGACTGCTCCAATACGGAATTTTGTTTTCATTTCATACTGATACAATTTGTTTAAAATCTTTAATACCACTTGATCCTCTATTGATAAACTCATATGAAGAATGTCTGAACTAAATAAATAGGGGCCAACCTTTCTTAAAGAAGTTAAAAATTCTTGTTCATCAGGTATTTGATTTATTGGATACTGATTAGTAAAGCGATCATACATAAATTCTAACGAATAAAAATGATCCACATAATCTGAGACAATATTGATTTCCTATAACACCTCTTTAGTGACGTGGATATAGCCCTCATTGGATGGAAACGAAACAATATATAGTGAGTTACTATGATTAGTAAGAAGTTCCATTTTTTCGCAACACTTAACAAATTCACTGTAGGATAGATAATCATCCATATTTCGTAGCACAAGCAAAAACTTTTCATCACTATCCTTCACCATAGCTTCTAGCATAGAAAGAAATAATAAAAACTTTGTCTTATTATCTACAAATTCAAATGAAATATTTTTATCGTTTTGTCCAAAATAAGGCAAAAAATTCTTTTGAATCAATTGATCTGTGTTAAAGTATTTTGCTTCTGTATGATAGACAATATCATCTATCTGAAGATTCAACTTCTGATTCAATAGTAATGAAATTCTATCCAGATTATCATTGATATTTTCGATTTGCTCTATCATCTTTATGGAATTAATCTTTTTCTTTATATAATGATAAGCTACTGTTCCTTTTTTATACTCCATTTGTTCAATTAAATCATTGATATTCGATATTTGAATAACAATGAACTCTGAACGGGAAGTCACTGTATCATCTATTAATATTCTAGGTTCATTTTGTTCAAACAGAACTAAATCTTCCTCGCTATATTTTTTACCTCCAAAATACCACAATAATATTTGCCAAATATAGTACTTTAATTGCTGATCTTGTCCTACAACTTGAGTAAATTGCCCAAAGCTTAATGAAATATTATCCTTGTATGGATGACTTATGCTCATTTTCATATAACTACCAACTTATTATCACTGACTACTTCTTCTTGTTTTGTTTTTCCACCAATTATTAAAACCATTTCAGAAAATTGCTTCTCAGTCACTGCTAGCAAACGGACATTCCCACTTGGTAAATTACTTTGACTTAATTTTTTGTAGAATTTGCTCGCAAAACTTCGATTAGGACAGGTTCTATAATAGACAGAAAACTGTAACATCTCAAAACCATTTGCTATTAAGTCTTTTCGAAAATTACGATAGACTCTCTTTTCTTGATTAGTTTCCATTGGTAAATCAAAAAAACACAATAATCTCAATGCTTCATACCTCATTTCCTTAGCTCCATTCTACACTCGAAACCATAGGACAGTAAAATTTACTAGTATCCTTATCCGAGATGCATTTTAGAAAACCTTTAACATATTTATCCATTGCTACTGTCACCGAACAAGTTTCTTTCCCATAACGAATCCTTGCGTTCAGTATATCCGTCAAGGCTAATCGGAACTCATATTTCAAATATTCCTCATCTCGTAAATTTTGATATACCCAAACATCCACAATCTGCCTAAAAGGTTCCATTAAGTCATCAACCAAGTTAAATTGGTTATATTCATTCTTATGGAAAATTCCTATTAAGGGATTTAAACCATATCCAGAAACAATACGTGCCATCTGGGCCCTCATGATGGCATAACCATAATTTAGACCAGCATTGATGACATCCGTTTCCTGTTGAGTAAGTCGTACAAATTTCTTACCAAACAGTTCATTAAAATAAACTTTGGCAGCATGACCCTCACGATTCGTTTTATCTCCATATTCAATATGATCTTTATAGTCTGCTAATAACTGAATACAATCAATATTCTTCTCAAACATTGAAAGAACATCTTGCTGATTATTTATTTTGAAATAGGTAACTATCTGCCATAATTTGTCTTTTTGTTCCTGCGTCCACAATAATTGTTCTTGTAATTTTTTATAAGCTCTAAAATGGCCATTTTGTGAATGGTAAATTCCTGTAGGTAAGTGCTCATTATCACATACAATCAAAGCAATATTATACTTACTTAAGGCACTTAACAATCTTAAGGTTACAACTGTCTCCCCTCCCTCTGCTACAATTATCGAAATATCACTCAACGGGATAACATAGTCTTCACCCATTTTCTTAATTAAAAGGTTATCCAACTTTAATTGCATTTTTTCACTCTGACAAACATGCACAATTCTCCAAGTCATAATCTTTTCCTCTTTACAAATCGAAAACACCCCGCCATAAATGACAGGGTGTTGAATTCGGCATGAAGCCTTATCTTTGTAGCTTCTGCAAGATTTAAGTAACTGTGTAAGGCGTCCCTTACAGTTACTATTATAATACTTTGTAAAAGCGTTTGCAACTCTTTTTTAAATTTATTTTTTAAATTTGAGTTTTGGTTCATCACCCTCTTTTTTGATGAAATGTTTATTACCCAAAACATCTGTTTTGACTTTGTAAATAGAAAGATTTTCTATTTGCATATTTTTTTGGAATTGATTAGAGGAAGGTGGTACCTTTCCTAATACTTCAAGTTCTTCTCCTTTCTCAAATTTTGCTTTTTCATAAGGTTTCAATTCTATTTTATGTTTTTCAAAACTTTTTGGATTATCTTTTCCAGTACGAGACCAAAATCTAAAGAATTGTTGACAATTCGTTTCAGTATCCTTAATTAAAATAAGATCATTCTTATACAGTGTAAATTTAAATTCAGATTCCTTACCGATTCCTTCTTTCTCTCTTATTTTATTATATTTAACTTCTGAAATACCGTAAGAACCTCCTTTCCCAAAACACAAATCTGCATACTTCAATCCCAAGAATTCATATTTTCTTGTTTCTGGATTATAGTATACATCTGTTCTCCAAGGATTTAAAGAAAGCAAAGCTACTGGATTTTTACTTTCTGAAGGAGTTATATCAACAAATTTTCCTAGTAGATTATCGTAGTACTTCATACTTTTAATTACTGAACCATTGCCTTTTCGACTATATTTGCGAATAGGCCCATTTTCAATTCTATATTTTTCAAAAGGATTGAAATCAACCTCTTTTCCATTTTTGTCATATTCTTTAAATGGTCGATATTGTTCAATTATCTTCTCTATTACTTCATCCCAAGTTTTCCTATCCTTCTGATACATTAAGAATTGAGATTTATCCGTCTTGTATAAATCTAAAAACTTATAGAATCCTGTTTTAGACGGAGTTTTTGTCCCTAAAGCATAGATATCTTTGATTTTCCCTAAAGTATAAGTATACTCTTTTTTATCTTTGTCTAATTTTGCTTTTCTTGTTGCGTAAATGGTTGCGTCTGAAATTTTTCGGTTATATTTTGAATCCACTTGATATGAAAACAGAATGCTATCCTCAAACTTCTTGCTACGTAATGTATCAACAAAATGGTCATATGGTGCTTTAAATACTAACTCTTTGTATTCTTCATTACTTAATGAAACGATTTCTCCAGTCTCTGAATCAACGAATTGCCCATCTTTATAAGAAATCAAAGGATTATTATGTTTTTTCCATAATCTTAATTGACTGGAAGCAGCAATAATTAATGCATCCACAGCATGATGGTGGTAAGTATCGCGAGATTTTTCAAGTTTCCACTTTCTTCTTAGCTGAGAAGTAAATTGTCCACGCACCACCGAAATAGTTGTATCAAATTGATGTTTCTTATAAAAATCTTGCAAGGCATTTAAAACAACTCGAGAAGAATATCGAGTATCAACTAAATTCTTTTCGATAAACTTCTGCTTCACTTCAATTTTACTAATGTCTTCTTCTGTTAAAAGATAATCTTTCTTTTTATTACCTAATAATTTAGACTCTTTTACATATGATTTAAACTCACGGTAGGACCAGGCATCATCCATACTATCTAAAGCCTGAAACGGTGTACGTTGTCCCTTTTCTTGGTTTGCAGTAGCTAGAACTAATACTTTATTAGATAGACTATCATCAAACGATAAAGAAAGAGGTAAAATATGGTCAATTTCGTACTTGTACTGATTGTGGATTAAATCTGAAATTTGAATATTCTTCCCAGTATAAAGACATTTTTCTCCCTGTTGATGCCATAAGCGAATCTTAGTTGCCAATTCCATATGGCCATGAAAAATGTTATCTGGTAACTCTTTTTTACCATTGTATTGAAACGCTGCTTTTTCCATAGCAGCATTTTTCTCATCTTGGTTTGCTTTTTGTTGCTTGATATAATTTTTCTTCGCATCTTCTTCGTTATTTTCACGGGCCATTTCGATAACGATATTATCAAAGATACCATATTTTTTAGTTGCTTCGTTGATTATCTTTATGGCCTGTCTAACAGATTTTGCTACTACAGGATTATAGATTTCTTCTGTTAATTCTTTTTCATCAATATACTTAGTTCGTTTTGATGTCTCTTTAGATCTTTGTTTTCCCAATCGTGTGAGAATTGTCATTTGCTCTTCTGAAGTTTCATAAAGTTCTGGTATCAACTCCATCATGAGTTTAAGAGAAAAATTATGCCATCCCTTACTAAATAGACTGCTATTATTTTTTCTAAATTGAACCAATTCAAGTACTTGATCTCGATTAAATGTATCCTTTAACTTCGAGTTAATCGCTTCTTCTATACCTTCTCGCTCTGTATTCAAAGTTAGAATATGAGCAAGCTCATCTAGAACTTTTCTAGGCAATTCTTCAACTTTTATCGTTTCTAAAGATTGCATTTTCCGATAAACTTCAAAAGTATGCATTTCAGGTTTATTATTTACATCAACTCGGTAACCACGTATCTGATCTACTGAAGCATCAATCATTTTAGCAATGTACTTCAATAAGGTTGAAGCTCCTAATGTTTTCGCCGACTTCGCATATTCAATGATTGTTTTCTTTTGTTCCTCACTAAGTTTCTTGGTCTCTGTAGGGACTGTTAAATTATTTAAATCATTTAGTAAATTAAACTCTTGAGCAGTATAGGAAGCTTTTGAAGCTCTATACTCCTCAGGATAAAATGTACATTTGCCAATTAAAATACCAAAAATATTATCTAAGGTAGTACCATCTGTTCGAAAACGTCCATAATCTGTCCGAGATTTTTCATTACCTGGTCCATGATAGTATTTTCTTTTACCGGTAAGAATTGTTAAATAATCCTCTATAAACTCATCAGTAATTTTATTATTAAATTCTTGCTGTTTTCTAAGAATTCTTTCAGCTTCTTTTCTATAAGCAGATGTTGAAAAAACATTAATCAATCGACGTTTTTCACCATTTTCTTCAACAGTAAAATCTCCCCTTAATTGACCATATTTTTCAAAACGCTCTAGTTGGATTTGACCAGGTGTCTTTTCAGTAAGTAACCTTCTATTTTCTTCAACTGCCTTACCATAATCAGACGATACTGTACCCCCATCCTCAGAAGCATCATCTAAATAGCTAATACCACGCCTTTTAACAATATTCTTCAATGCAATAAACAACTCTTCGTTTGTGAGTTGATTCTCCATTCCTTGTACACGAAGTTGATAAGGATTAAGATTAATAGACAACTTAGAAAAATCAGTTAACAAACCATAGCTTTCAAATAGATCCTGAAGCCTAACACTACGGTGTTTTTTCCTGCGATTTAAGCGTCTTCCCTGTCTATTACTCCTTCTTTCGACATTATTGTCGGCAGTTGCAGCAGGAAAAAGCCGAGAACTAGCATGAATGATCTTCCCCGTATCTTTTTCTAGAATCCCCACCCCTACAGAGGCAATACCAATATCTAAACCTAAAACTAAACCGTTCATTATATCTCCCTTCTTTTATTTACATATTAACCATATTTTATACCTAATTCTGAAAAAACTCAATAAAAAATGTAAGGGGTTTCTGTTTTTAATCTGTCTATTATTAATTTTTTTCCTGAGCTAATCATTTAGATAGCTTCGTCTTATTCTCATATGTTTTTATCTTATTTCATACCTATTCTTTTTATAACTTTTACAAATATTTACGATAGGATTAAGTAAAAGTTTTTTGGGCGGATTTGGGGCAAACATAACAAAAAACCCTTGGTTTACAAGGGTTCTCTGTTTGATTTTATGTCCCCTGCCGGAATCGAACCAGCAACTACTCCTTAGGAGGGAGTTGTTATATCCATTGAACTAAGGGGACCTAGAGAAAAACTCTGCCATGTGACAGAGCTTTCTAAGATTAACGACGGATTTCTTTAATACGAGCCGCTTTACCTTGCAATGCACGAAGGTAGTACAATTTAGCGCGACGCACTTTACCGTAACGAACGACTTCAATCTTATCAACACGTGGAGTGTGGATTGGGAAAGTACGTTCAACACCTACACCGTTAGAGATTTTACGAACTGTGTAGTTTTCTGAGATGCCAGCACCTTTACGAGCGATAACGACACCTTCAAAGATCTGGATACGTTCGCGAGTTCCTTCGACAACTTTCGCGTGAACGCGGACAGTGTCACCAGGACGGAATGCAGGGATATCAGTACGAAGTTGACCTTCAGTCAAGCTTTGGATTAATGGATTCATTTTTTACTCCTATCTTACTAATCTTATGATTCATGACCAAAGCGGATTAGTCGTTTTTTTGTGCTCCATTTGCACAAAGAATATTATATCAAAATTCCGGTAAATGTAAAGATTTTTAGATAAAAATTCCTAAAATAATAGCTAAAAATCCTAAAAGATAAGTCAGCATCAGATAATGGATGAATTTCTTCTTATTAGAAAAAAGACCTACCAGCTCAGCATTAAAAGTAGACAGGGTCGTCAATCCACCGCAAAAGCCAGTTGCTAGGATAGTATAAAGTTGCTTGTCTTGAACATGGTTATAGAAATACCCAATCAAAAAAGCTCCTAGTAAATTGGCCATCAAAGTCCCTACTGGCAAAACAGCTCTGCTATTGACCTTAGAAAGAAAATAACGGACGAGAGCCCCACCCCCGCAAGCTGTAAGAATAAGCCAAATCATAGGCCCACCTTCTTTCCAGCCCACAAGGCAATCCACAAACTACCGCCAATGCTCAAGACTAGATAGAGGATAAAGTCCGTGTATAGCCCTAGATCCAGCAGTTTAATAGAGTCTAAAAGGAGACTTGAAAATGTAGTCAAGCCACCACAAAACCCTGTCGATATAGCCAGGATAAAACGTTTAGACACTTGCTTATTTGCTAAGTAACCCTTTACCAAATAAACCAGGATGAAGGTCCCCAGATAGTTGACCAAGAGTGTGGCAAAGGGAAAATGTCCAGTGAAGGTGACGAAGGAAGAGATTAAGTAACGAAGCCAGCCACCAAGCATGGCAGCTAAGCAGATGGCGAGAGAATTTTTCACTTCCTTCATGCTTTTTTCTGTTCCTGATAAGCACGGGAGTTTTTCAAGATATCCTTAAAGGTGGCAAGAATCGTATCTTTGTAGACTGGATTTTCAACATGATCAGCCACTCGTCCTAAAATGACTTCTTCTCTCTTTGTGTCCAGCACTGCCTTGCCTGTCTCCTGCTTATAAGTAGCCACTTGGTTAACGAGTTTCATCCGTTTTTCCAGCAAGACTACTAGTTCATCGTCTATTTGATTGATTTCTTGTCTCAGTTCTTCTAGATTCATTCGTTACCTCCTTGTATTTTACCTATCATATCAAAATTCTGGATGATTTTCTAGTTTTCTTGGAAAGTGAGTCCAGTTTGATAGTATTTTGTAAGAAAGAGGACCCTTAGCACGAGCCCTCTTTTATCATCACAATTGATTCTTGTCTACAGATTTCAAGGTTGCCCCGGACCTTATTAAAGAGAACTCGCAAAGGCGAGTTTTTATCTGCAACCTAAAAATACCCGTTAGGTTTGTCTCAGGGTAAACCGACTAACGTCGGTTCTTATCTACAGATTTCAAGGTTCCCCGAACCTTAGATTAAGGGGAACTCGCAAGGGCGAGTTTTTATCTGCAACCTAAAAATCCTTGTTAGGGTATTCTCTAGGTAAACCGACTGCTGTCAGCTTTTATCCGCAACCTAAAACAGTCCGCTGGACCTTAGATTAAAGGGAACTCGCTGGGGCGAGTTTTTATCTGCAACCTAAAACAGTCCCCCGGACCTTAGATTAAAGGTAACTCGCCAGGGCGAGTTTTTATCCGCAGATTAAAAGGGTCCACTGGACCTTTTTAACCAACTGAGCCTTCCATGCTCATGTTGATGAGTTGGTTGAGTTCGACGGCGTATTCCATTGGAAGTTCTTTGGTGATGGGTTCCATAAAACCATTGATAATCATAGCTGTGGCTTCTTCTTCGCTGATACCGCGACTCATCAGATAGTAGAGCTGGTCCTCAGACACTTTGGAAACCTTGGCTTCATGCTCTAGAGCGACATTGGAATTATGGATTTCATTAAAGGGAATGGTGTCGGAACTGGACTCACCATCCATGAGAATGGTATCGCACTCGATATGCGACTTGGAGCCCGCACTATTCTTACCAAAGCGAACCTGGCCACGATAGTCCGTCTTACCTCCGTCCTTGGCCACTGATTTAGAAATCAAGGTACTGGATGTCTTGGGTGCATTATGAAAGACCTTGCATCCTGCATCCAAGTGCTGGCCATAATTTGCAAAAGACATAGAGAGGACAGAGGTTCTGGCATTTCGACCATTGAGGACGCTACAAGGATATTTCATATTGACCTTGCTTCCTAGATTGCCATCAATCCACTCCAAGGTACCGCCCTCTTCGACAGTGCCCCGCTCCGTTACTAGATTATAGACATTGTCCGACCAATTTTGGATGGTCGTATAGCGGAAAAAAGCATCCTTTTTGACTATGATCTCAACAGTCGCGGCATGAAGACTATTGGTCGTATAGGTCGGTGCTGTACAACCCTCGATGTACTGAATGGAGCCACCCTCCTCGATAATCATGAGGGAGCGCTCAAACTGGCCTGCGTTTTCTCCATTGATACGAAAATAGGTCTGAACAGGAATTTGACAGTGCACGTTTTTAGGAACATATATAAAGGTTCCACCTGACCAGACTGCTCCATTTAAGGCTGCAAACTTATGTTCAGCATTTGACACGACTGTCCCAAAATATTGCTTGACTAGCTCTGGATACTCTTGAACTGCTGTATCCGTGTCAGTAAAAATAATTCCTAACTTTTCGAATTCTTCCTTCATATTGTGGTAGACAACCTCAGATTCGTACTGGGCAACAGCACCAGATAGGAATTGCTTTTCCGCCTCGGGGATTCCCAAACGATCAAAGGTCCTTTTTATCTCTTCAGGAACGTCATCCCAACTACGAGCTGGCTCACCGCTTAGTTTCTGGTAATAGATGACATCTTCAAAGCGAATGCCTGACAAATCAGGACCAAAGTCCGGCATAGGCAGTTTGTTAAATAGCTCTAAGGAGCGCAAACGATAGTCTAGCATCCACTGGGGTTCCTTTTTGATGGCAGATATTTCACGAACAACTGCTTCTGTCAATCCTTTTCCAGTCGAATAAAGTGGTGCTATATCATCATGAAAACCGAAAGCATAATCACGTTGTGGCATAAAAGCCTCCTTTCTCCATACAGAAAGAATCACATGGGTTCCTACCCTTATTATACTCCTCTAGATTAGAATTGTCAGAAAATAAGAGACGATTATTCCATTTGATCTAGCAAAAAAAGCAGAAGGGATCTGATTGTTCCCATTCTGCTTCAATGATTTTATAAAGTAAGGTCATCTAAAATGAATCGACTCAAGCTAAGATCTCAAAAACGCTGGCAGTTAAGTTCTCAACTTCTGTATTAATTTTGCTACGGTTATTGCTGACGACTAGTTTGAGCTTGTCCGCATTCTCCAAGCGATAAGGTGTGCCACTAGCATTAAAGACGACTAGATAATGCTTCTTGTCCTTGACTTCAAAAATGATAAGACCACTATTTGTCTGTGCATGACGAACATAGACATGTTGGTAAATTTCTTCATATGTCGAGTAAGAAAATTCTTTCCTGGTCGTTTTTAGCTGAATAATCTTGCGGATAAAATTGACACTATCTTGATGTTTCGAAAGTAGATTCCAATCCACCTGGTTGACTTGGTCTGGCGCATTGTAGCTATTCATAGCTCTTTCTTTATCTGCTTGAGTCACCTGGCCATTTGGTCCTGTTCCCACCAACTTAGTTCGAGAAAACTCCTGCCCCAGCTCCATAAAGGCTAAGCCTTGCATGAGAATATTCATGGCAGTTGCCAGTTCAATCCGCTTGGTAAGCGTTTCTAGATCATCATGTGGATGGAATTCTCTTAGTAAATCATGCAGATTATAATTATCATGAGCCTCAACATAATTGACGACCTGATTTGGCATGAGGTAGCTACCTAACTCACTACTTCCTAAAATAGCCTTGGCAATGATATTTTCAGTCCCCTGACCACTGACAAATCCAGCTTTCAAGGTTCCAAATACCTCAGCACCTTTAATAGCATCTCGCTCATTGTCATTAAAAAATCCAATGTCTAGAAGCTGATAGGCATTGTCTTTCTTGGCTTTATCTTGAGGCAGGAGGCCTATCCCCATATCCCATCCTTCTCCGTAAGTCAGGATACGTGGGTCTACCTTGTCCAATTCATCTCGAATGATCTGCATGGTCTCTACATCGTGGATACCCATCAAATCAAACCGGAAACCATCCACATTATACTCTTTGACCCAATACAAGAGTGAATCAATCATATACTTACGGAACATCTCATGCTCGCTAGCGGTTTCACTCCCGACTCCGGTTCCATTCTGGAAAGAGCCATCTGGATTCATTCGATAGTAATAATCGGGAACACTGGCTTGAAAAGGGGAGTCAAAGGTAGAGTAACTGTGATTATAGACTACATCAAGAATCACTCCGATACCAGCATCATGATAGGCTTGAATCAAGGTTTTTAAATCACGAATAGCCTGAGCTGGATCAGATGAGTTACTAGAAAGGCTAGTTTCTGGGGCATTATAGTTCTGCGGATCGTAGCCCCAATTATAGGTTACCTGCCCATTTTCATCATAGTCTTTATGGCGGTCTGAAATGGGCTGGAGCTGGACATAATTCACACCCAAGTCACGAATATGATCAAAGGTTGTCGCTTGGCCAGTGCGATTTGTCGTACCTGTTTGACAAGCACCGAGGAAGGTTCCGCGGTAAGCTGGTGTGATACCTGAACTTTCTGACTGGCTTAGGTCACGGATATGCATCTCATAGATAACTGCTTGACAGGCATTCTTCACGCGCCAGTGGGCTTCTTGTCCCTGCTTAACTTGAAATCCAAGTGGATTTCGTTCTTGGTCTGTCACGATAGCTGTTCGTTTACCATCAGGACTAGTAGCCTGACTATATGGATCCCGAGTCAAGTATTCTTCATGATCAAAGATCACCCGATATTGGTAGGCACGCTTGGCTAGATCTTCAGAAATGCTCCCTTGCCACACTCCAATTGTATTCTTTGTGTGGTCTGTCGAAAAATCTCGGCCTCTCTTTAGAGAAATAGTTTTCCAAATGCTGGCTTGGTTGCTGGCATCTTTATAGATGACCACTTCAACCGCTTTTGCTGTCGGTGCCCAAAGTTTAAACTCAGTCTTGTCAGCTTGGTAAAAGACACCTAAACTTCCCTGATAGCCCCAATGACGGTCAAATTCCTTGGAAGAAACCGCCATATCAAAAGCGTGAGGATTTCTGTATTTGTAATAGTGGCTAGTGATTGCCGCCTGCCTAGAATAATAGACTTGATGGTCTCCCTCAAGAATCCAAACTTCTGTAACCAGGTGAACCGGCAAGAGACGAATGGTATAATCAATGGTCTGGCTTGACCAGTCTGCTTTTTTTATAATCAAATGGACATAATCCAAGTTTGTCTCACTTTGGTAAGTAACAAGTCCACTTCGCCCAAAATAATCAAAATTAGAAAATGAAGCTTCCTTTCCGATTTGGTTTTCCTGCCACTGCCATATATTGTACGAAAGGTAATCATCAGTGGGGTTATGGTAATGGACTAAGACCTGGTAGTCTGACATTTTTATCTCCTAGGTTCATCATGATTTTTCTGAACAAAGAGCATCGTCGCTGATTTCATCGATATTGGCAAAAAATTCTAAGTGATTGTGGAAGACTTCTAATTCAACTGGGGTGTCTCCACCATATTCGCCATCAAGATTAAGCATAAATGGTTCTTTGCTGTCTAAAACTTCTAGTTTTAGTTTGCTTGTTTTTAAGTATTCGACATTGACATCTGTCACGTGTTGGCCACCATTAATGGCCTGAATCAGTAGGGCTAACATTTCAAAAAGTTTGGCTGTTTTGACCAAAATCAAGGTAAAGTTTCCATCGTCTAATTTGGCATCTGGAGCAACTTGCTCAAAGCCTCCTATAGAATTGGTCAGTGCTGCAAACATGAGTGAAATCTTACCTTCAAAAACACCATGATCATGTGTAATGCGCACCTTGCGGAATTTAGAACGTGGCAACATTTCCGCACCTTTGGCAACATAGGCAAAGTAGCCCAAGCGAGATTTAGCTTCACTTGGAACACGATAGGTTAGCTCACTCAAAGTACCAGCCGCTGCTATGTTAATGAAATATTTTTGTCCAAAGGCTCGGCCGATATCCATTTTGATGGTCTGATTCTTAGCAATGATTCTCGCAGCTTCGACAGGTTTTCCCATAGGAATCTTCAGCGCACGCGCGTAGTCATTGGTCGTACCTGTCGGGATGAAGGCCAAACGGGGCCGATTTTCCAAGGGGGCTACTCCATTTACGACTTCATTGATGGTGCCGTCCCCTCCTGCCGCGATAATCAAATCAAAACCAGCCTTAGCTGCCCGCTCTGCTTCTTTTTGCGCAGAAAGAGGCTCTGGCGTCGTTTGATAAGCACTGGTTTCATAGCCTACGTCCTCTAAAACGTCCAGCACTTCCGCAATATTCTTTTTGATAATTTCCTGACCAGATGTCGGGTTATAAATGAGTCTTGCTCTTTTTATTACATCTTTCATACAGCGCCTCTATAACTGTTCAAGCCATGCTTCATCTTGGATTTCGATTCCCAATTCTTGGGCCTTGGCCAACTTGCTACCTGCATCCGCTCCAGCAATAACCAAGTCCGTTTTCTTGGAAACACTGCCAGCAACATTGGCTCCTAGACGAAGAAGTTTTTCTTTAGCTTGTGTTCGTGTTAATGTTTCTAATTTCCCTGTTAAAACAACTGTTTTACCCGATAGGACTGCATCTGCCGCCACCTTTTCACCAAGGTAGGCCAGATTAACTCCTGCTTCTTCTAGTTCCTTCAGCAGGATCTGTGTCCCTTCTTGGGCAAAATAGCTGTGCAGGCTTTTAGCAATCACCATGCCAAGACTATCAATGCTGGCAATCTCTTCTTGCTCTGCCTGAGCAAGGCTTGGTATATCATGGAATTTCTCCAGTAAAATCCGACTGGCCTTGCTACCAACATGGCGAATACCTAAGCCAAACAAGAGTTTTTCGGCTGAGTTTGACTTAGAAGCCTGAATAGCATTATATAATTTATTAGCTGATTTTTCCTTAAAGTTCTCTAACTGGAGTAAATCTTCGATGCTTAAGCGGTAAATGCCTGCCACATCTCGAACCAAATCCTTAGCAAAGAGCTTTTCAACCACTGCCGGCCCCAGGCCACTAATATTCATAGCATCACGACTGGCAAAGTGAGCCAATCCTTCCATGATTTGGGCGGGGCAGAGCGGATTGATACATCGCAAGGCGACCTCATCTTCAAAATGGAGCAAGTCGCTCTGGCAACTCGGGCACTGGCTAGGTACATCCAAGTGTTCATCTGAAACACGCTTGCTTTCTACCACACGCAAGACGGCTGGAATGATATCTCCAGCTTTATAGACAATAACTGTATCATCTTTGCGAATGTCCTTTTCCCTGATGTAATCAACATTGTGTAGAGTCGCACGGCTAACAGTTGTCCCTGCCAACTGAACTGGTGTTAGATTAGCTGTAGGTGTTACCACTCCGGTCCGACCCACTGTCCAGTCTACAGATAAAAGCTGGGCTTCCTTTTCCTCAGCTGGAAACTTATAAGCGATGGCCCACTTAGGCGCCTTAACAGTAAAGCCTAGCTCCTCTTGCACAGCTAGGTCATTGACCTTTATGACAATACCGTCAATCTCATAAGGAAGACTGTCCCGCTCCTGACCAATCTTTTCGATAAAGTCCCAGACTTGGTCTATAGTACTAGCCAGTACCCGTTTTTCATTAACAGAAAAGCCAAGTTGACTCAGTTTTTCAAGGACATCTTCCTGAGTCGCTTCAGTTGTCGGGTTTGCTTCTTGGTAAAGGAATGTCGCTAGATTACGCTTGGCCACAACTGATGTATCCAGCTGTCTCAAGGTTCCTGCTGCAGCATTTCTTGGATTGGCAAATTCTGCCTCCCCATTTTCCTGACGAAGCTGGTTTACCGCATCAAAAGATGCCTTTGGCATATAGCATTCCCCACGTACTGTAATAGTCAAGGGTTTTGGTAAGGTCAAAGGAATATCCTTGACACGCTTGAGATTCTCCGTAATGTTCTCACCAATGGATCCGTCACCACGAGTCGCTCCTGCTACCAAAATACCATTTTCATATGCCAGGGAAATAGATAGACCATCAATTTTCAGTTCACAAAGGTAGGACGCATCTGGAAATTCTTTTCTTACTCGTTCATCAAAGGCAACTAATTCTGCACGCGAAAAAGCATCCTGCAAACTATAGAGAGGATACTGGTGTTGGTATTTTTCAAAACCATCTAAAACTTTTCCACCCACTCGGTGAGTTGGGCTTTCTGGTAAAATCTCGTTTGGATATTGCTCTTCCAATGAAACCAGTTCCCTGTATAGCTGATCATACTCACTATCTGACACACTTGGCGCATCTTTTGTATAATATTCATGAGCATAACGATTGAGCAGGGAAACTAACTCAGACATTCTATCTTTCATACTCTTATTTTATCATAAATATCTCTATTCGCCCTATTTTTTCCCTTAAAAAGCGAAGAAAAAGGCCTATCAATCAAAGTTTCTCTTAGCCTTAACGGCAACAAAAAAGGCCTCAGATTTCACAAACCTAATAAGCCTTTTCGTTTTTATTGGGTTAGGTCAATGCGCTTACTGATTTTATCAATCAAGATAGCTCCGACAAGTAGAGATGCACATTCTCCAATAGCTGTTGTAAACCATGTAAGTAAGAATGGTGCTCCAGTAACAATATTCAATTCAATAGCAATTGTCACCATTGAAATCGAAAAGAAAATTGAAAATAGAAAGAAGTCTTTTCGAAGCCAACCGTTGAGCAGATAGCCCGGCTTAACTTTGCTAAATAGGACAACCCCAAGAGTTAGAAAAACTAAAGTTGACCCCCCTCCGACAAAAACATCAATCCAAAGTGGACTAAATAGATTCGCAATCATACATCCGATTGTCACACCAATAATGTATTTACGATTATAAAAGGCCATAAAGTTCATCATTTCAGAAATTCTAAACTGATAAGCGCCAAAGCTAATCACATTGAAGGGTGGTATGATTGTAAGAGCAATGTAAATAGCTGCTACAAGAGCAATTTGCACCATATCACGGGCAGTTAATTTTTTCATCAAATTCTCCTTTAGCGGTTTTACCGCGTGTAATATGCTTGGCGAAAGAAGCTAAGCGCCAAGGGTTGCTAGGAAAAAGAAGAAAGACAAGCCTCTCCCTTACAAACTCGGCAACTCAACTAGTATAGCATAAATATTTGAAATATGATAGACTATCTTTATGAAATCCTTAATAAAAAAATTCTTTGATAATGAGATTCTATCCTATCTCTTCTTTGGTGTGGCAACAACTATCGTTTCTGTTGCCAGCAGGATGATCTGTTATGAATTAACTAGCAATGAAATCTTGGCAACCGTCATTGGTGATGTTCTTGGTATTCTCTTTGCCTTTGCAACCAATGACACCATCGTTTTTAAGCAAAAAAGAAAGGGCTGGCCTGCTAGATTAGTCAAGTTTTTCACAGCTCGATTGGCTACGATGGGTTTAAATTTACTCTTGACCTTTATCTTTGTGACTAGTTTTCCGCAGATTATTGGCCAGTTTGTTAATCATAATATCAAATTGGTCAATACTATTGAAACCCTTACCGCTCAGGTGCTTATTATTGTTCTCAACTACGTTTTCAGCAAACTCTTTGTCTTTGAGAAAAAGAACTAAAGACCTCGGAAAGAGCTCCATGGAGGCAGAAATGAACTTAAAATTTGAAAATGGTGACTCAGCTAAAAGAGAAGAACTGAGAAACTTACTCAGAACCTATAACCGCTCAAAAAGAGAACCATCAGAAAGCCAAGCTCTGGACATTTATTTAGAGGATGAAGAAGGAAATCTCATAGCTGGCTTGACCGGAGAAACTTTTGGAAATTGGCTTGAAATCGAATATCTATTTGTCAAAGAAGACCTTCGTGGGCAAGGTATTGGATCAAAAATTTTGGAGCAAGCTGAAAAAGAGGCTCGAGTCAGAAACTGTACCTATTCATTCGTCAATACCTATCAGTTTCAGGCGCCTGATTTTTATAAAAGACATGGATACCAAGAAGTATTTACCCTGAAAGAATATCCTTATAGCGGAAAGAGGTACTATTTTACGAAAGACTTAGGACCTGAGAACTGATGATAAGGGCGACATTCTGGCAACTATTTATAAAAAAAGGATCCACCCTACATAAATTAATCTGGACCAGATAATTCTGATCCAGATTTTTTTATTTTTAAATTTCCAGATTGTAATGTTCAGCAGTCAGATGGGTGATTTCACCTTTAACGCCAAAATAGTCCTCAATCAAGGTCTGGAGTTCTGACATCGCTGCTCGAGCACGCACTGCTTGCTCTTTATTGATGGCCTCAATGACCAAGATAGCATCCTTGGTCTCCTCTGTTAGCATGGTACGCTGGGCTTCTCGCCAGTTAAGACAACGACAGACAGCTCCCTCTTCATCGTAGTAGATGATTTCTTCTGGCAGTGCCGGTGCGTCACTCTCAGCGCCCAATGGGAAAAAGGCTTCCCCACCCTTGGCTTTTCCTAGATGAAGACCTCCGACAATCTTATCCAAATCCTCTCCGCCACATGGAACCGCATAAGAGAGCGAGACACTGTTGTAGATATCAACCAAAGGATTGATTGGCTGGAACCCTCGTCCCTGACTAACCCGCTTGAGCAGAGCTTCGATAGAGGAACGCGCTCCTTTCTTGGTCTTGAATTTGCTGAAGGCCTGCCGCCACTCTTGAATGACTTCATTTTGAGTGAAGTTCTCATCTAAAATAAAGTCCTCAGCTCGTTTCGCTCCCTTATCTAGTAAGGATTTGAAATATGGATCCTTACTTTCATCCACTCGATTATCCAGTCCTTTGACTACTAAAACACTAATCTGAGCTTCTGGAAATACTTGCCAAAATGCTTTTTCAACTGTAACTTTCATGATGCACCTCTTTAATCTTAATAGTTTCTTTTTTGTCCTTTTTTGACTGCTTCCCAGTCACCTGTGATATTTTCACGCACTCGTACCAGCATTTTCTCCAAGGCTTTAACTTCCGCCTGAGAAAAGCCCTGCAGGGATGTCTCTTCAGAATAGTTATTCTCTGCTAGGATAAAAGGATAAAGTTTTTCTCCTTTTTCCGTCACAAACCATTCCTTGTTCTTCTTGTTGCCCTTGGCTGCCTTCTGCTGAACCAAGCCCTTGGACTCTAGCTTCTTGACAGAACGGGCGACCGTTGAGCGATCCACCTTGAGCAGCTCCGATAGCTCCTCTTGGATAATTCCTGGATTCTCCGCGATTCTTACCAAATAAAGATATTGCCCCCGCGCCAGCTCTATGTCACGGAACTCAATATTAGCAATGGAATCCAAAGCTCGTGCGATAATCCCAATTTCCCGCAATACTGACATATCCCCTCCTTTAAACTTTTATTTGAATCTATTATACCACATTTTATTGCAAATGCAATAAAATAGAATGAAAAAGAAAAGAGGAAAATTCCTCTTTAAGAAATCAATATCAAAATCCTTACAAGTAAAGGAGTTTCTTATTCTTATTAAGATTAGTAATGATACTAGAGAAAAATGCAGAATTCAGTTCTTGACCATCCGTTAGGTTGCCATTTAGCTAGTTCTTCTTTTTAAAGGAAAAACTTCCTATTCTGTCTAGTTGGAACTCCGACTCAGAACAACTTTGAATACTCGCATTGAGAATAGCACCGATAATCAATATTTTAGAAACAATGATAAACCATAACATAATGATGATCACAACTACTGATCCGAAAAAACGGACATTAATAAAGTGGTGCATATACGCTTCTAAATAGGCACTAAATAAATTCAGTAGGCCAAAGAGAATTCCCACTACAAAGATGGTTCCTGGCAAGACGTACCGAAGTTTGTTTATCTTAACATTAGGCAAAAGATAATAGAGGGCAACTAAGGTTAGAAAGAGAACCAGGAAAACAAGTCCCTCAGTTATAGTAGTGATTTGTCTATAGAAAGAGACATCTAAATCAAAAACATTGTAAACCACAGTTAGGATACTTCGACCAAAAACAGATAGAATCATAGAAAGAATCAAGAGGATCTGTAAACCGATACTCACCACAAAACTAAACAGACGGTTTCGAAGCAGGCCATGCCCTTTTGTAACACCATAAGCCTTATTAAAAGCTTTTTGCAAAAATGAGATACATTTGGAAAAAGCCCAGAGAGCTGATAAGATGGAGAAACCTAGTAAACCAGAAGACGGCTGACCAAAAACGGCTCTCACAGCTTTAGCCACCATGGGGTAAAGCGAATCTGGTAGTATTTCGCTTAACAAATTCAAGAGAGCGTCCGTTTGGACTTGAAAATAGGGTAAAATATTGGCTAAAACCAGCAATAAAGGAAGGGCCGAAATCAAAAAATAGTAGGCTACAGCTATACTGGTCATACCTATTTCAGACTTATCATAAAATTCTATAAAAGCCCGTAAAAACTGCTGTTGTTTTAGTTTTTCGACTATTTTTTTCATGAGCTTCCTTTCTAAAACTAGGGCAAAGGCCCATCATTTATTTCTTTTTTATTTTCTAATAGCAAGAAGTCTTTTTTGCTACGGTTCTCAGTCTCTACCGGACAAAGTTAAGAGGCTAGGAACGCCTTATCCCAACCTCCTATGTTTTTTAATAAGTTCCTTCTTCACCCTGACTGGTCAAAATCACTGGGCCATCTTTTGTAATCACAAACTGATGTTCGTATTGGCAAGATAAGCCACCATCTAAGGTTTTATGAGCCCAGCCAGTTTTAAAATCAGTGTCAATTTCCCAAGTACCGGTATTGATCATTGGTTCAATGGTTAATACCATTCCTTCTCTTAAGCGCAAGCCACGTCCTGCACGTCCATAGTGGGGTACCATTGGTTCCTCGTGCATAGTTGGACCAACTCCGTGACCAACCAAATCTCGCACAACGCCATAACCGTGACTTTCAGCATATTCTTGAATCGCTGCACCAATATCGCCAATACGATTACCAACTTGTGCTGCTTCAATTCCTCGGTAAAGACATTCTTTGGTCACATCCATGAGTTGCTGTGCTTCTGGACTGACTTTCCCAACTGCATAAGCCCAGCAAGAATCCGCAACACCGCCACGAAAACTTTCTGTGTATTTTTTAACTTCTGAGACCTTATTAAAATCCAGTTTTGAAACATCTAATTCAGCCTTATCAACCAATCCGACAACCATATCTACACAGATAATGTCACCTTCTACCAGCTTTTGATGACGGGGAAAAGCATGAGCCACTTCATCATTTAGAGAGCAGCAAGTAGCATACGGATAGTCCATGATGCTGCCTTCTACACCAATCTGCAAGGGCAAAGCATTTGCTTCTTTACAGCGTTTGCGGACGTATTCTTCAATATCCCACATATCGATCCCTGGCTTAATCAAGTCTCTCAAACCTCGATGAATAGAAGCGAGAAACTCCCCACTTTTTGCCATTAAATCAATTTCGCGTTGCGATTTTATTGTAATCATTCTTAGATTTTATTCCTCTTCTTAGTTTATTTTCACTGTCATAGTTGCCTTAGCTACTAATTGATGGTCTAAATAGACATCGTAATCTATAATTGCTGAACGTCTTGTTTCATGCACCACACGGGAAGTCAAAGTCAAGTAGTCATCCAATTGAACAGCCTGTAAAAAGTATATCATCATCTGTTCAATAATTAAACTTCGTCCATTAGAAGCTACCAGCTGATGAGTTGCAGTATTTAAGATTTCTGTTAGAACTCCATGCGATAAAACCCCGTTATTTTCCAGCATAAAAGGCTCTACTGTAAAGGAGAAACCATTAGCGTTCTGGACTAACTTCTGAGCAATCTGGTCACTAAAGGTTGGCAGACTCGATACCTGCTCCCGACTCATTTTTTCCAAAATATCCCGCCGAGTAATGACTCCTAGCAAGGTTTGATTGCTTCGTATAACAGGAATCATCTCAAAATCTTCTGCAATCATCCTTTGACTAATATTGGCAATATTCGTCTTCAAGCCTGTCATAAAAGGATTTTTTGTCATGATTTTATCAAGATTTGTATGGGGCGATTTATCTCCAGCGTCACGCATTGTCACTACTCCAACTACCATTTGATGTTGGTTAATGACCGGAAAGCGACTGAAACGATTTTTACGCACCAGCTCCAAATAATCACGAACTGTATCCGTTTCCCTTAAAAAGCCATATTCATGACTAGAACGATAGACCTGTTCAACTGTTAAAATATCTGTTTTTATTTGAATATTGGAAAGCGCACGATTAATGATTGTCGCTACTGTATAGGTATCATGCTGGGTCCGCATGACCGGGATTCCCATCTGATCTGCAAGAGTTAAAATATCCTCTTCAACTCGAAATCCCCCTGTAACCAAGACAGCATTTTCATTCTTTAGAGCTAAGCGTTGAATCTCTGTCCGATCTCCGACAATCAAGAGACCTCCTTCAGTCAGATAACGCATAATATTTTGCTCTGTCATAGCCCCAATAGAGAACTTACTGAATTCCTTATCTAAACCAGCCTGTCCAGCTAATACTTCTGAACGAGTAATTTCAGCGATTTCATGATAGGTCAGATGCTCTAGAACAACTTTTTTAGATTTCACTCGAACAGTACCGCTACGAGGACGAGTCTCAACCAATCCTCTGTTTTCAGCTTCCTTAATCGCTCGGTAAGCCGTTCCATCACTGACTCCTAGATAGTTCGAAATACTACGAACACTGACTCTTTTACCAATAGGAAGTTTCTCCAAATAAGCGATAATTTCCTGGTGTTTACTCATAAAAATCACCTCTTTCATAGCGAAATTCGATATAGTCTCTCATCTTGCGTGTATAGCGGTCACTTCCTTTAAATTGTCGACACATTTTAAAACCCGCCTTTTGAGCAACACGCTGACTAGCCAGATTTTCCAAATGAGTGACAACGCTTAGCCTTTTTAGGTCAAATTCGCTAAAAGATAGAAAGAGAATCTCTTTGACACATTCAGTCATTAGTCCTCTTCCCCAATAATCCTTTTTTAAAAAATAGCCCAGCTCAGCTTCTTGCTTAATTTCATCTAACTTTTCAAACTTGATAGAACCGATCATTTGCTGGCTCTCTTTATCACAGATTGCCCAAACACCAAGAGGATTCTTCATAAAAAAGTTAGCCACTACATACTGGCTCTCCTGCAGACTGGATTGACTTGGAAAGATAAACTCCAGATTCTGTGGATTAGAGGCTATAGCATAGAAATCTTCTGCATCCTGGTAAGAGAAGGGTCTTAGTAGCAGGCGGTCTGTTTCAATAAAAGCAAATTCAGCTAGTTTTGTCCAAATATTCATAAGCTACCTTTAGACAATACTTTCGTATATATCCTATTCTTGTATCCTTACGCTTCCTCAACCAACTCAATATCGGCACCCAAATTTTTCAGCTTCTCAATAATATTAGAATAGCCACGAAGGATAAACTCAATATTGGTAATCTCTGTCCGGCCTTTAGCCATCAAACCTGCAATAACCAATGCCGCTCCCGCGCGTAAGTCAGTAGCTTTTACGGCAGCACCATGTAGCTGATTTGGTCCTTCATAGATAATTTGATGACTGGTTGATGAGATTTTAGCTGTCATTTTAGCAAGCTCAGGCACATGATTAATTCTCTTCTCATAAATCGTATCCATTATCATGCCCCGTCCTTTGGCTTTCAACAAAAGCGGAGTGATTGGTTGCTGTAAGTCAGTAGCAAACCCTGGATATGGAGCAGTTTTAATATTGATAGCTCTGAGTTCTCTTTGCTCTTCAACATAGATACTGTCTTCTGAGACAGTCATTCTAACACCCATTTCTTCTAGCTTAGCGATAAAACCTTCCAAGTGCTCATACAAGACATTATTAATCTGAACCCCTTGGCCGACTGCTGCTGCCAGTGAAATGTAAGTCCCTGCTTCGATTCGATCTGGAATAACCTGATGACGAGTCCCATGAAGCTTATCTACACCTTCGATTGTGATAATATCTGTACCAGCACCACGAATATGGGCACCCATATTATTCAAAAGAGTAGCAACATCAATAATTTCAGGTTCACGGGCTGCATTTTCAATAACTGTCCGACCGGATGCTCGAACAGCAGCTAACATAGTATTAATCGTCGCACCGACACTTACTGTATCCATGTAAATGCTTGCTCCTCGCATGCGTCCAGTCTCGGCTTCCAGATGCATGGCATTGCCTTCTTGAGTCATCTGAGCTCCCATAGCTTCGAAAGCTTTCAAATGAAGGTCAATCGGACGCGGTCCAAGGTCACATCCACCTGGAAGACCGACTGTTGCTTTTCCAAAGCGCCCTAAAAGACTTCCGTAGAAATAATAGGAAGCGCGGAGGCTATTGATTTTACCATAAGGCATCGCCATACTTTGAACCTGGCGCGGATCAATCTCAAGACTGTCTCCATCCCGCTTCACACTAGCTCCCATGGTTACCATGATGTCAATCAAGCTATCAACGTCTGAAATAGCTGGCACTCCATCTAAAGTCACAATGCCATCTGCCAAAATAATAGCTGGAATTAAAGCTACAACACTATTTTTTGCACCACTAATCGTAACCTCACCTTTTAAAGGACGGCCACCATTTATCACTATTTTTCTCATTTTATTTCTCTCTCAAGCTTTTTCATACATAGAATTCCTATCTATTATATCACAGATACCTGTTTTTGCCTATTCTTTTCATAAGCTAGAGATTTTAAAAAGAGAGAAGACTCTTTCTTCTCTCTTGAATAACAGTTAGGTAAACTGGCACTTTTTAGAATGACCTATTTCATATTTTGTTTCTTTATTAGCATAGGCAGGTCTAACAGATGTCAGATAAGCTCATCTTCCCCAATTTCAAAGGCTTCCAAGATTTTCTGGATCTGATTGAAACCCAGCCTAAAATGCTCCAGCTTGTGGCCATCTGATCCCACTGAAAAGCGCTGGCCACCCAGCTCCTTGACTAGAGAAAGAGCGTAGATATAGAGTTCCTCATGACCGTAAAGATACATGGACTTGCAGTTGAGCTCAAAAGCCAGATCATAATCAATCATCTTTTGAAAAAGCCGTCGCAACTCTGGTTCAAAAGTTTTTAACTCCTCTACGGTAAGCGCAAATTTTCGGAAACCATAGTCAAAGTGAGCTAGTACATCTGCTGGAACAGCCTCAATAGCCTCCTCTAACTCTCTCAGATAGGAGGGAATTAGCTCCATCTTATCCAGCTGCAAGACTGGCTCTTCCAGATAGTCAAAACTGCCATTGTGGTGGACAGATAGGAGTTTCAAATCGTAGTCCTTGTCCGCTAGGAAAGCTAGGATATCGTCTTTGCGCGGAGCGTAATAGCCAATTTCAATGCCCTTTTTGATGCGGTTGCCATATTGCTGGTTCAGCTCTGCTATTTTTGCTGAATAGGCCGCATAGTCAGGCACATCATCGTGGGGAGAGGCAGCTTCGTAAGGGTAGGGATTGGACAAATCATAGTGCTCAGTGGTGACAATCTCGCCCGCGTAATGGTCCAGATAGTCACAGAAATCTGCCTCAGAATCATAGGAAAAATAGGTATGAAGATGGTTGTCGCGCATGCTGGACCGCCTTTCTGCAAATCTTGTGTCACTTTAGTATTGGTCAATTTCAGGTCGGTCATGAATCCGGCTCTGCTTGCCCTGACGGGCCTGGAGGACGGCCTCTACCTCTTCCAGACTGACGCCAGTCTCGACGAGAGCGACCGCCAAATGGTAGAGCAGATCAGCTGTCTCATTTGCCATCTCGTCCTTGTCAGCATTTTTAGCCGCAATAACCACTTCTGTCGCTTCTTCACCGACTTTTTTGAGAATCTTGTCCAGCCCCTTGTCATAGAGATAGCTGGTATAGGAGCCTTCCTTGGGCTTTTTTTTGCGTTTGAGGGCTTCTTGATAGAGGGTTTCTAGCATAGTATCTCCTTGTTACTGTCCTTATTTTACTATAAAAAGCAATTCTTTCCAATGGCAGGCTGACTTCTTAGTTTTATTTTTGCATTAACCAAGTAATAAAGCAAGGGAGCTTTTAGTCAGTTTTGTTGTCTTCTTCATCCCAGATTGTATGAAAAAAGCAGGATTTAGCACCGGTGTGGCAGGCTGCTCCCAGCTGGTCTACCTCGATCAGCAGGGTATCTAGGTCGCAGTCAGTTGTGATTTTTTTGACAGTCTGGTAGTGGCCGCTGGTGGCTCCCTTATGCCAAAGTTCCTGACGTGACCGGCTCCAGTACCACATCTGACCGCTAGTGCGGGTCAGATGGTAGGCTTCTTCATTGAGATAGGCCAACATGAGAACTTCTTTGCTGGTGTGGTCTAGGATAATGGCAGGTATAAGACCGCCTTGTTTTTGAAAATCTAACTTTACTTCTGTCATCAGATGCGAACCTCCAATCCAGCTGCCTGCATGGCTTTTTTGGTCTCTGAGATGGAGACCTGACCATAATGGAAAATTGAAGCTGCCAAGGCACCTGTCGCTGCAGTCTTTTCAAAAACTTCTAGGATATGCTGGCTACTGCCAGCGCCACCAGAAGCGATGATAGGAACGGAAACTACTTGAGAAACAGCTTCCAACATTGGCAAGTCAAAACCAGACTTGGTCCCGTCCTTGTCCATACTGGTCAGAAGAATTTCCCCCGCTCCGAGACCAACGGCTTCCTGCACCCAGTCTAACAGGTCACGACCGCTGTCCTTGCGGCCACCAGCCAGATAGACGTGCCAGCTGCCATCCGCTTCTTTCTTAGCATCTACGGCCAGCACCACACATTGGCTGCCGAATTTCTCAGCGCAGTCAGCTAAAAGTTGAGGATTTGCCAGTGCTGATGAATTAACGGCGACCTTATCCGCCCCAGCCTGGAGCATCCGCTTCATGTCCTCAACCGTGCGAATGCCGCCCCCGACGGTAAATGGAATGAAAACCTGCTCTGCCACGCGCCGGACCATCTCAACCGTCGTGTCCCGCTCCTCATGGGTAGCTGTGATGTCCAAAAAGACCAACTCATCGCAACCAGCTTCATAGTAGGCCTTGGCCGCATCGACTGGATCTCCCACATCAGTCAGATTGACAAAGTTGATGCCCTTGACCACCCGGCCGTCCTTGACATCCAGACAGGGAATAATTCGTTTTTTCAGCATGGCTAACCCCTTTCTGCTTCCTTGATCTGCTCTAGGCTAATTCGTCCACTGTAATAGGCCTTGCCTACAATGGCTCCAGCCAAGCCCAGTTTTTTCAGTTCATCTAAGTCATCCGCTGACTGGATACCGCCAGAGGCAATGACTTGAGCTTGCTTGAGAGACGCCAGCAATTTTTGATAATGCTGGATATTGGGGCCAGTCAGAGTCCCGTCTCGATCCACATCCGTATAGACAAAGAGACGGACGCCAATCCTTTCCATGGCCAGCGCCAGACTGATATAGTCTTGATTGCTGGTTTCCAGCCACCCCTCAGTTGCAACCAGACCTTCTTTCGCATCAATGCCAATCACGATTTTGCTACTTCCAAAGCGCTCCAGCGCAGCCTCAACAAATTCAGGATTCTTAACAGCCATAGAGCCAATAATGACACGATCAATACCGACCGCCAGGTAATCTTCAATCTGATCCAGACTGCGAATGCCGCCCCCTACTTGGATAGCTAGACCAGTCTCCGACTTAATCTGGGCAATCAAATCTCGATTGGCCGCACGACCTTCTAAGGCTCCGTCCAAGTCAACCACATGAATCATGGTAACCCCGGCTTCTTTGAAAACTCGAGCTTGCTCCAAAACATCAGGATTGACTACCGTCTTCTGGCTAAAATCCCCTTTAAAAAGGCGGACGGCCTGACCGTCTTTGATATCAATAGCAGGCAGTATTTTCATAGACATACTCCTTAAACTTTTCTAGGATACCGAGGCCAACTGCACCTGACTTTTCTGGGTGAAACTGGCAGCCAAAGACCGATCCTCGGTGAATCATGGCAGGGATAGGTCGCCCATAATCAGACGTCACATCCAAGTACTCCTCCGGAACATCTGTATAGTAGCTATGGACGAAATAGACTGACTGGCCCTCAAGATCAGCTGTCAAAGCAGACGACTGCTGGATCTGTAAGTCATTCCAGCCCATGTGAGGAACAGGCAGACCAGCCTGGTCCGGAATCCGGCGGCAAACACCCGGAATCAAGCCCAGTCCAGAGTTTTGACCATTCTCCAATCCAGACTCCAGCAGGAGCTGCATGCCTAAGCAAATGCCCAAGAGAGGCTTGCCATCGGCCACAGCCTGCTGAATAACTGAAACCAGCCCTCGCTTTTCCAACTCCTGCATGGCAGTAGGAAAAGCACCGACACCTGGTAAAATCAAGCCATCGGCAGCTAAAATTTCCTGCGGATCAGCTGACAGGCGCGCTTCTACTCCGACCTGAGCCAGAGCACGGAGAACATTGGCAGTATTTCCCGCGTCATAATCAATGACAATCATCATCTCTACATCAACTCCTTTCACTCAGAAAGACAAGCTAGAGCAAGCCCTTGGTGGAGTTGACTCCATGAATCTCTGGATTTATGGTAATAGCCTCTCGCAGAGCTCGTCCAGTCGCCTTAAAGAGACTTTCCGCCTTGTGGTGGCTATTCTTACCATGAAGGATTTTCAAGTGCAGGTTCATCTGCAGATTAAAGGCTAGGGCTTGAAAAAATTCCTCTACCAGCTCGGTATCAAAATTCCCAAGCTTGGGATTGTCAAAATCCGCCTCAAAGACCAGATAGGAGCGACCGGATAAGTCCAGACTAGCCATGCCTAACGTTTCGTCCATAGGCACAAAACTAGTACCGTAGCGGTTGATACCTGCCTTGTCTCCCAAAGCCTGATGCAGAGCCTGCCCTAATACGATGCCCACATCCTCGACCGTATGGTGGCTGTCCACCCAAAGGTCGCCTTCAGCCTTAACCGTCAGAGAAATTCGACTGTGGCGGGCAAAAAGGGTCAGCATGTGGTCAAAGAATCCGACACCAGTCTCAATAGCTACCGGCTCCTGTTGATCAAGATTGACAGCCAGTTCAATATCGGTCTCCTGTGTTTTACGCTTGATTTCAGCTTGTCTCATGGCAACTCCTTTTATTTTTCCTGTCTGCGGGCTTCGATGGCCTTGGCATGTCCCTGCAGGCCTTCTGCATAGGCCAGACTGGTAATATCCTTGTCAGCCGCTCCTACAGCAGTACGGCTGTACTGGGTGTACTGGATGCGCTTGATGAAGTCATAGACTCCCAGAGCTGATGAAAAGCGGCTAGTGCTGGTAGTCGGCAAAACGTGATTGGCTCCCGCATAGTAGTCACCGATTGGCTCGCTAGTATAATGCCCCAGAAAGACAGAGCCAGCATTTTCAACCTGATCCAGATAGCTATAAGCATCATCCATGGCAATTTCCAAATGCTCCGGTGCCACCTGATTCATGAGCTCGAACATAGCTTCCTTAGAAGGCGCAAGGATGATACGGCCGTTGTTCTCAATCGAAGCACGCGCGATTTTCTCTCGCGGCAGCTCTTTCAGCTGTCTGTCCAGCTCTGCTTCGACTTGGTCCGCCAACAAGTCCGAGTCGGTCACCAGAATAGCCCGAGCTAGCTTGTCGTGCTCGGCTTGCGACAGAAGATCGGCCGCCACATAGACTGGACTGGCTGAACGATCCGCAATGACCCCAATCTCCGAAGGCCCAGCAATCATATCAATTCCCACGATGCCATAGACCATTTTCTTGGCAGTAGCCACAAAGATATTGCCCGGACCAGTTATTTTATCCACCTTGGGAATGGTCTCCGTTCCATAAGCCAGGGCTGCTACACCTTGGGCTCCGCCAATTTGGAAAATCCGATCCACACCAGCCAGCTTGGCAGCGACCAAAATCGCTGGAGTAAAATGCTCCTGAGGTGGTGTAATCATGATGATTTCTTTGACACCAGCAATCTTGGCTGGAATGACATTCATGAGAACGGAGGATGGATAGGCTGCGGTGCCGCCAGGTACATAGGTGCCGACCCGCTCAATCGGCCGAATCAACTGACCACGGACAACGCCCTCGCTGGGACTGTCCTCAAAACCAGTCTCCAACTGCTGGCGGTGGTAGGATTCGATATTGGCTTGGGCATTTTTCAGGGCGGCCAAGACCTCTGGATCAATCTCCTCAAAAGCCTGATCAATCAGCTCCTGCCCAATCTCAAAATCTGTCACCTCAACCTTGTCAAAGAGCATGGTATAGTCTCTTAAAGCTTGGTCACCGTCCTGTTTGACCCTTTCAATAATCTCAGACACCGCTTCTTCCACATCTAAGTTCTGCTGGCTGAGCTGCAGTTGCTCTTCGTATAAAATCCGTGAAATTTCTTCGTTACTTCCGCTTAAACGCTTGATGATTGTCATTTAAAAGCCACCTCTCTTCTTCCTACTAGGGATTCAATCTTTGCCACAAAAGGCATGATATCCGGGTTATTTTTCAGGGAAGCCTGATTAGCAATGAGCCGGGCAGATACCCGACAAATGTCTTCAAAAACCAGCAGGCCGTTAGCTGACAGGGTATGCCCCGTTTCCACAATATCAACAATGGCATCCGCCAGACCCAGCACCGGTGAAATCTCCACACTGCCTTGGATGGAGATGATTTCCACATCTTCCCCTTTTTGATTAAAATAATCAGTCGCCACCGTCGGGTACTTGGTCGCAATCCGCTTACGCTTGTGATCATGAGGGTTATAGCTGGGAACCGAGGCCAGTGAGAATTTACAAAGGCCAAAGTTCAGATCCAGCAGTTCTAGATAGCCGGTCGGATGCTCAAAGAGAATGTCCTTACCTACAATACCCAGATCAGCGACTCCATGGCGCACATAAGTTGTCACGTCAGGCCCCTTGACCAAGAGAAAGCGAAAGCGACTGTCAGGACTTTCAAAAATCAAGCTGCGTCCCTTGTCTGCCATGAAGGACATATCAAAGCCAGCCTGGGTCAAGAGCTTGACCGTATCTTCCTCAATCCGCCCCTTAGTCAGGGCAATGGTAATCTGACTCATCTGCTGTCACCTTCCTTTCCGCCCTCGTCTGGTAGGTCATCATGAATAGCCTGATAGACACTATCAATATCTAAAGACCAGCCGATAGCTGTCAGTTCTGCTGCCCCGAAGCGCTTGAAAAGCTGATCATAGCGACCACCTGATAGAAAAGCATCTGGCACTCGGTCACCAAAGACCTTGAAGGTCAGGCCGGTATAGTAAGGCATGGATGCTACCTGCCCCAAGTCCATAGTTGTCTGCTCCAGCAAGCCTGATAGGCTCTGCAGAACCTGCTCTATATCATCTAGAGCCGTCAATATCCGCTCGTTGTCAACTATCTCTCTAGCCCTAGCTAAAACCTGTTGGCTAGGACCAAACAGATAGGGCAGTTCTTGTAAAAAATCATCAAACTCACTCGATCTAGCCTGGGTGAATTCAAAGAGCCCTGTCCTGTTTTTCTTGCGAATATAATCTAGCAACTGGGCCTCCTCCTGCGAATCCAAGGTCAAACTCTCTAGGATTGTCTGCAGGATTGCTGCATGGGAAAACTCAAACTGATAAGACTTAACCTGCGCCAAATCCAGCGACTGCTTGGCTGTCTTGATAGCCTCAAGCACTGCCTCGCGAGCTGGATAGCCGATAATCTCAATACCAGCTTGGCTGAGCTCGTTGGCAAGACCGCGCAGCTCTTCTTGATAGTGAAAGACCTTGCCCGAATAGGAAAACTTGGTCGGCGTATGCACCCTGGTCGAAGCAATAACCCGACCAATCTGGCTGGTCACATCCGGTCGTAGCACCAATAGCTCGCCTTTTTTATCGAAAAGATGATAATGATGGGGCTCCACATGGTCACTGAAGACCTCGAAGTGCTCCAAAGTCGGTGTATCAATCCGATTGAAACCCTGAGCCATCAGAAAATCACTGATGTCCCGCTCAATCTCATAAGTCACACGCGCCCTCTTGAAAAGCTTGTCGTGCATGCCAATCGGAAGGGTGATTTTATTCATAGGCTGCTTTCCTTTCTAGATCTATTTTTACACTGTATGGCTTTGAGTCTAACTCTCAGCTACTGCAAATGTCCTTGATAGCTGCTAAGACTGTTTCCATCTCCTCTCGCCGTCCGATAGAGATGCGCAGGAAGTCCTTGATTCGTTCTGCTTTTGGAAAATATCGCACATAAATCCGACGCTCCTCTAACTGCTGAAAAAGCTCTGCTGCAGAGATTCTAGTAGGCTGGGCTAAGACAAAGTTGGTCTGACTAGGCAGGACTTGGAAATCCAGCCCAGCCAATTCTCCAGCAAACCAATCTCGGGTCTCTTGGATGGCTCTGCCGGTCTCCAAATAATAATCCCAATCTTGCACCGCAGCAAGAGCCAAGCGCTCTGCCAACAGATCCACCGAGTAAGGATTAATGGAATCCTTGACAGCTTTCATGACAGCTATTAAGTCTGGATGACCGATACCGTAGCCCACTCGCAGACCAGCTAAGGCAGCATCCTTGGAAAAGGTCCGTGTGATAAAGAGGTTGGGATAGGTGTCTAGCAGAGGCAGGGCAGATTGACCGCCAAAGTGAATGTAAGCCTCATCCACAACCACTACTACATCCTGATTGGACGCCAGAATTTCCTCCAACTGATTCAGTGGCAGATAAATCCCCGTCGGGGCATTGGGATTGGCTAAGATAATGCCACCATTATCTCCAAAATAATCTGACGGATGGACCTCAAAATCATCTGTCAGAGAAATTTCTCGAAAAGGCACTTGGTAGAGGTCTGCCCAGACCTTGTAAAAACCATAGGTCAAGTCTGGAAATAAGACCGACTCGCCACTGTTAAAGAAAGCCCGGAAAGCCATGGACAAGATGTCGTCACTCCCGTTACCGATAATGAGCTGGTCAGGTGATACACCCAAATTTGTAGCCAAAGCCTGACAGAGCTCCGCCTGATCCAAACTGGAATACTTGCGCAACTCCTGGGCATCAAAGTTCTGCAGGGCCCCTGCCACCTTAGGACTTGGCCCATAAGCATTTTCATTGGTATTGAGCTTAATCATGTCTGGCTCATTGGGCTGCTTCCCCGCTACATAAGGATTGATCTGCCTGAGACCTTTTAGCTTAACCATCTTGCCACCTCTCTTTCACACACTAGCCATTATCTGACTCTGATTATCTTTTAGATCTTCCAATAAATGAAAGACGAAATTTACCGCTTTGCTAAAGGAAAATAGGGGAATCTTCTGGTTTAAATATAATAAAAAGCCCTCGCAAAAAAACTTTGCAAGGACGTTGACACGTGGTTCCACCTTTATTCGGACCCCAGTCGCCTGAGGACCCTCTGGGAGTACGAGACTCCAGATTGATAACGGTAATCAGCCGTCGGATACTAGTCTCGGTCTACTGACAAATTTCGCACCCGCACTCAAGAATGTGTCGTCTAAGGATTGGATGCCGTCTCACCAATAGGCACTCTCTGTTTCTTGTCTTAGACTTTTTCTCTCATCGCTTTCAATTTATTGTTGAATATTCTACATGAATTTTAAATAAAAAGCAAGAGAAAAATGAAAATTATTAATTTTATTTGTATTTTTAAAACATACTATCGTTCTTTTAGCATGGAACTGGACAAATCCAGCAGACTAATCGCTGTTTCAAAATGCTCCCCCATTAGGTCATAGACAGCATCTTCGCTTAAGACACCGCAAGCTATATTTTCAGGGAAATCTGGACTATTTGAGTATTCTAAATCATCAAAAAATTTCTGACCAGTATAGTAGTCCCTCAGCTGGATATAATCTGACTGGCAGCGCTCCAGTTGATCTAGAGCTTTCTGAGCATCTGCTAGGACTTGAGCATATTTATTCAGATGTTCTTCCATTTTTTGAATTCGTTCTAACTGCTCCATCTAATTCTTTCCTTTCTGAAATTAACCAACCAATCAGTCCACCTGAAGCAACTGAAGCTTCTCACCGCCCAGCAGAATTAAATATTTTTCAATCTGAGAAATACCGTAAGAACGACTGAGAGCTTGAGCGTATAAGTCTAGCTGGCTTCGGTAGCGAGCAATCAACTCAGATGGCTCTTTGTATTTATCCGTCTTGTAGTCAAAGAGGATAATCCGATCCTCAAAGAGCAGATAGCCATCCAGAATCCCCCGAAGAACAAATTCCTGACCGCTGGTTTCGTCCTTCTTAAGCATGGCAAAAGGCGCTTCTCGATGCAACTTATCTGAGTTAGCTAGCAAGATTTCACCAAGCTGAGTCTCAAAGAAACTTGCAATCTTGTTGAGGTCAATCTGTTTTTTCACAGACTCTTCTGCTTGGACCTGTTTTAGACTTGATTTTAAAACAGACAAGTCCGGCTTCTGATCTAAAGGAATCCTTTGCATAAGTTCATGAACAGCGCTACCGACTTGGGCTCCGGTCACCTTGGTTTTCCGGCTAAAATCAGGTAAGTCGAAGTTAGGCTGAGGCCGAAAAGCTACTCGCTCATCAATGATATCCAGGCCTTCTGTGTCCATAATCGGCTCATAGAACTTCTTAATTTGGCTTGGCGTTCGCACACTAGGTAGCTCAATAGCAGAGCGGTATTGGCTATTTAGTCGATCTACACTTTCTAAGATATCCAGAGCCCTGCCGATATCATCGGACTGACGGTTGTCTGTCAAATCATCCGCATCAAAGGGATTTGAATGGTGGATCTGGCCAATCTTGTCAGCAGTCAAATCTTCGTCACTGACAAATCTCAAATCAAAAGCAAGGTGATCTTCTGAAAAAACAGCCTGTATAGCATAGATCCAATCTTGGAAAGAAGTTAGCTGACTACGGATAGAAGCTGATAAACGCCCCTCTTCGACCTGTCCCCAGCTTCGTTTCTCAAGTTTTTCTTGACTACCTTTTCCAACTAAGTAAAGCTTGGTTTCAGCCCGTGTCATAGCTACATAAAGTAAGCGCATCTGCTCAGAAAGACTTGCTAGCTTGATCTCTTCTAAATTTTGCTGGTAGGGTAGCGTGTCCATTGACAAACGGATTGATCTTGTTTTTACTTCTTCTGGATATTCAACCTCTACATCAGCGATATATTTAATCCCAATCCCATTTTTACGACTCAAGATAATGCTAGAACTGGTATCTTGGCGGTTAAAGGCCTTGTCCATATTAAGCAGAAAGACATACTTGAACTCTAGTCCCTTACTCTTGTGGACTGTCATCAAATGAACCGCATCTTGCGGTGCAGCATAAGGAACGCTAGCCAAATCGTGCTGGTTCTCTAAAATTTTATCAATCATGCTAATGAATCGAGACAGGCCTTTAAAACTTGATTTCTCGTAGTCATTAGCTCTGAGTGAGAGGGCATAGAGATTGGCTTGACGCTGGGCTCCATTGGGCAAGGCACCAACATAGTCATAATAAAAGCGGTCTTGATAAATCTTCCAAATCAAATCGTACAGAGAATGAGTTTTAGCAAAGGTTCTCCACGATAAGAGTGTCTTTTGAAAGAGCACTAGTTTCTTTTTAAGGTCTGGCAAGATTAAGTCTGGATGCAATCCTTGATTAGTCAAGGCATTTTCTAACTTCTCATAGAGATTTTCCTGCGATTTTTCCTGACTTTTCTGTAGCGCTATTCGAGCCAGCTCATCTTCTCCAAAGTCAAACATTGCTGATTTGAGTAAGGCTGTCAAGGCATAATCATTTAGAGGATTATTGATAGTCCTCAAGGTGTCCAACATAACCATGACTTCGACAGACTGGAGGTAATTGTCTTCTCCTCCATCTGGTACAAGAGGGATATTATACTTGTCAAACTCAGCCAAGATTATATCATTTCGAGTCCGAGAAGCCGTTAAAAGAGTAATGTCCTTAAAGGCAACCGCTTCTTCCTCATGCAGGCGAATGATTTCCTTAATAACTAGAGACACTTCTCCAGCAGAGATACTTTCCTCACTTAGTTCCTCGCTTGCTACCGTCGAATCATAAAGGAGGAATTCAGCCCTATTTTTTGGATTAGGTGATGCTTTCGTCGGATTTCCCGCCACCAAATAATGGGTCTCATCATAGTTAATTTCCCCGACCTGCTCATCCATCAGTCTCTTAAAGACATCATTGGTTGCTTCCAGTACCTCTACATGACTACGGAAATTCTCCTTGAGGACAATCAGTTTCCCTTGGCTTGGATCTGCTTGATAAAGCCGAAACTTATCATTGAAAATCTGAGGATCTGCTTGACGAAAACGATAGATGGATTGTTTGATATCCCCCACCATAAATCGATTATGGCCGTTAGATAAGAGCTCCAACATTCGCTCCTGAGTGTGGTTTGTGTCCTGGTACTCATCAACCATGACCTCATGGTAACGCTCTTGATAAAAGCTTCTTACCTGTGGGAAGTCCTCTAAAATCTGTATCGCAAAATGGCTGATATCCCCAAACTCAAAAGCATTCTCAGTTTTTTTACGTTCTAGATAAGTTCGAGTAAAGTCACTCATGAAATCACGTAGCAAATCTAAGAGAGGCAGACTGTCATCCTGGTACTTCTCAAGGAACTCAAATTGATAAAGGCTGGACTCAAGACCTCGCAAATGCTCGATTCTTTCTTTACGTCCTTGGTTAAAGGTATCAGCTAACTCTTTTAATTCTTCCTTGCGAGTAGTGATGGTCAAGGCTCGGCCACCGCTAGCCCGTGATAGAAGAACCACGTCTTTTAAGACACGGAAATAGTCCTGCTCAGAGGACGATTCCTGCAAACTCCCCAATTTATCTAGCGCAAGCAACACATTTTCTTGGTATTTAGCTCCCGCAAATTCACGTCCCTCATGATCCAAGTGAAAACGGAAAAAATCTTCAAGGTCAAAAAGAGCACCTTTCACTTGCTGTAAAATTTTGTCTCTCTCGCGAGAAAAATCTGTCTCTTCATAGCCTTTAAGGAAAAAGTCCTGCAACCATCTCTGAGGATTGCTGGTTGATTGGAGAAACTGGTAAATGGCGTAAACTTGCTGGCGAAAACCAGAGGTGTTCTTTTTCTTGCCCGTGAAATTTTTGACTAACTTTTCAAAAATATCCTTCTGATCACCAGTATAATATTGTTCAAAAAGCTGCTGAAAGACTTCATTTTGTAGCATAGTTTGCTCACTAGCTGACTGGAGAATACGAAAATTTGGGGCCAGGCCCAGGAGATAACCATACTTGTTGAGAAGCTTTTGTGTAAAAGAGTCCATGGTCCCAATATCAGCCGTGGCAATAGCCGCTAACTGCTGGGCTAGGTGTTGTTTAAGTTCTTCATCCTGACTTTCTTTGAGGACTTTACTTAACTCTTTTTCTAGACGCTCCTTGAGTTCTCCAGCCGCTTTTACGGTAAAGGTTGAGATGAAGAGTTCCTGGACGGACACTCCACGGAGAATCTGGTCAATAATCCTCTGAACCATGACAAAGGTTTTCCCTGACCCAGCTGATGCAGAGACTAGGATGTTTTGACCTGAGGAATAAATAGCCTCAATCTGCTCAGCAGTTCGTTTTTGTTCCTTATTAGAAGTGGCTTCAAAATGCTGTAGCTGACTGATTTCTTCTGGGCTTAAAAAAGACTTCTTCCTCATTTTTTCAACTCCTCCCTCATCTTTTCTATCCATGCTTGGCGCAGTTTCTCACCAACTGGACGTTTTTCAAATTTACTCAAATCTAATTTATCTAACTGTCTGGCTTGGCCTAGGTGGCGATTGGCTTCAAAGCCGGTAATAGCCTTAAACTGATCGACATAAGGTGCTATATTCCGGCCATTTTCTGTATAGGGATTAACCTCAAAGTGACCAGCCAGAATGCCTTTAGCTACTTTTTTATAGAGAATTTCATTATAAGCTAGTAAAATAGCCAGTTCTTCTTGACTGAGACTATTAACCTTGCTCTTTTCATAAACAGGACCCAAAGAGGCCAGCTTATCTGCTAAAAAGAGTCCCTTGTACTGCATGGTTTTCGCAACTTCCTTGACCGCATCTCCTAGCTCTTTGGTATCTTTAAGGGCAACAATAGGCTCTGTCATTTGCAAGTACATGGCACCGAAAAGATCTCTACCTTCCTGCTGACCTTGGAGTTCCTGGATAGCCTCTAGATAAGTCGGAAGCTGAGAATTCAGACCATTAAAGAATTTTTCATAGCTAAACTTAGTCTCGCTAGACTTATAGTCCACGACTCCCATACTCCCATCAGCTAGCAATCGGTCAATTCTATCCACCTTGCCTCGAACACTAACAGCTCTGCCATCTTCCAAGATAAGGAAAGGCTCTTTACTGTTCCCAAAGACTGTTTCTTCTCCAATCGTTTCAATCCCAGCTGACTGAGCCAGAACTTGACCAGTTGACTTAGCAGTATCTAGTAGCAATTGACGAGTAAAGAGACTCTCGCTAGATTCATTGTATAGACTTTCAAATTCAGTCTCCCGCATGGTTTCGTCTATTGCCACTTCTAGTCGCTGGTCAAAGTCTCGACTAGTATTCTCCTGAAGTACTTTCTCAAAAATTCGATGCAGAAAATTTCCGTGGCTTCTAGCATCTGGATGAATAGTCCACTCTTCCTGTAATCCTAAAATATATTTGATGAAATAGCCATATTGATTTTTGAAGTATTCGTTTAAAGCAGAGGCTGAAAGTCGGAGAGGCTGATCTTTTGGATAAAGAGCTTGCAGAGTTTCCGGTTGCAGAGACTCCGTTTTCAGTTCCTTGCTGATTTGCGGAATACTGATGCCTTCTGCTGCTAACTTCTTGCGGAGAACCCGCACAGCCACCGCCCAAAAAGTTTTCTCCTCTGCTGTCCACTCTCGGTCAATCTCCTCTTGATGAAGCTCGATGATCTGAGACAAGAGAGCTCGGTAGCTACCAATATCGTCACTGGAAGCCTGAGGCTTTTTGACAATGATGGGCAAGGACAGCGGTGCTGCAGTCAATTCCAATAGATAGGTCGACATGCTGTCCTCTACTTCATTGACTAAGGCCGGCGCAGACAAGACCAGCTCTTTGGTAGCAGAATTCATCAGCGACAGCGCTGTGTAGCGATTCTTCTTGAGATTTTCTGAGCTAGCAATCTGCAGTTCCGCCTGAGAATCCGTTGCGTCATTGAGCCGAGCCCGATCTTCATCACTGAGCAAACTCTTGTTTTGCGCGATTTTCGGAAAACGCTCTTGAGTCAGTCCGATTGCATAGACGTAAGGAGCGGCTAAAGGTTCTATCAGGTCATAAGACTGGACCTTGACCACATCTACCGTCGCCGGTACTGTCCGATAGTTGGACAAAAGCATGCCTGAGAGGACCAAGGCCAGAAAGTCGTCTAGTTTGACCTTACTATCTGCAAAAACCTGAGCAAACTGCTCTAAGACATGGCTGAAAGCCTTCCAGACTTCCTCATGACGCTCCTGCTCCTGCTGACTTTCTCCCTGCAGCAGAGCTGTCAAATTGTCAGACAAACGAGCTGCTTGTACGAACTCCGTAAACTTAGCTAAGAGTCCCGATGCCGTCTGGCTGCGGGATTTGAAAAAGTCTTGCAGCGGAGTCATGACTCGGCGACGAATATGATTGAGACAGTCTAGGTCAAATTTCCCTTGGCTATTGGCCGTGAAATCCTTGGCTAGCTTGCCTGCCCCCTTAATGTCCGCAAAGCGCAGATATTGCTCAAAATGATCCAGCTCTTCTTGAGTCAAATCGCCATAGAGCCCCGTCTTTAAGAGATTGAGCAGGTCTTCCAGTTGGAAATTATAGCGTTTTAGCCGCTCCAAAGATTCGACAAACTGGACCAGCGGATGCTGCGCCATCGACTCACTCCGACCCAGATAGTAGGGAATCTGATATTGGTCAAAAATAGTCTTGAGCTGAAGCTGGTAGGCTTCCACATCTCCCAAAAGCAGGCGAATATCCTTATAACGCGCCCCATCATGAACCCGCTGTCGGATGGACTTAGCCACATACTCCAGCTCTTCTTTCTGATTCATAGTAGCCCAGATTTGAAGCTGGGAGCGGTCTAGATCACTCAGACTCACCGTTGATTCTGAAAAGTCATAACGACTCTCCAAGATATTGGAAATCCGTCCAAAGGCATCTTCTGCTTCCGCATGAGGGATATAGTCAGGCTTGACCTGATAGTCCTCGGCCAGCTTTCTCAGAAAATCCACGCTGGCCTGATAGAGATTGCCCTCACGAAAGGCTGCTCGATAGGCTTTTTGGCTAGCATAGGTCCCGATAACAATCTCCACACCTTTCCGATGTAGGAGACCGACCAGGTATTCCTCTTCAGCAGAAAAACGCGTAAAGCCATCAATGACCAGAGCTAGATTCTCCAATTCCTCATCTGTATCACCTGACAGAATATGCTGGGCAAAAGTCGCAATCTGAGAGGATGAATCAAAATCACCCTTATTTAGAGCCGTAGCCACAGCTGTAAAAATCTTGACCAGATCCTCCCCCTTCTCAGGCTCCTCAAGAAATTCCAAATCCTCAAAGGACATCTGGGCTGTCTGCAGTTCATGGTAAAGATCCATCAGCTGCTGGATAAACTGGGGATCCTTCTTAATCCTACCATAGACCTTAAGCTCTCCATCATCTAACTCTGTCAAGGTCCGATAAATTAGCATTCCCAGACCAATATCGTCCAAACTCTGCCCTTTCCGGACATCATTGAGGACAAAATACCGAGCCATCTGGGCAAAGCGCGTCACCGTAATAGCAAAGGATGCCTTGTTCTTCAGGCACTCCAAAACCGCCCGCTCCTTCTCAAAAGAAAGCGAATTTGGCGCAATATAAAAGACTCGCTTACCAGCCACCACCAAACTCTCAGCCTCAGCCACTAAAACCTTGGTCAAAGAATGGCGAATATCTGTATAAAGTAATTTCATAGCCTGCCTTTTCCTCTAGAAAATATAGGTTTATTATATCATTTTTGAAGGGATTTGACTCTTAGCTATACACATTCAACTAATCCTTTTTCATCCCCTAACAACTAGATGAGACGTTTTGCATCTACTTATTTTTCCTACTTTTTTAAACAGCAGAAACTTCAACCAGCTTAGAATATTTCAAATGAAAACACCCCGAAGGTTAGATTATTTCTAACTTTCAGGGTGCGATTTATCAACTAGATTGCAAAACCAGTCTTTTTTCTATAAGAAACGGTTTGCTCCAAACTACTGAAGATTCTCTAGAGTTCGGTATTTCCTATTTAGGCTTAGAATTTAATCTAGTAAGCAAGAAGTGAAAAGCCAAGTGTAAATAAAATGATTCAATCCTATTATTTCTCTTCTTTACGTCCACTAATCACTTTCCACAAGCCGGCTAAAAGTAAGCTTAGCATACCATAGATTGACCAAGAATTTTCTTTTTGACCAGTTTCAGGAAGTCTTGCTTCTCTTGAAAGAGCCACTTCTTTTGAAGAAGCATCATTTTCTTTGTGTTCAAGATTAGCGATTTCAACCTTTTGTTCCTTACGGAATTCCATAGAGTCCCGTCCTACTGGTGGTTGTTGATCCATTTGTCCTCCTGGCTTAAGATCAGAGCCACTTCCCTTGTCCTGCTGATTGTCCTTTTCTACTGCAGGGTTCTTTTTAGCAATTGCTAGAATACGGTCTGCTAACTTAGCGTACTCGGTATCTTTCTCATTTGGCTGATAACGAAGTAAGAGAGATTGACTTTCTTCTACAATTGGTATCGTTGCAGAAATAGAATCTGTCTTAAACTTGACTTCGTACGGATCAGCATAATAAATGTAGTCTGGATCAAAAGCATGTAAGGTTAGGACCAGACGGTGACCCTTTTTAACAGTATACAAGTTTGGCTGCAAGTACATAGTGTAGTTGTGGTACTCATTTTCTTTTAGATCGATTGAATGACTAGAACTTGCAGAATTAAAACCTGAATCTGGGTTAGCCAAGTTCATCCAGCCTCTAGAAATAACCACACTTTTCACTTTATGCGTCTTGTATTCTTTAACCGGAAGACTGTCTAGATTGCTACCATGCCAATCTCCTTTTTCATCAACCGTTTCTTTTTCTAGTGTACGAGTACTATAACCGTTCTTATCATAAGTGATTTCTTCTTTGACAACATCAAATTCCTCATCAGATACATCCATCAAAGTCGCGCTGACATGGGCATGCTTCTTATCACCTTTCAAGAAGGCCGCACTAAAATGAAGAGGAATATGGCCTTTAATGGTAATATCACGATCGACAGGAGCTGCATATGAAGCACTGACGGCGGATGAATGAAAGGCTGCGTCTTGGTTTCTCGTAGTCCAATTTTCACCTGTGCCATAAAAATCACTAGATACGGTCACATCTTCTCTCTTGGAATAGGCACGAGCAGTGATTTTATTGTCTGTTTCCCATTTATCAAATCGACGCCACTTGGTTGGATCTAGGTTGTCCTGAGCAGTCACCTGTGGAAGATGTTCGATGCCATTTTGAAGACCGAATAAATAATGACTATACCATTGATTCATTAAATCATTAAATGCTTGACCAGCCACTGTAGTTCCTGCCCAGCGAGTAGATGGATAAACGTGATTTCCTTGGTGGAGCAATACTTTTGGATCTATACCTGCCTTCTTATATGCTTCTAGCATTAATTCAAAATGTTTTGGTTTGACATTATCATCATTAAGCCCTTGGATCAGCAAGGGAGCAGCTTTTAGATTGGCTGCATTTAAGGTATAGTCACGCTTAGCATATTCTCCATTATAATTATGACCATCCTTGTGTTGCAGCTCGTTGAGTTTTGTGATATAAGCAGCATAGTAGTCTTTAATTTTATCCCAGTCATCCTTGTCTAAGATCCTACCAGAGGTATAAACAGACAACCAAGATAGATCATTTGAAGCACCTGTATCAAGAGGAGAACCTTGACTATTAAAGTGATCATACCAACTGGCAATTCCCGCTGCAGGTACTATTGTTTTAAGACCTTCTACACCAGTAGACGCAACTCCAAAAGTAGTTGTTCCAGCCCAAGACAAACCAGTCATGGCAACATTGCCACTCGACCAATCCGCCTTGACCTCACGATTGCTTGTTTTATCTGCATAAGCCTTGCGTTTGCCATTCAACCATTCGATAATACTCTTGTAGGCAGCAACTTCCAAATCAGAGCCTGTTGTATTGATTCCATCTGAACCTTTTGAGCCCAGTCCACTACTTGTTACAACCGCATAACCACGGACTAGGTAATAATTGTACCAGTTCAGGTTTTCATAATCATAATGAGTATAATCATCAGAACTTTCACGTGGATTGACATAGTACCAATCCTTAGGTTTAGTCGCTTTTGCAACCTCTTCTGTCGAAACTTCTTTGACTGCTTTTCTCTTGTCTGGCTTGGTATAGAGCTTAGCCATATCAAATTTGCCACCTTCTTTGAGACCCAGCCCTTCTAGGGTACGTTCTTCTGTCGTACCTGCAACGTATGGGCTAGCTTCAAAGATTGTCGGAGCTTTATAATCACCTTTAACAGCAGCCTTTGGAACTTGGACGAAAGTCTTTACCAAGTCTGGTTTCCCATCTCCATCTGTATCATAGTCCGTTTCAACATAAACAACATAACGGACAATATCACTATTCTCATATGAATAATGTTCAGGATCATCACCACGAGTAAATGGGAAAATAGGCTGTGCTCTACCATTCATAAAGAGAGGTGTCTTGCGCTCTGCTCTGTAAGCAGCATGGAGTTTTTTCGCTGCAGCAACCATAGTAACAAGGTCTGTAACTGGATCGGATCCTTTCGCCTTTTGGTCAATCATTCCTAGACTCTTAGCGAAGGCTAAACGATCCTGGTCAGTTGAACCAACTTGTCCTTCTTTTGTCGATGCCCATTTCAAAAGTTGATTAACAGCTTCGCTGATTGTTGCTTCCTTCTTAGAATCTTCCTCAGTCCTTGCTTGACCAGTTACTTCTGACAAGTCTGCTAAGGTCGTCTTAGGTGGATTAGACACTCTAGTAGCACTTCTATCATTTCCTGGCTCTTTATTCGAAGTTACAGTTGCTGAATTGTTCTCTTCTCTTGGATCAACTTTCTTTTCAGTATCACTACCAGTATCTGCTACTGGCTTTTCAGGAACCGCTCCCTTGTCCGTAGCTGATTTATCCGACACATTTGAAGACTCAGGGACTGCTTTATCGAAATGATTTTCCTTCTCACCTATAGATTGATTGGAATCGATTGCTTCCTCAACGACCGCTTTTTGCCCTACACCTTCAGTAGAGCTTTCCTTATTAACTTCAGCATTCTCACTTGACGCTACTTGCTCAGATACCGATTTATCGGGACTAGACTCTTGATCCGTACTGGTCGCTAACACTGGCTCAACACTATTTGAGCCAACTTCATCTGCTTGAACGTGACGCGCCAAAACAAGAGGACTAATCAATAAACTTGCAGCTACAATCGAAACAATGGTTGATTTTTTCATAAAATGACTCCTTATACCATGTTTTCAAAATCAGCAGTCAAGGCTAGTAGATACAATTTCCTTCACTGCCGTTTGATAAACAAATAACGAAAAAATTTTTAAATACATTCAGGACTTTCAAAAGCTTGAAGCGCTCCACCCCTCTTTCACTTTATAAAACGCCTTTTTTAAAAAGGCAAGATGACTCCCCCTCCTTATTGGAAATATCTGCTCTATTTCTTAAAATTAAAAAGAAAGCAAGATCATTGAAGAGGAGAAACAATTAGTAAATTAAACTGTAATACACTATTTTAAAAGCCAGTTAGTTCCGCGATGCAAAAGATTGGCTAGGAAGGCTACTGATGAATGGAGCCAAACTGCTAATCGGATTCTCATATGGCTGACTTTTTACTGAAAAATATTTCTTAATCAAATATATCCCAATGACATAAATTTAACTACAGTCAAAGAGGCTTTCTAAGGGCCTCTTACTATTATTCTTCAGCAAAGTACAGCTTCATTCTAACACTATATGTAAGCGCTGTCAATGTATTTTTGTCTATTTTTGCACATAATAAAAAAAATTAAAACACCACATTGTTTGTGGTGTTCTTATTAGATTGTAAAGTTTCTTCCTGCTTGTCTGAGACTTTGATAGGCTTCATTTAAAAGGAAATGCTAAATCGCATCCATTTGCCATCAACAGCTTCAAATTTATATGCAAACTGATGCTTATCCAAAATTTGCTGAACGATAAAGAGTCCCAGACCAGTCCCTCCATCTTTCCGGTTTCGGCTATAATCCGGCCTGTAAAATGGTTGAAAGATCTGCTGGATCTGAGTCTCATCTAAAACACGCTCAGCCTGGTTTTCAATGAACAAGAGGTGTTCTTCAAGGCGGATTGATATTTTCCCATTTTGAACAGTATAGTTAAAAGCATTATCAATGAGATTTTTGATCGCCTTGACCAAGTAGATCTTATTGCCCTTCATCTCAGCCTCTTCTAAACTAACTTGGCACTATCAGTTCCTCATGTCTGCCATCAGTTTGTAGGCGCCGAGATTTTCTTCTAGAACCTGCTTCAATGAAAAGACTTCCTCAGTCACCTCTGTTCCCATCTCCATTTTAGAGATAGCTAAGATGGACTGAACCAGAGCGGATTGCTCTTCTAAAATTTCTCGACATTTATGAAGGTAGGTATCTCGATCCTTGAATTCCCCTACGCCGTATATCATACCGTCAATCATTCCCATCATACTGGTTATTGGCGTCTTCAGCTCATGGGAAGTCATACGAAGGAACTCAGCCTTCTCCCTTTCACTCTCAGCAACCTTTTCATTTTCCACTTTCAACGCTTCCATACTTGTCAGCAAGTTAGCATAAAGGTGATTGATATCCTGAGCGAGTTCAGCGATTTCATCCTTTCCTTTAGCTACACAAACAACATCTGGCGCTAAACTGGTCATCTGACGAGTTGCAGCCGATATATCCTTTATCCGCTGACTAGAGGTCCGGCTGTAAAGATAGGCAGAAAGTCCTCCTAGGCTAAGGGATACGACTAAAACAAAAGGATATAGATTGAGCAAAATATGACTGGCATCACTGACGGGCTGCAGAGAATATTCTCCCTGCAGGGTCAAGATTTTTCCATCAGATGTTTTAAGCTTCTTACTGATACTTTTATGCTTAGCTGTTCCATCAGCCATGGTAGGAAGGATTGTTAGTTGTAAGGAATCTTGGGTCTCACTTACTTCAACAGTCGGGTAAACGACCTGGTCTTTGGCATCTGTCAAATTAAACCAGATACGATTATTTTTATGACTATAATCAGTGAGAAGAGATTTCATTTCGTCAATCGACTTCCCCTTCATTTGCTGAGTTACTTGTTCAAATTCATGATTAGCTTCTCTACTCTTTACTTGCTCATAATAGATTGGCATAGCAAAATAGAGACTAGCAAGCACTACTGTGACAACAACAAAGATAATCGAACTGGTCAGCAGGAAATTCTTTTTTACAATCTTCACGCCTGATCTCCACCCAATTGATAGCCCATACCAGTAATGGTTGACAAAGGAATTCCAGGAACTTTCTTGCGAATATTCTTGATATGATTGTCCAAGACACGACTATCTAGCTCACTATAGCCCCAAATAGTATTCATAAGCTGGTCTCTTGTCACTAAATGGCCCTTACGTTTAGCAAGAACTTCTAGAATTTCGTACTCCTTCTTGGTCAGAGCTAGCTTTTCTCCTTGCCAGAAAATCGTACAATCTTCTAAAACCACGCGCAAGTCACCGATGACAATTTCAGAATAAACAGCAGTCCGACGTAAAATATTTTCTATTCTTTTCACCAAAATGAGGGGTGAAAAAGGCTTAGTCACGTAATCGCTAATCAAGTGATTAAAACTCACTAGCTGGGTATATTCATCATCTAGAGCAGTTAAAATCATGACTGGGATCTGCGATGTCTTACGGATTTCCTTGAGAACATCTAAACCACTAACGGATGGCAACATCATATCTAAAATGACTAAATCAAAAGTCTCTTCTTCAAACTGACGTAGAGCCTCTGCGCCATCATAAACCGGCGTAACACTGTAGTTACTTTCTTTTAAAAATTCACATATGACTTGGTTGATAGTAGTATCATCTTCTACGACCAAAATCTTATACATAACGACTCCTTATTACTTCTATTCAAAGCGCAAAGCTTCGATTGGATCAAGCTTGGACGCCTTGACGGCTGGTAGCAATCCAAATACTACCCCTATTATACAACAAAATAGCAAACTTACAAAGACTGAGAAGAGGGAAAGAATGTAAGGATAAGCCAATGACTGGGTAATAGCAAAACCAGATAGGATTCCAGCCACTACTCCTATAAATCCACCCATCAAGGTCAAGATAACTGCTTCAATCAAAAACTGCTTGAGAATGATTTTTCGTCTTGCTCCCAAAGCCTTCTTAATACCAATTTCACGAGTCCTTTCTGTAACAGAGACTAGCATGATGTTCATAACACCAATCCCTCCAACCAGAAGGGAAATACTGGCAATCCCTGCCAAAAGTACAAAGTTTGATTGGTTCAAATTATCCAATTGACGTTCAAATTCCTGTAAATTTAGCACCCCAAACATATAATCAGAACTAGGAACTTGTTGATTGAGATAATCTCCAACTTTTTTTGCCACCTTCTTCAGGTCATCTGCTTTATAGGTTTGAACTGTCACCTCTGGATTAACATTCAACTCCTCAAAAAGTCTGTGCCATTGTTGGAGTGGAATATAGGCAACCCGATCAGCTCCCGCTGTCAAGCCACTTTGTTCCGTAGACTCAAAAACACCAATTACCTTGAAAGGACTTCCCTTGACTTCAATGTATTTTCCAATACCATTTCCATTTGGAAAGAGACTATCATAGAGAGATTTTTCCAGATAAGTAACCTGCTCTTGGTTTTGAAAAGCAGGATCCGAAAAATCTGCACCCTCTACGGTCCGCATTTTCTTGATTTCTGCAATATTTTGAGAAACAGCCTGTACCTTACCAGATGTTTTTTGTTCCAGATGATAAATCTTGTCATCCGTTCCATAGGTTAAAAGAGCATTTTTAACACCAGGAATTTCTCGAATCTTATTCAGTATATCTTCACCCATGAAAGGGATGTAACCAGGTTTTTTTGCCTGAGCCTTTTCAGGAATACTAGGGTCAATCACATTCTTCTTGTCATAGACCACTTTGATGGTATTATTACTGCCACCGATCAACTGTCTCTTGGTATTTTCTGTATTTCCTTCGATAATTGAAAAGATAGCAATGATGGCACCGATCCCAATGATAATTCCCAGCATGGTCAGCATTGAGCGCATTTTATGCGATAAAATGGAATTTAGAGCTACAAAAATATCTTCCATAAATGTCTTAATTCCTTTCTACCTCTTTGTGTTCAATATTTCCATCTCGTAAAACAACTGTTTTCTTGCACATTTGAGCCACTTCTGGTTCATGGGTAATAATCACGATTGTTTTTCCAGCTTCATTAAACTGCTTAAAAAGTTCCATGATTTGTACGCTGGTCTTGGTATCCAAGGCACCGGTCGGTTCATCACCTAGAATAAAACTTGGGTTAGTAACCAAAGCGCGGGCAATGGCTACCCGCTGCTTTTGTCCCCCTGATAATTCCATTGGCTTAAATTCGCTCCGCTCTTCTAAGCCTACCAAACGTAACATTTCCATTGCCCGTTCCCGTCTTTCCTTTTTGGGAACCTTCATATAAGTTAAAGGCAATTCCACATTTTGACAAGCCGTTAATTTTGGCATCAGATTGAAGTTCTGAAATACGAAACCAATCTTTTGATTTCGTAAATCTGACAATTGATTATCTGATAGATTGGATACATCTGTACCTTCAATATGATAACTTCCAGCATTAGCCTTGTCCAAGCACCCTATGATATTCATCAGAGTTGATTTACCGGATCCTGACGGACCCATAATAGCTAGAAAATCACCTTCTTTTACATGAAGATCGATTCCTTTTAGAATAGGAAATTCCTGACTGCCCTGTTGGTAAGATTTATGAATTTCTTTAAGCTTTAACATCTGCTCCTACCTCCATGCCCTCTTTCATGCCGTTCTTAACACTAGAGATACTGTCTTCCATCTTCAAACCTTCTGTGATTTCAATAAGCGAACCTTTAAGAGCCTTGGTCTTGACTTCTTGTTTTTTGATCTTTTTGTTTTCTACTTTCCAAACATAAGATTTACCGTTTTCTGTGAACACATAAGATTTATTCACAACAACCTTGCCAGCTTCAGGCGCATTTTCAATAACATTGACATAAGTATGAGAACCAATCAAAGGCATATTTTCGGCTTGGTCTAACTCTACTTTATATGGGTATTTAGCTTGATTTGGATTTTCCTGTTGTTGTTTGTTACCATTTGCCGCTGCATCCGCTGTAAGAGTACCGACTTGAGTTACTGTACCTGTCCATTTTTTCTTAGGGCTCTTACGGTCAACTACTTCAACTTTTTGTCCTACTTGTAATTTCTCGCGATCAAATTCACTAACGTTCCCTTTTACAAAAGTCTTGGACTTGTCCATGATTTCGATAAAGTTTTCTTCTTCTTTCTTAGCTTTTGATTGAGTCGGTAAGTCTTCATTCATAGAAGTGATAGTGCCCGCTGTATCTGCTGTTACTGTATCATATTTCATTCGGTCTGATTCAGTTTGAGCAGTTGCCTGAGCTTTTTCCGCTTCAATCTGAGCATTTTTTACTTCATTATCAGCTGAATTCGCATCGCTTAAACTTTGTGCAACTTCATCTTCCGCAGATTTGATCTGATCTAGTAGGGACTCATCGTTATTCGCATTATATTTTTCACGCAAGCTGTTCAAATTTGCTAATTTACGATTATAAGTCTCCCACTTAATTGAGGCATTACTTTGCGCCGTACTAATACTATTAGACTTAGCCTGAGCATCATATTGAGCTGATTGAGCCGTCAGCTCTTGGGAAGTTACATAGGAAAAGAGAGGCTGTCCCTGTGTGACAGTGTCGCCATTTTTGACGAATACTTCCTTGACCTCACCTTTTGATGGATCGATCTTAACCTTACTGCTATTATTCGGTGCAACTTCACCAGATAAAACCAAGCTTTTCTTCTTAGCTTCATCCACAGCTTCTTGAACTGTTTTAGAGTCAACTTTGTTGTTAACAACAACAGATTGATTTTGACCTGGCTGCAAAAGGAAGTACCCTCCCACAGCTGCACAAGTCAATAAAGCTACACTACTGATTAAAATAATTTTAGAATTTTTCTTTTTTCCTCGTAACATACTGCCTCCAAGTCTCACGACCACTCATTATTATTCTGCACTTGAATCTGCTGTATCTGTATCTTCTTCATTATCAACTGGAATTTGAACAATATTACCATCTGGCATAGTATATTCTGTCACTTCTTTCCCATCAACCACTTTGTTTTTCTTATCTACAGCATCCTTCTTGTAATCAATTGGCTTGCCATCTAAGGTCTCTGTTTTTTGCTTATCCTTATTTCCACAAGCTGCCAAAAATAAAATTGAGAGTCCTAAGACTGCGATAAGAGTAGCTAATTTTTTAAAGTTCATGATGTTCTCCTTTTTAGTAAGTTATTGGGTTAAAATCTGTTGTAAATGTTTTTATCAACAAAGATAAACAGCTTTTTAACCTTTTTGTTTTGTTTGAACAAATCTATTCTAACAAAGCTATCTAAGACCCTCCTACCTGCCATCTGTTTTTTTTGTGTTTTTTAAACTGATACTATTCTTTTGAATTTTTTGCATATCCTATCATGAAAACCAATCCAAGCTATTTTATGATATAATGACAATATCTTTAATAAACACCAATACGAGGTAAGATTATGACACAAACAGTTTACTTTGGTACCTATACCCGACGGGAGTCAAAAGGTCTTTACAAGGCCGATTTTGACTCAAATAATGGAATTTTGTCAAACTTAGCGCTAGTGGCCGAAGAAGCCAGTCCAACCTATCTTGCATTTGACGCTGCTGATCATCTCTATACTGTGGGGGCTGAAAATGGGCAAGGAGGAATTGCTGCATATGATAAGGATTTCAAGCTTTTAAATCATGTCGTTGAAGAAGGAGCTCCACTCTGTTATGTTGCAGTAGATGAAAAGCGTGATTTGGTATATGGAGCCAACTACCATAAGGGCCAAGTCTTAGTCTACAAGCGTTTATCTGATGGCAGTTTGGAGCTAGCAGATTCAGATACACATGAAGGATCTGGTCCACATGAGAATCAAGCTTCTGCTCATGTTCACTTCACTGACTTAACACCTGATCAATACCTAGTTACATGCGATTTAGGAACTGACCAAGTGGTAACCTATGACCTTTCAGAAGATGGGAAACTGGAAAAATTAGATACTTACACTTGCGCGCCTGGTGCTGGAGCACGCCATCTAGTCTTCCATAATTATTACAAAATGGCATATCTCATTTGTGAACTAAACTCAACGATTGAAGTTCTTATCTATGATGGTGTTGGCCAATTTGACCACCTACAAACTATCTCGACCCTACCTGAAGACTTCACTGGAGCAAATGGTACTGCTGCTATTAGACTTTCTGCAGATGGCAAGTTTCTCTATGGATCAAATCGCGGACATGATTCAATCGCTGTCTATAAAATTCTCAAGGATGGCAGCTTGGAATTAGTCGAAATTACACCAACCAATGGAAAGAATCCACGAGATTTTAATATCACACCTGATCAAAACTACATTATTGCTGTTCACCAAGATTCTGACAATGCGACAGTTTTCAAACGTGATATAGAAAGCGGTAAATTAACAGAAGTCTCTCATGACTTTTATGTTCCTGAATCTGTCTGTGTCACCTTTAAATAAGCAGATTCCTTGCTTTCTATTTAAAAGTTTGATTAAATTATTACCGTATGAAAAAATGACTAAGGAGCCTATTATGAATCCCCTAGATTTATTTAACCAAGTAAAAGAAATGATCGAAAAGAAAGATTTCGATGCAGCTAAAAAGTTTGTTGAAGATAATAAAGACAAACTTGGCGAATACCTAGACCAAGCCAAAAAATTAGTAGCTGGAAATGAAATGGCCAGTGACGCTATCGATAAAATCAAAGGTTTGTTTTAAGCAAACTATAAAAAGCATCCTCATTGAGAGATGCTTTTTTATATATACACAAATTTCAGATACTGGCTAGGCATTTTAAAAAATAGATCCCAGTTTCTATTTAAAAACAGGGACTTAAGTACTAAATATTAATCTGACTTTCTTCTTTTCTTTGCCCTGTAACAAACATGGTAAATGTTGCCTTGCAGACATTTTCTTTTTCTTGATTGCTAATAACCACATCTACTACTCTCGTTTTACGTCCTGGATGAACACAGGTCCCTGAGATAGTAAGCTTATCACCAGCATGTCCTGCTCGCAGGTAGTTAATTGAAGACTGGAGCGTTACTCCATCTAAACCTTGTGATATCAAGACTAGACCAGAAATCTGATCACAGAGAGTAAAAAGGTAGCCACCGTGAGCACTACCATAATAGTTTAGAGAAGACGTCACCACTTCGGTCGTGACAATGACTTGGCCATCCTCCATTTTTTCAATTTCGTAGTTCTCAAATGCTGAAATCGCATCAAAGTGAAAATCTTTCATTTATTTCTCCTCACAATCTGTGTCTTATCATACTACTTTTCATCGATTCAAGCAAGGAAAGTTCCCAAGAAATCGATAAATACTCTGATTCTAGCTAATCTATTGTCTTTGCTGATTTCTTTTATTAATAAAGTCTTTTAATTCTTCTAATCGTTCTCTTGTTAGCGATTGAGCAAGAAAAGCATCTTCGTTAACATCTTTGCCTTCATTAAATTCATGCATAGGAACATTATCATACTGCTTTACATTTACTGGTATAAGCTTCCCTTCGCCATAAGTTATAATCTCTATATTACTATCACTAAAAAAAGCTCCATAGTAGTCTTCTCGAACTACTACTGTCTGCCCTTTTTCCTCAAGATAGGCATAATGGCTTACTGGAACATAAATTGTAAAAAGAAAGCCAATTATAGGAGAAACTGCCAACAGCAACAAACCTAAAGCAAGAGCAGGATAAAGAACCCATTTATATCTTTCAATCAATAAATAGAAAGCGAGGAATAAAAAGAGAAAAGCAAGCCACGGACTCAACTGAGGTTTCCACAATATACTGGTGACCAAAAAGAATAAAAGAACCGCTAAAAGTGCCAGATTCCTAGACTTCCATCGATGAGCTACAAGAAGTCCAACAATCAAGAGAATAAGAGCTGGCCACTCTCTACTTAGAATATATAGAAGAAAATAAATCATCTCCCGAGTCTCCCTTTACTTTATTCAAAAATCCCTCAAGTCAAGCTTGAGGGATCCTTACTTCATTCAATCTGAATGAATTATTTTTTCAAGTTGTAGAAAGATTGAAGACCTTTGTATTGAGCAACTTCACCAAGTTGATCTTCGATACGAAGCAATTGGTTGTATTTAGCAATACGGTCTGTACGTGAAAGTGAACCAGTCTTGATTTGACCTGCGTTAGTTGCAACTGCGATGTCAGCGATTGTTGAATCTTCAGTTTCACCTGAACGGTGTGATACAACTGCAGTGTATCCAGCTTCTTTAGCCATTTCAATCGCTTCAAAAGTTTCAGTAAGAGTACCGATTTGGTTAACTTTGATAAGGATTGAGTTAGCAGCACCTTCTTTGATACCACGTGCAAGGTAGTCAGTGTTTGTTACGAAGAAGTCGTCACCAACAAGTTGTACTTTCTTACCAAGACGTTCAGTAAGAGCTTTCCAACCATCCCAGTCATTTTCATCCATACCATCTTCGATAGTGATGATTGGATATTTGTTAACCAACTCTTCAAGGTAGTCGATTTGTTCTGCAGATGTACGAACAGCAGCGCCTTCACCTTCAAATTTAGTGTAGTCGTATACTTTACGTTCTTTATCGTAGAATTCTGATGATGCACAGTCAAATCCGATAAATACGTCTTTACCTGGAACATAACCAGCAGCTTCGATAGCAGCGATGATAGTTTCTACACCATCTTCAGTTCCTTCAAAACGAGGAGCGAATCCACCTTCGTCACCAACGGCAGTTTCCAAACCACGAGATTTAAGAATTTTCTTAAGAGCGTGGAAGATTTCAGCACCGTAACGAAGAGCTTCTTTGAATGTTGGAGCACCAACTGGCAAGATCATGAACTCTTGGAATGCGATTGGAGCATCTGAGTGAGATCCACCATTGATGATGTTCATCATTGGAGTTGGAAGAACTTTAGTGTTGAATCCACCAAGGTAGCTGTAAAGAGGGATTTCAAGGTAGTCAGCAGCAGCACGAGCTACAGCGATAGACACACCAAGGATTGCGTTTGCACCCAATTTACCTTTGTTAGGAGTACCGTCAAGAGCGATCATTGCACGGTCGATAGCTTGTTGGTCACGAACATCGTAACCGATGATAGCTTCAGCGATAACATTGTTTACGTTATCAACTGCTTTTTGTGTACCAAGACCACCGTAACGAGATTTGTCGCCATCACGAAGTTCAACTGCTTCGTGTTCACCTGTAGAAGCTCCTGAAGGAACCATTCCACGTCCGAATGCACCTGATTCAGTATAAACTTCTACTTCAAGTGTTGGGTTACCGCGTGAGTCTAGGACTTCGCGAGCGTAAACATCAGTAATAATTGACATTTCTTACTCTCCTTTGAGTTTTTTTATTTACTCTTCTATCATACTCTAAATAAGCGTTTTTTTCAAGAAAAAATCGTCTCTTAACCTTAAAAAATCTAGATTTATCAAGCAACCGCTTACACTTTGCATGCTTTTTCTATTTTTATGAAATATTATGAAAATAAGTATTTTTGCAGCCCCTACGACTTTATGCTATACTAAACCTATGACAGATATTAATAAAGTAATCATGGAGAAAGCCCAAGGGGGTGCCAAACTTAACCCTGATGAGCAACGTAAATTTTTAGGAACTTTTGAGGAACGAGTACTGGCCTCTTGCTCTATTGAGCAAGCAAACACTTCTCTCGTTCGTAGTCACTTCAAAGAAGTACTCAGCAAAATTGTAGAAGAATATCAGCCTGTCCTAGTCAAAATTTCACCAGAAGTGGAGTCTAGCAATCAAATCTTTTATTTGAAAATATCTAAAGATCTTTGTTGTGAGGCAACAATTGTTTCTGGTGATTACCAAACTTCTCCATTTGGACTCATTATCCACAGTGACCATCTTGTCCAGGTAGATGAGAAAGATATGTACCAACAGTTTGCTAGCTTGTTTCAACCAGTAGAAGAACCTGTAAAGGAAAAGCGAACTATCTGGAAAAAGTGGTTTGGATAAGATGACTAATATAGAGAAACTTTTTGCTTTTTTTGATGCAGAAAATCGGCGAGATTGGCAAACCTATCAGACTTTTCTTTCTGATCAAGTTAGCTGGGAATTACATGGTGACACAATCGAAATCATAAGAGGTAAGGCGGACTACCTAACTAAGATTCAAAAAGTCTACCAAAACAATCCCGTCCAGTTTCGTTGCATTTATTATCAGCTTAATCCCGATCTGAATCAGATTGTGACCATCTTAAAAAATGATTTTGGTGACCTGTCTTGTGACATCTTTTTCTTTGAAAATGGCATGATTGTTAAAGAAATTGAATACCTACTAAAAAAAGCGGACTAGCCGCTTTTTTTCATCTTCAGTAGATTCCCAATATTTCTGGCTGTTCGAATCAAATTTTGCTCCGCCTGCTCTAGTATCTTATCTAAACTATCTGCTCGCGCAATAATCGGAAAAGCTGCCTGGATATTCCCAACTGGGAAATCCGGTAAATCATCTTCCAGACTTCCGCAAATCGCCAGTACAGGGATACCTTCAGGTGTTCGTCTTGCGACCCCAACAGGTGCCTTACCCGCCAAAGACTGACGGTCCATTCGTCCTTCGCCAACGACGACCAAGTCCGCTTTTTTAACTCTGTCATCAAAATCCAGTAAATCTAAACAGGTTTCTATACCCGAAACGATTTTTCCTCCAGCAAAAGCAACCAGTCCTGCAGCCATTCCGCCTCCGGCTCCAGCTCCAGCCATATCAATCACCTGAGGATCAACCAACTGATAGAAATCTGCCATAGCTTGATCCACTTGAGAGAATAATAAGGGTGCTAGACCTTTCTGACCTCCGAAAACAATTGTCGCACCACGCTCACCGCAAAGAGGATTGTCAACATCAGTCAAAATCTCAATCTCAACTTCTTTCAAGAAAGCAGGAACCTGCTTAGCTGATATTCGAGCGACCTTTCCCAAAGACGAGCCAATGGGGCGCAATCTATGATTGCCCACATCGAAAAATTCATAGCCCAATCCAGCTGCCAATCCAATTCCACCGTCGTTACTGGCCGAACCTCCAACACCCACTAAAATTTTTCTGACACCGTCTTCAGCTAGGTACAAAATCAATTCTCCCAATCCTTTGGTCTCTATGGCCAAGGGATTTCGTTTTTCATGAGGAATAGAGGCGAGTCCGACCAAGTCAGCCATCTCAAATAGTGCTTGCTGACCGTTCCTAGCATAAGGCATTTTTACTGGCTGGCCAAAAGGGCCAGTCACAGTGTGGTAAAATTCAGTCCAGCCCAAGGCTGATGTCAGCGCAGCCATTGTCCCCTCGCCCCCGTCACCGACCGGCAGCAAGTCAAAGCTAGCATCTGGCAAGGCCTGAGAAAATCCGTTCTGCAGAGCCTGAGCAACCTGAGCAGCTGATAAACTTTCCTTAAAAGAATCTGGTGCAATTAGGATATGCATACTTCTCTCCTATTCTTTTCTATTGTCTAAAAGATCAATAACCCGATAGAGGTTGCGTTCTTGAATCTGGTAAGGAGCCTGCTCGCGCACGATTGGCTTGGCCATAAAGGCAATTCCCATCCCCGCCGCCTGAATCATAGGCAGATCATTGGCACCATCCCCCATAGCAATCGTTTGATTTAATTCTAAATTGTTTTCAGCTGCCCATGCTTTTAGCATGGCAAGCTTGGTATCCTTAGTGACAATCTCTCCTAAGACTCGGCCTGTCAAAAGACCCTGTTGAATTTCCAAACGATTTGCCTTGACATAGTCAATTCCAAGCTGCTCAGCCAGTCTGTCCACCGTCTCATGAAAACCACCTGACACCAAGCCTACTTTATAACCACGTTTATGCAGCTCCTTGACCAAGTCCTCGGCTCCTGGTGTGAAGTGGATCCTTTCAGCAATTCGAGCAAAAATATCCTCTGGCAGACCTTTTAAAAGGGCGACCCGCTCACGTAAGGCAGCTTCAAAGTCCAACTCTCCTCGCATGGCACGCTCGGTAATGGCCGCAACCTGAGCTCCTACACCCGCTTCCTCTCCTAGCAGGTCAATCCCCTCTTCCATGATTAAGGTGCTGTCTACATCCATGACTAACAAGCCTTTGACTGTTTTCATCTCTTACTCCTTCCGACTTATTAATTATCCTCCCTATTGTTTAAATATCATTAAATCTATTTGAACAGCCTTATCTTTCGATTTCATTAGTATTGAAATCCCATAGATTGTTCCACTAGAGTGTTTTAATCTTATTCGACAGGTAGTATCCTCTGGTAGATCATACTTGTTTTTGAGATGTTTGAAGAGCTCAGAGTGATTTTCTGGCTTGTAGATGATATCACGAAGCTCTGTTTCTGCACTCTTAAAAGTCTCTTTCACATCTAAAGATTCAAAATAATTTCTTTGAACAACTAAGTTAAGAATCTCTTCATCAAATAAAGGACTTATCTCTGAGCTGTAAGTTAGTTTGCCGTTAGAATAAGTAACAGGAACACTCTCTTTATTATCCCCTATCTTTATTATATAGTCACCTTTAATGTCAGATTGGGTAGTATCTAATCTAATCTCATAATCTTTCACTTCGTCTCCGTCTTTAATATAAACACTACTTGTATAAAGTTTTAATCCAGTAAAATCCTTTTTCTCTTGTTCTAAAAACTTAAACATCGGTTCAAAAGTGCCTTCAAAATCATACTGTTCTCTTGTTCTGTTTTTTGGAATAGTATAATCATCCAAACGCCAACCATTCATCAATGCTATCGATAAAACGGCTACACCTCCGAGAATAATGAGAGTAATATATTTTTTAATCTTTTTCATTTCTTTTATAGACTTTCCACTTTCATTTGTCCCTCTATTATAACATAAGAGCCTTTTTGCTGAGAATGAAAAAAGTTCCCGAAGGAACTTCTTTTAAAAACGAATATTTTCACGGGTTTTCTCATAAGATGTAACAAAACGGCTTGTTACGCCAGGCTCAACAACTTCGAGAGCTTGAGAAATCACTTCGAATGAACTTTCGTAATCGAATTGATTTTCAAAGATATCCAAAGCTTTATTAAAAGCTTCCTGAATACTTTGATCAAAGGAACGATAACGATTAGAATACTGAAGAAGCTGTTCTGTCAAAGTTGCGTACTGAACAATCTGATAGGTTTCAGTTTCCAAATCATGAATGTCATTTGTAACATTTTCAAGTAACAAATTAACATTGTCAATATTTACTCGCAATTGCTCCAACTCTGTAAGCAAGGCCTCTGTATGATCACTGGCTGTAAAGAAGAGACTTAAGAAACTCTTTGGAATTCCTGGTAAATTGCGTTTTTCCATATAGCGCTTAATTGTGTGAAGCTTATTGATGTAGATGTTGACTTTTTGACGAGCATTGTCATCATCTTTTTCAATTCTCTCTAGACGCTCACCAAGAGTGATTTGTTCGTCTTCAATTTCTTTCAAGCGCTCTTGAGTTGCTTCAAGTGCTTCCTGAGTTAACGAATAAGCTTGTTTATTTTCAGCTGAGTCCTCTACAGTAGCTAAAACAACTGCCTCTAATCCAGACAATTCACTTTGTAAATCACGAACCTTCTCATCTTCTTCATCAGATAGAAGATACATCTTAGACAAACGATCCAACTCACTTTGAAGGTGTTGGTTGTTTTCTTTTGTATGTTTCAAATAAGCTGGTAAGTTTTCTTGTAATTTTTCAACAACTTTTTGAGCAGCAATCTCTCGCGTAAAGATGTCATACAAAGCATTGATTTCTTCTTGAATTTGAGTATTTTCATATTGGGCATTATCCAACTCCAAAGCAGCAATATTCTCATAGTTTTGAGTGATATTAGAATGGAGTTGTGAGAAGCGAGACTCGATATCCGTTTCAACAAAATGATATCCAGCTTCCACCAATTTCCGATAACCAGATTCAAGATCTTCCAGCTGGTCTGGTAAAACTTCTCTTAGTTCAGTGACAATACTTGGCACCTTATCAACAATATGAGTTAAAGCAAGGATATGGTTCTCAGTTTTATCCAAAATATCCGCAGCTTCTACTGGGTCCCCAGAAGAATTAAGGGTAACAAATTGGGAGAACTCTGATTCAATATTTTGCAATTGCTTTTGAATCTCTTGAACTGCTGGTCCATACTTTTCAGTGTCTTCAGCTACTTTAACTTGTAGATTTTCAAACAATTCCAAAGCATGGAGAACACGTCCGCTATTTTTAGCTTCTTGCTTTTCTAAGTCAGCTAAGGCCTCACGGATTAACTCAATATCTTCTTCAACCAGATTAATCTGACTTTCAATGTTATCAATCGCATGCTTTGCCTTTAGAAAGCGAAAGGAATTGTTATAACCTTCTGCTTCAAAGATATTATTTTCAATATCTGCAAAAGAATTAAGGGAAAGATCAACCCATTTTTGATTCCACTCACGGAAAGTCACCTGACTTTGACCGATGAGATGCATATTCTTAATCGCCTCTACTTCATCATTCACAGGAAGATTATATAGTTTCTCTTTGCGTTCTTCCAAACTATCAAGTAGAGTCTCATTTCTCTTTCTTAGGACAACAGCAGCTACATAAGCAAGAATTAAAGCTACTGCAATCACTATGATTAGAATAATTAGTCCGTTAGACATATAAAACTCCTTCGTATTATTACTTGAGAATAAACATAATGATTATATCATAATTTCATTAGTCTTGTATATAATTTCTTCATTTCTATACATCTAATGTACTGTAAACAGCATTTTCTTCGATAAATTCGCGACGTGGTTCTACCCTATCTCCCATCAGCATATCAAAGATCTTGTCTGCTTCTGCAGCATCGTCAACTGAAACACGCGCCATCAAGCGGTGTTCTGGATCCATGGTTGTTTCCCATAGTTGGTGATCATCCATTTCTCCCAAACCTTTATAACGTTGAATTGAAGGCTTAGAGCGACCTTCACTATACCTAGCTAAGGCTTCTTGAAGTTTTATTTCTTGATCAGCACCTGGCTGAATATATTCTTTTACTTCACTTCCGACCTTAACACCATAGATAGGGGGCTGAGCGATGTAAACATAGCCTGCTTCCAAAACTGGCTTCATATAGCGATAAATCAAAGTCAAAAGCAAGGTACGAATATGAGCTCCATCGACATCGGCATCAGTCATGATAACCAATTTTTGATAACGACACTTGCTAATATCAAAATCAGCACCAAAACCAGTTCCCATAGCTGTGAAAAGGCTCCGGATTTCCTCATTGGCCAATATTTTATCCATGCTGGCCTTCTCAACATTGAGAATCTTACCTCGAATAGGCAAGATTGCCTGAAATTCACGGTTCCGTCCTGACTTAGCTGAACCTCCAGCCGAGTCTCCCTCTACGATAAAGAGTTCTGTTTCAGCAGGATTATTTGACGAACAATCCGCCAGTTTACCTGGCAAATTCGAAATTTCTAGACCAGATTTCTTACGGGTTACTTCTCTCGCTCTTTTTGCAGCTATTCTAGCTTTTGAAGCTAAAATTCCTTTTTCGACAATCTTCTTAGCAACTGCAGGATTTTCTAAAAGAAAATCTGAGAACGCTTCGCTAAATAGACGGTTGGTAATTTTAACAACTTCGCTATTTCCCAGTTTGGTCTTGGTTTGTCCTTCAAACTGAGGATTTGGGTGTTTAACAGAGATAACTGCTGTCAAGCCTTCTCGAACGTCTTCACCTGTGAGATTATCTTCGTTTTCTTTGAGAAGTTTATTCTTCTTAGCGTAATCATTGATGACTCGAGTTAGGGCTGTACGGAAACCTTGCTCATGTGTCCCACCTTCATGTGTGTGGATATTATTAGCAAAACTCATCACCGTTTCATGGTAGCCTGTCGTATACTGCATAGCTACTTCCACGGTTATATCTTCCATTTCTCCATCTGTATAAATAGGATTGTCGAAGATTACTTCCTTATTTTCATTGATGTACTGGACATAACTAGCAATCCCACCTTCGTAATGATAGTCTTTGCTTTGTTCCATACCATCTCGTTTATCGGTAATTGAGATAGACAAGCCTCGATTGAGAAAGGCAAGTTCTTGGATCCGTTTATTGAGTTTTTCAAAATCAAATTCAACAGTCTCGGTGAAGATTTCTGGGTCTGGCGTAAAATGAACCGTTGTACCTGTACGATCTGTATCACCGATCACTTTCAAATCAGCCACGACCTGGCCACGAGTGTATTCTTGGAAGTGAATTTGACCATTTTTATATACTTTAACATCTAGTTGGGTGGATAAAGCATTTACAACAGAAGAACCTACACCGTGAAGACCTCCTGAAACCTTGTAGCCGCCACCGCCAAATTTCCCTCCAGCGTGAAGGACCGTAAAGACAGTTTCAACAGCAGGACGACCAGTTTTTTCCTGGATATCAACTGGAATACCACGTCCATCATCGACAACTGTAATAGAATTGTCTTTTTCGATAAAGACTTGAATATGACTAGCAAAACCAGCCAAGGCTTCGTCGATAGAGTTATCAACGATTTCCCATACCAAATGGTGCAGACCTTCTTTAGAAGTTGATCCAATATACATACCCGGACGCATACGAACTGCTTCAAGTCCTTCAAGGACCTGAATCTGGCTGGCATCATATTCTTGAGATTGGATGTCTTGTTGCTTTTCTTCTGTCATTTTATTCCTTTTCTGTATTTAAATGTAAATAATTCTTTAGATTTTCCATGCTATCAAAAAGATAAGTAGCAAAACCTGCAGCTTGACCAGCCTCTATATCTAATGGGCGATCACCAATAACTAAGCAGGAGCTAATCTGGTACTTTTCCTTAAGATAATTCATGGATTCTGGGTCTGGTTTCCTCTTAAAACCATTATCAGCTGTGACAATTTCTGTAAAGAGGGATTCAATTCCTGTTTTAGAGATAATTTCTAAAACCTGATTGTCCCGGTGGGAGACTAAAAAGTTTCTGCCACCTTGCTCAATTATAGTCTCTAGTAGCTCTTTTGCTCCGTCAAATAAAACAGGATGCTGAAGTTCCTTAGCTTCATTGGCCTTGTAAGACCTCAAAAAATCGTTCACTCCCGGTGCAAACTGTTGTACTGCATAATCCGTTGACACTTTTAAAGCTTGATATACTTCATCATGGCTGGATTCTATGCCTAATGACGCTAAGGTTCGTACAAAAGCAGCTGTGGAAGTTTCATAATTATCGAGAAGCGTACCGCCTAAATCCCAGATATAATCTTGATAATCCATAGCTTTTATTATACCATATTTTTCCTGAAAAAGCGCTAATATTGGTCAAATATACTGTTAAGAATCCTTTTAATCCAAATAAAAATAAAGAATCAATTTCGCATTTATTTTTTAAACACAAAAACCCACTTATTGATAAATGGGTTTTCTAGTTTATTTTCCAAAAACATCTGTATATAGCATACCCTGGCGTAAAGAATCCGCATCACCACCTAGCTTCTCCACTATGACATAAGCAAAAGCAAGCGCAGTTGAGGGACCTCGACTTGTAATAAGTTTGCCATCAGTGACCACTGTCTCCTTCAGGTAATTCCCGCTCTTAATGCTCTCCTCAACGCCATCATAACAGGTGAATTTTTTATTCTCCAGTACTCCTGCTTTTTCAAGTGCTATGGGAGCGGCACAGATTGCAGCAATCCACTTATCTTCTACCTGCATCTTAGCTAGAGCTTTCATTAGGTCCTGATCATCTCTAAGATTAGCAGATCCAGGCATTCCACCCGGCAAAACAACCATGTCATAATCATCTAAATCTCCTTGCCACAATCGGTCAGCTTGAACACTGATTCCATGAGAACCTGTCACTGCTTGCTCAAATCCAAGCATATGACAGGTAATATTGGCCCGACGCAAAACATCCACAACCGTGAGAGCTTCTATTTCTTCAAAACCATTAGCTAGTATAACAGCAACTTTCGTCATGTATTCTATCCTCCTATTTTAATTTTTTCAAAATAATTTTCTTTCGTCTTCTAGAATATCCTGTCTGTTGCTCTTCTAAAAGATTATTTTGATAACTAACAGAAAGCAAGAGACCTACTCCAATTAGGTTACTGATAATAGAGGAGCCTCCTTGGGAAATAAAGGGCAGGGGAATTCCTGTTAAAGGAAGTAAGCCCGTCACAGCTCCAATATTTTCAAAAATATGAAAAATCAGCATCATAGTGAGACCAGTAGAAATGTAGGTATAAAATTGATTATTCGATTTCAGAGTAATCCTTAACATGCGATAAATAAGCAAAAGGTAGAGGGCAATCAGGAAGATCGAGCCCATAAAACCAAAGTCTTCCGCAATGACCGTAAAGATCATATCACTTTCTCGCACCGGCACTAATAAATTGGATACATTAAAACCTTGCCCCCAGATTCCACCGCTACCAATAGCAATCTGGCCCTGAGCTTGTTGATAAGTAGTTGTTTGGGCATATTCAAAAGGATGAAGCCATGCTAAAATCCGATTAATTTGGTAAGTCGGCATGCCTAGATTGTGAAGAAATGCCCTACCACCTTCCCAGGTAAAAATTAGCATAAAAGCTAGAAAAAGTGAAACGCCCGTTAGAAAGATAGGAAGAATAATTTTCCAAGAGACTCCAGATAAGAGTACAATTCCTGAAAAAATAGCCATAAAAACAAGAGCCGTCCCCAAGTCACTCTGTAAGGTCAGCAAAATCAAGACTGGCACTGTATAGAGAAAGAGCTCTAAAATCAATAGCCAATCCATTTTAATCGTCCTAATCTTGTCTTTATTTCGTTGACTGAATTGAACAACTGAACGCGATAAGATCAGAATATAAGAGATTTTCATAAACTCCGACGGCTGGAAGAGAGTCGTACCACCAATAGTTACCCAGTTTTTAGCTCCTGTCGAAGCAACAAGAGACGGGCTATAAAAGACCAAGGGTAGAACCATGAGACCTAAACCAAAAACGTAGAGAAGGGGAGTTATCTTCCAAAGAAATTTGGTGTTAAAAAACATGACGACAAAACTAATCACAATCCCTAAAGCTATCCAAGCAATTTGCTGTCCAACTATTGCCCAGGCACTAGCAGGGTAGTCATGATTCACTGCTATATAAATGGCCATGATCCCAAAAATCAATAAACAAATAACTGGTAAAATTAAACTATAATCCACTCGCGAATCAATCGAGGGTTTAAAATAAGACATACTCACTCCTATCTAGAAAAAATACTGAATAATCAAGCTAGATACTGCAACAACAAACCAAGCAAAGGCACCAGTTAAAAGTGGAGCTGCTCCCGCTTGTTTAAACTGGGCAAAAGAGACCCGAGAGCCTATCCCTGCCAAAGCCATTGCCATCAACCATTGAGATAGAATTTTTGTAAAGGAAATAAAGGAAGCAGGTAAAACACCCGTACTACTAATCAGAGATGCACAGACAAACCATAAAATAAACCAAGGGAAAATTTTCTTTAAATCTACTTTTTGTTTAGATGACTGGGACTTAATATAGCGAACACCTGCAAAAATGAGACAAGCTGGCACAATCATTAGAGCTCGACTTAATTTAACAATAGTTGCCAAATCACCAGCAGTCTGTCCATAGGTATAGCCAGCAGCTACTACAGACGAAGTATCATTGATAGCTGTTCCTGCCCAGGTTCCAAAAGTCTCGGCTGACATCTGCATAAGATGTCCAAGAAAAGGGAAAATGAAAACTGCCAAAATATTGAAGAAGAAAATAGTTGAAATCGAAAGAGCAATTTCTTCTTCTTTAGCCTCCAAAATCGGTGAAGCCGCCGCAATAGCAGAACCACCACAAATAGCTGTTCCAAAACCAATCAACAAGGTCAAGACTCGTCCCATTCCCAAAAAACGCCCAATAAGATAAGCGGATAAAAAGGCTAGTAAAATCGTAAGAATACTGATTTTTAAAGATGATAAGCCTGTTGCAGAAACTTTTGAAATAGAGAGACTAAAACCCAGTAAGATAATGGAATACTGCAAGAGTTTCTTACCCGAAAAAGCCAAACCAGGATGAAATTTCTGAGGAATTTTCCAAAAATGATTCAACAGAATACCAAGTAAAATTGCAAATACACTGGAGCCAAACAAAGGAAAAGCTTTGCCTAAACAGGTAGCAATCGTAGCTATGACTAATGATAAACCCAAACCTGGAATGTATTTTTTAAACATGATTAATCAGAACCTTCTTCTTTTTTCAATGTTTCTATTATAGCAAAATTTAAGTACTTGAGTCAGAGGATTATTTGGAGAAATTTTATCTTTCTTCAAAATTTTGCACCCATTCACTAGTTCTTCTTTTTAACAGTTTTATTTTTAAAATAAAATCTCATATCTTGCAGAATCTGCTCAAAAGAAGACTGCTCAATTGGTGCTGTCTTCGTCAAGACTCCTCTAATCTGGCGACTATATCGCTTGGTATAGACACGATTATCCAAGATAAGAACAGCAGACTGCTGTTTGCGATGTCGTACTGTTCGCCCCAAAGCTTGTTTCAAGCGTAAAATCGCAACTGGCAAGCCATAATCATAAAAGGGGTTTTTCCCTTCAAGACGAAGCCGACGATTCATCTTTTGCGTGAAAACATTTTGCGGATTGTCAAAAGGTAGACGTGTAATGATTTGAATCATTTTATCCTGACTAGAAAAGTCCGTTCCTTCCCAGAAACTACCTGTCCCCAGTAATATTGGAGCTTCTCCTCGATCAAAGCGACGTTTAATGTTACTAGCATCTCCATTCTTATACTGAGCTAAATGCTGCAAAGACAAGTTTTCTGATACTTCTAACAAGAGCTCCTTAGAAGTAAACAGAACCAAAATCGGAAGGTTTAAGCTGGATAAACTTTCAATCCTCTCAGCAATCAATCGGGCATGCTGAGAAAGTGGCAAATCAACCAAGTCCGGAAAGTCTTTATCCACCCAAATTCTCTGCTGGTGATAATTCTTAGCTGGCAAATGATAAAATTGATAGGCTTGAAAGCCAAGTAGCTGAGCTAGATTCACCTTTCGGCTGATTTCCAAGGTTGCAGATATGAAAAAGAGCTGGACCCTTTCAGGCAGAAAATCCTGAAAATTCATTAAAGATAATCTAGCAGCATGAAGACTAGTTACTCGATGTTGTTCAAAATATTCATCTTCCAACCAAAATTGTTCATACCTTTGATCCAAAATCTCACGCAATTCTGGAAGATAGTGAGCTGGAAGCTCAGACAGATCCTGTCTTAGCTTAAGCAAGGTTTTCTCCCTTACTTCACTCACTCTTTCGTTATGAAAAACTTCCACTAACTGTGCTAACTCAAACTGCAGACTTTCAAGTAGACGTTGTTCCAGCAGGAAATCGGCATGAGGAATTTCTTGCTGAATTGTCTGCAGTAGCTGATTCATCTTGAGAGCTTTCTGAGAAAAGCTTTCTAAAGCCAAAAAGAGCTTCTGAGCTTCATCTACTACTAAAATACGTCCCTCAATCAAACTTTTATCATCTTCTAATCGAGTGAGCAGGTAGGCATGATTAGTCAATAATACTCTGCTCTCCCGCGCTTTTTCCTGACCAATTTGCCAAAAATCCACACCGTAAAACAAAGATTTTTTGCTCAATTGGCCGTCATGTCCTATCTCCTCAAAAAAAGCTTGGTAACGATGAGCTTGACCAATTTCTTCTAAGTCTCCTGTTTTAGTTTCAGTAAGCCAAACTAAAAGTTGCATCTTGCAACGGTTAAGCAAGCGATTATCATCCAATCGCTCTAAACTCAGGTAAAAAGTATCCAACTTGATATAGGATTTTGGACTTTTCAAACTATGAAAGGCCACTTGAAAAACTTCTTCAATCGCTCTTCCTTCTCCAATTGCAATTTGATCCTGCAAAATCTTAGTCGGTACACTGACTACGATCTTTTCCTGACAATGTGCTAAAAGAGGTAGCAGATAACCATAGGTCTTTCCTAAGCCAGCCTGGGCTTGCAAGAAATTAGGTAAAGGATTTTTTATGGCCTCTTCTATGAGAGAAGCAAACTTTTGCTGTTCAGGTCTCTCTTCTAATCCAAGCAAAGAAATATTCTTAGCAAAATCATTGGATAAATACCTTTCTTTGCCAACCTTAGCCTGCTTTTTTAGATAAATACCGTGACAATCAAGCCAGTCACAAGCTCTTCCATCTGGCATCTTCTCAAAACAGTCTTCCAGCACCAAGCGGGACTCATAAATCAAGCTGTCAGACAAGACAAGAAGGCGTTCTAGTAAGGGCTTGGGTAGACTTTGAATTTTTTCTTGGATTTTTAAAAATAGTAGGGCTGTCGCCATAGCATCTGAAATAGCCGTATGGGCTTGTTCCAAAGGAATTTCCAGCAGTTCACAGAGACTGGAGAGTCCATATTTTTCATAAGTTGGAAACACGACTTGAGCCAACTCTACAGTATCGACACGAGGAGACAATAAGTCAAAACCTTCCCAAAAAAGCGATTCTGCTAATAAATTTGCATCGAATTTAACATTATGGGCTACAAAGACAGCATCTTCAATCAATTCATAGATCTCACGAGCCACTTGCGAAAAGTCTGGAGCTTGACTCAAGCGCTGATCAGACAAACCTGTCAGCTGTTTGATATGTTCTTCTAAAGCCTCATGAGGATTAATATCTGTTTGATAGGTCTGCTTAATCTCTCCATTTTCTAGAATGACAATTCCTACTTGAATAATTTTTGCGGTGCTACCTGTTCCTGTCGCTTCTAAATCGACAATAGCATACTTCATATTTTTTCGTTTCATCTTATCAAAATTATACCATGTTTGCAGTCAAGATGCGAGGCTAGAATAATGAAAGCCAGAGAGTACTTAGATGATTTCTAGATTAGATAATCTAGCTTTAACAAGAGATAGATATTCCATTATTGAGCTTCATTTCTGCTAAAACTTAATTTTTTTGATACACTCATCATAGATAGAGAGGAAAAATCATGAAAGTACATAAAACATTAAATCCTTTAGCTTACGAAAATACCTATTATATAGAAAATGATAGTCATCTGATCCTAGTTGATCCCGGTAGTAACTTTCAAGCAATCCAAAAGAAAATCACTGAAATCGGAAAGCCTATTTCAGCAATTTTACTAACCCATACCCATTATGACCATATCATGAGCCTAGATTTGGTTCGAGAATCATTTGGATATCCTCCAGTCTATGTAGCTGAAAGCGAAGCCAGCTGGCTCTATACACCTGAGTTGAATCTTTCTGGACTCGATCGCCATAACGATATCGAAACACTTGTCTTGAAACCAGCTGAGCATTTCTTTAGTTATCATCAAAATTATGAATTAGATGGTTTTAAATTTTATGTCCTCCCCACTCCGGGGCACTCTATCGGAGGGGTCTCACTTGTTTTCCCTGAAGGTCATTTTGTTCTGTCCGGAGATGCTCTCTTTAGAGAATCTATTGGACGCACAGACCTTCCAACTGGAAATTTTGACCAGCTGATTACTGGTATCAAACAAGAATTGCTTCATTTGCCGAAAGAATATGATGTCTATCCAGGACACGGACCTGCTACAACAATCGCCCATGAAAAAATGTTCAATCCATTTTTAAAATAAAAGGACAGAATGAAAAGGATTAGCTAAGCTAATCCTTTTGTTTATATCTTCAAGAAACGTCTCATTGAGAAGACAGATCCAATTGAGCCAATAATGATTCCCAAAACAAAGAGAGAGGCAATCATGATCGGAATAAAGAGTTTAGGTGCAATCATTGAGAGATTTTGCGCCACTAAACCTTTATTGACTGATCGATAGGCAATATTATATGCAAAATAAACTAGGGCTGCCGGCATAACAGCTCCAAGTAGACCAATCCAAGCACCTTCTAACAAGAAAGGTCCGCGGATATAACTATTTTTTGCTCCTACCAATCGCATAATTTGAATCTCCCGACTCCGAGAAATAATGGTAATCCGAATAGTATTGGAAATCAAGAAGATAGCAATGAATATCAACATACCAGCCAAGATTAAGCCCCAAGTCTGAATAAAGTCAGCCAAAGAGAAAATCCGCTTGGTGTTTGCTCCACCATCTTGTACATCTGAGACCCCGTCGATTTTCTGGGCTTCTTCCTTCACTGAAGAAACATATTTTGGATCGGTTGTCTCAACGATGTAGGCATCATATAGGGGATTGGCGTCACCATCAAAGATTTTCCAATCGCTTCCCATAGTCTCTGTCAATTTTTCGTATTGCTCTTGCTTACTTGAAAAAGTGATTTTTTCAATATGGTCAATTTTTTTCAAAGCATCATAGACTTTATGGTAATTTTCATTATCAACAGTCTGACCTTCTTTAACAACCGTCATACTATTGTCTTCAATATCCTTGCGAACATAAACCATCACTCGAACATTGTTTTTCAAGTCATTGGCTAATTTTGTCGTATTCAAAATAACCGAAACAAAAATAGCAACCAAACTAAGAGTAATCATTACCGTACTGATTGCGGCTACCGTCATCCAACCATTTCGCTTCAAACTTTTTAGCGACTCTATCAAATGACGGAAAAATCTACTAATCATCGTATCCGTATTCTCCTTCCGCTTCATCACGTACCACACGGCCATTTTCAATCGCAATGACGCGATGGCGTAAAGTATTTACAATTTGGCTATTGTGGGTCGCCATTAGAACAGTTGTACCTTGCAGGTTAATCCGCTCTAACAAGTTCATAATTTCCCAAGAGTTATCTGGGTCCAAGTTCCCAGTTGGCTCGTCAGCAATCAAAACTTTAGGGTTATTGACAATTGCACGAGCGATAGCAATCCGCTGTTGCTCTCCCCCAGAAAGTTCGTTAGGGAAAGAACGGACCTTGTGCTTAAGTCCTACTAGGTCTAATACTTCCATAACCCGTTTCTTAATGTGACTTCTGCGTTCACCAATTACTTCCATGGCATAAGCAATATTTTCATATACTGTCTTCTTTGGAAGCAGTTTATAGTCTTGGAAGACTACTCCTACTTTACGGCGAAGCATTGGTACGTCACGTTTTTTTATCTTAGCCAAATTGAAGCCTGCTACTGTTAACGCACCCTTATCAAGTGCAACTTCACGGTAGAGCAAGCGAATAAAGGTAGATTTACCTGCCCCTGAGGGTCCTACAATATAGGCAAACTCCCCTGGCTCTACTTTTACCGTCACACCTCGCAAGGCTGTTGTTCCGTTGTCGTATTTTTTGACAACATCTCTCATTTCAATAATAGACATTTATTACTAAAATTCCCTTCTGTTAGTTGAGACGCCATTTTAAATAAGCATCGATAAAGCCATCTAAATCGCCGTCCATTACCTTATCAACCTGGGCCACTTCATAACTGGTCCGATGGTCTTTAACCATAGTATAAGGTGTAAAGACGTAAGAGCGAATTTGACTTCCCCACGAAATTTCTTTTTTATCGCCCTTTAATGAGTCAACCTCAGCTGCTTTTTTCTCTTGTTCAAGTTGATACAGCTTAGCCTGAAGCATCTTCATTGCACGATCACGGTTCCCATACTGAGTCCGATCAACAGTAGACTGCACCACAATTCCAGTAGGAATATGCGTCAGTCGCACACCAGTAGAAACCTTATTGACGTTCTGACCACCAGCTCCGCCCGAACGGAAGGTGTCCATCTTAATATCGTCTTCTCGAATTTCTACTTCAATGGTATCATCCAATTCAGGCATAACCTCTACGGAAGTAAAGGACGTATGGCGACGTTTAGCTGAGTCAAATGGAGAAATTCGAACTAAACGGTGAACTCCCATTTCCGACTTAAGCAGACCATAGGCATGCGGCCCCTCAAAAGAAAGAGTGACTGATTTAATACCAGCTTCATCACCTGCCTGATAGTCTAGAACCTCTACCTTGAAGCCCTTGGCATTGCCAAAACGTGTATACATACGGAGCAGCATGTCTCCCCAATCCTGAGCCTCTGTACCTCCAGAGCCTGGATGAATCTCGAGAATCGCATTATTATTATCATATGGTTCAGACAAAAGCAAAGTCATTTCATAGCTGGTCATCATTTTCTCGAGTTCTGCCAGCTTTTCCTCTAACTCCTCTTGAACCGAATCGTCCTCAGCTAGAAAATCAAGCAAAATCTCCGATTCATCAAAAAGATCCGTCATCTGGTGGAAATTTTCATAGGTTTGTTTGAGTTCATTTAATTCCTGAGATGTCTTTTGAGCGGCAATATTATCATCCCAAAAGTCAGGTTCTGTCATCTTATTTTCTAAGATGGCGATTTCTTCTTCCATACCTTCTAAGTCAAAGAGACCCCCTGAAAGAAGCTAATTTTTCACGATTTGCGTCAATCTTTTGACGAATTTCTGAAATATCCATAACTACCTCTTTTCACATATCGTTTAATTATACCATACTTATACACGTTTGACTATTTTTTGAAATAAAATTCAAGAAGTCCAGAATCCAGTGTATGATACTTTTTAATGAATAGCAAGTCAAGGGACTCCTTGTTACAAAATTGTTAGAAAAGTAAATTTTACGACATGAAAAAGGTCTATTCTTTTCCTAATATCTTAACCACTCTACTTTGAATATCCCTTAAAATCAGCTCTGCAAAACTAATTAAACTTATATATGTTCATGTAACCAATTTTGTGCTAGACTAAAACCATGACAAGAATCGGATTTATGAGCGACCTCCATCTGGACTCCAATCAGTTTGGACACTTTGAACTAGAGACACTTAAGGAGGTTTTAAAAAAAGAGAGAATTGACCATCTTCACATTGCAGGGGATTTATCTAATGATCTAGCCCATATTAGTTTGCCCTTTATTGAAGACTTGATGCAAGAACTTCCCACCTCTTTTAATCTCGGCAACCACGATATGCTGGGACTTTCTGAGCAAGAGATTTCTAACTATGATTTTCAGGTCCAACAGTTTGGTCAGACCAAACTCGTTAGCTTTTCTGGCTGGTATGATTACAGCTTTGTTCCAGAAAAAAGCAAGGAAGAGCACCTGAGAACAAAAAATAACTTCTGGTTTGATCGTAGATTAGATAGGAAACTAGACGATCCCAGCATTACAGCTCACAGCCTCCTTCAGTTAGAAAAACTGCTGGCTTCTTTGGATGGTCCCATTATTATTGCTCTACATTTTGTCCCCCATCAAGAATTTCTTTATGACCACCCATATTTCCAACGCTTCAACGCCTTCCTAGGTAGCCAAGCTTTTCACCAGCTCTTTGTCAAATATGGGGTGAAAGATGTCGTTTTTGGCCATCTTCATCATCGTCACCATAGCCGAGTCATTGATGGTGTTCGCTATCACATGCGTCCTTTGGGCTATGTTCGTGAATGGAAACTGACTCAAAACTTTTTTAATGACTTTCCTCAGTATAAGATTTCACAGATGTATCGTCTTCACAAGCGTTATAACACAATTAAAGATTTAGAAGAATTTCTTGACTATAAGAAAAAACACCTGGCAGATGAACTGCGAGATGCCTTGACAATTCTTGATACCAAATCATAAAGACTTAAACAAAAGCAGCCCTTGAAGAGCTGCTTTTAATATTTAAATTCTAAAGAAACCCACTTCTTTTCAAGCCCTCTTAAGCCGACCTTTTTCTTCTAAAAAGTTTTCTTTTGAAAATATTTCTTTTAAATAATTCGTCAAAGAGAAGCAAGGCCAGAATCAGAATAAAAGAGACCAAAGAATAGTTTATCAAGAGGTTGTCCCCACTGATAAAAGGAGGTCTAGCTAGAAGGCCATAATTTCCTCCTGTCATTTGATTGACCCCTATCAAGAAGAGATTTAACATCAAGGTATAGGCAATAATCTCGGACTTTTTTAGTAAACGTTTATCATAATGATTAAATAGATAAATCAAAGAATTAACTAAAAGTGCATAATGACCAATCAAAAATGAAAAGCTTGTAATATGTGGAAAGTCATAAGGATCAAATACAGGGTAACCCAAGGCAAAAATAGCACCACTAGCTCCAAGTAAAGCAAAATACTGCTTTATCTTCCATTTATCTGGTAAGAAAATCATGGCAAACATGGCTAGTCTACAATGATAAAGAGGAAGACTGTTGGCCAAAGGAAGACGGAAACCGATATACCAAGCATAAAGAGCCAAAAGCTGAACAAACTGAATCCACTTAAACGCCTTAACAAAGCCTGGATTGTCGTGATATTTTACTGCACCATAAATGGATAAGGCGACAAGAGAAATCATCAAAGCATAGGCAAGAGCCGAGATCAAAGGCGGAGCTGTCTGATTTGTCGTTAAAAATGGAAGCATCTCATTCTCTCCAATCTTTTAAAAGGAATATTCTGTTTTCCTGAGCTTCTTTCAAGCGTTTAAAAAGAAGGGAAAAACCACATAAAGCTACAACTAATACTGAAGATACTAAAAGGAAATTTCCTAACATACCATAGTCACCAACTAAAGGAGGATTTTTGAGGAATCCATAGTCTCCACCAGTTAGCTGATTCACAAGGAAAATGACAGCATTCATGCCAAAGGTTATTTCAATAATCCGACGATTGGATAAAATTTTATAGTCGTACTCATTCATCAAATAAACAATGGAGTTTCCCAAAAGAGCCAAATGCCCAACTAAATAAGAAAATAAGGTAATATGCGGAAGCGGGTAAGGATCAAAAATTGGATGAAGCAAGGCACAAATCGGTCCAAACACCCCCAACAAGGCAAAGTATTGTTTATAAGATGTTCTCCTTGGCAAGAGCAAGACTGCAAACATAGCAATCCGGCAATGATAAAAAGGCAAACTCTCAGTCAAGGGAGCCTGAGTGGCCATGTACCAACCATACAAAAGAACCAATTGGACAATCTGCAGTCCTTGAAAAATTCTTTGAAAGCTTTTTTGTTTGTAAAATCTACTTGCGCTATAGATCACAATAAATAAAGCAAGTAGCATGAGCACTAATCCTAGGGGTGTTAATACGGGCGGTTCTGTTTTTTGACTTGTAAAAAAATCTCCCATTCTCATCTCCTATTTTTAAAATTAATAATAAAGTATTTAATAGTCTTTGACTAATTTTTCAACTAATCCAATATTTCTGTATTAGGCTGAAAATCTCCATCCTCTATCTGACACTCGAAGACCAGTTTAGCATATTGCTTACTCTGAAATTGAAATTTATTAGTATCAAAAATTGCAAGCAGACGAGAAACTGAAACATTAAATCCCGTTTCTTCTTGGACTTCCTTGACGATATTTTCCTTAGGAGATAGGCCGACTTCACAAAAGCCACCAGGTAAAGCCCAAGTTTTCTCATTTTTACCCTTAACCAAACAGATTTTTCCGTCTCGAACCAGTACAGCTCGGACATCAATCAAGGGAGTGGCATAAAAATCTGTTGGGCGCAACAGCTCTGTCAATTCTTTCCCATCCAAATCTGACCAATCAGCCAGGAGGTGTCCCAAAAGCTGACGGAGTTCTAAGTAACGCTCTCGATCAAATTCATCACGACTAAATGCCAGTCCTGTCTCTGTAATAGAAAGGAGGCGTTGAATGGTTTTTGTAGTTTCTTTAGTTTCCATCTTCCAAGTCCTCTACCAGCTTCGCCAGATTCATGGAATTGCTGCCTTTGAGAAGGATTTGGTCGGCAGGAGTCAGCTTCTCTCTGACAGCTTTGGTCAGCTGTTCAAACTGGTCTTTCTCGTCATTTTTGATAAAGTAATGGACTCTTCCTGGCGGGTAGATTTCCTTGGCATAGTCATAGAGGGCTTCCATATCCTGTCCATAGAGGAAAAGTTCGGTCACAATTTCTGGATTGAGGCTAGTAATCATCGAGCCGTGCATAGACTTAGAGTCCGCTCCCAGCTCTTTCATATCCGCCAGCACTGCCAATTTTCGTCCGCCTGGATTAGCCGGAATGGTCGAGAAAGTCTCAAGAATCAAGCGCATAGCTGTTGGATTGGCATTGTAGACATCCGATAAAATATCTGCGCCATTAGCAGCTTTCTTCCATTCTGTTCGATTGCGGGTCAGCTCCAGCTTAGAAAAAGCCTGAGCAATAGCTGTCTCAGATACACCCTCCTGCAGAGCTGCATAGGCCGCAATCATGGCGTTAGTTGCATTGTACTTACCGGTCACAGGCAAGTCAATTCTTTGTTCTAAAAAGTTACATTCAAAGCTCAAACTATCCTTGCGCTCTTCCAGACGCGTCAGGAAGATATCCGCATCAGGACCAAAGCGAACCAGTTTGCAATCTGCTGGCAGAAATTCATTGACAATCTTATCAACTGGAACAATCAAGAGACCATTTTCTCTTAGACCGTCCGCAATCTGCATCTTGCCTTGGGCAATCTCAGCTCGACTGCCGAAGAATTCCAGATGGGCTTCTCCAACCAGAGTTACAATAGCCGTCTTAGGTTTGGCCAGTTCAGACAGGAGATGGATATCGCCCAAGTGGTCCTGCCCCATTTCCAAGACAAGTTTCTCTGTATCTTCAGGCATATGAAGAACCGTATAAGGCAGGCCGATTTCGTTATTGTAATTACCTTGTGTCTTATAGGTCTTGTAGCTGGTTGCTAGTAGCTGAGCCAGCATGTCCTTGGTCGTCGTTTTACCATTGGAACCTGTCACTGCCAGCACGTCCACCTGCATCTTTTCCAGATAATATTGGGCCAAGCGCTGAAAGGCTGTTAGGACATCGTCAACTAAGATATACGGACCCTCTGCCACTGGACGCTCAGATAGGGTGGCAACAGCTCCCTGAGCAAAGGCTGTTGCGATAAAGTCATGGCCGTCACGTGCTCCCTTGAGGGGCACAAAAAGGTCACCTGACTCAATCAAACGGCTGTCAAACTCAGCATTTCTAAGTGCGACATTTTCAAACTGAGTCACATCATTTTTCGCAGATAGGACTTCTGCGATTTCATATAAATCTAATTTCATACTTCTTCCTCGTTTTTCGGTTTGCTCGCAAAAAGAAAGGACCGAAAATTTTCAGCCCCTCTATTATATCATATTTTAGAGAAGATGCGCCTCTCTCTTGGCAAACGCCTCTTCAGCAAGTCTGACTAACTTCTCAATCAAGTCAGGATAGGCTAACCCCATATTTTCCCAGAGTAGTGGATACATTGACCACTGGGTAAAACCTGGCATAGTGTTGAGCTCGTTGAGAAAGACCTGACCATCTTCTGTGTAGAAAAAATCACAGCGAGATAGTCCTAAACCACCAATAGCACGAAAAGCTGTCTCGGCATTTTGACGCATAGTATTCACAACACCTTCAGGAAGCTGAGCTGGGATTGCCATGGTGATTTTATTGTCAATATATTTGGCTTGATAATCATAGAAAGCCACATCCTTAACAACTTCCCCTGGAAGACTGCTTTTGACATCAGCGTTACCAAGAAGTCCGACCTCAATCTCACGAGCTGTTACACCTTGCTCGACTAGTACCCGACTATCATATTTGAAAGCCAGTTCCAGAGAAGAACGCAGTTCTTCCTGATTATCAGATTTTGAAATGCCGACACTGGAGCCCATATTAGAAGGTTTGGTGAAGACGGGATAGGACAGTTTCTCTTCGATTTCCTGGATTTTTTGCTCTAAATCCTCACCATCAACCACCGCTACATAAGGTACTTGAGCAATACCTGCTGATTCCAGAACTCGCTTGGTCGTAATTTTATCCATGGCCAGGCTAGAAGATAGAATATTACAGCCGACATAAGGCATTTTGAGTACTTCTAGGAAGCCTTGAATTGAGCCATCTTCGCCCATGGGACCATGCATGACTGGAAAGACCACTGCTCCATCTTCGTAAATATCGCTAGGTTTAATCTTCCGAGTCATGTCCACTGTGGCATTGGTCATCAGCTTTTCATCAGCAACTGGCTTTGCTTCAAATTCCTGAGTCTTGATAAAGTCGCCCTCTTTCGTGATGAAGTATGTTTTTACAGAAAATAGATCATAATTGATAGCCCGCATAACACTTTCTGCCGACAAGACTGATACTTCCCGCTCTGCACTACGACCACCGTACAACAAAATTAAACTTTTCTTTGCCATCTCGTCTATCCTATTCTTTAAAGATTTTATACTTGAGATTGATTCTCTTTAGACCGTTTTAGTATATCATAATTCCGTTTTTTTTTGAATAGAAAAAAGATTCTTCAAAAATAGAAGAATCCTTATTTTTATAATTCTGTACGATTTTCGATAGCGCGAATCAGCGTAACCTCATCCGCATACTCAATGTCGGAGCCAACTGCTAAACCACGCGCTAGTCGAGTAACTTTAATACCAGCAGGTTTCAAGACCCTTGAGATATACATAGAGGTTGCCTCTCCGTCTGCTGTCGCATTGGTCGCAACAATAACTTCTGTCACCTCACTATCCATCAGACGAGTAATCAAGCTTTTAAGATTGATATCATCCGGTCCAATACCGTTCATAGGTGAAATCAAGCCATGCAGGACATGATAAAGCCCGTGGTATTCTTGAATATTTTCCATGGCTGAGACATCTCTACTATCCTCAACAATTAAGATTGTAGATTGATCACGCGATTCGTCTCGACAAATAGCGCAAGGATCTTCATCCGTCAGATTACCACAAATTGAGCAGTAACTTAGTTCACGCTTAGCTGCCAAAAGATTTTTAGCAAATTCGTTGACATCATCATCACTCATTCCAATGGTGTAAAAGGCTAAACGTGTAGCTGTCTTGATACCGATACCAGGCAGTTTTGAGAAACTATCAATGAGCTTAGCGATAGGGGTTGGATATAACATAGCATCCTTTCTAATTCATAGGGTGTAGTTGATTATATAGATTGATAATATCCCGAGTAACGCTGTGGCTAACCGTTGATGATAGATTAGTATTATGTGGGAAAACAACCGCCACTGCGATCTTGGGATTATCACTTGGTGCATAAGCTACAACATTAGTGTTTATAGCCTGCTGACCATTATTAACAAAGGTTTCAGCCGTTCCTGTCTTAGCACTGATTGGAACTGACTCACCTTGAGAAATGGTTCTTCCTGTCGTAAAACCACTTCCCCCGTGAACCACTTGGTAGAAACCTTCCTTGATCAATTTCATATTCTCTTCAGAAATGTTCACTTGATTCAAAACCTTTGTTTCTTTCTTTTCAATCAAGTCTCCTAGGCCACCATTTTTGTCGTTAGCATAAATACCTTCAACTAAATGCGGGGCAACCCGTTTACCATTATTCGCGACTGTAGCTGCATACTGGGCTAATTGCAAAGGTGTGTAGTTATCAAACTGACCAAAAGCATTGGTCAAGTAATTAGCAAAAGTGAACTCTTTAGGAGTATAACCTTGAGATTCTGTCGGAAGGTCCACTCCCGTTTTAGCACCCAAGCCATATTCTGCAAAAGTCTCTCTCAATTTTTCCATGGAAGAGTCTAAATTCTTCAAATCCACTCCCATATTCGGAGTATAAGGTGTTCCCATCATCTTGAGGGCAACTTGCACCATATAAGTATTTGACGAATACTCTAAGGCTTCCACAGCTGTAATATCACGATTCCCATAACTAGTAAACCATGATGTAATTGATGACGAATCCTGACCGAAGACTATTGGTTGGTCCGTCAAGGTCTGATTGCCTGAGATAGCATTATTAGCCCAACCTGCTGTCAAAGTGGCTGCCTTAACTACTGATCCTGGTACCACGATATCTGTCACAGTTCCCAAAGAGTTCGAGCTAACATTTCCTGATTTCAAATCATGCTTAACTCCGGCCATAGCAAGAATAGCTCCAGTTTCTGGGTTCATGACAACAGCATAGGCTCCTTCAGAATAAGTGGCATTCCCTGCTGTTAATTCCGCGACAAAAGCGTTTTTTAGAATCTCATCTACACCATTTTGAAAAGCCATTTCCACAGTCAGCTTGAGATTTTTTCCCTTGCTTCCTTCAGAAATTGTGTCGATACTTTCCATATTCCCGTTCTTGTCCAGGTGGATTTCCTTAATCGCCCGTTCTCCTTGCAGGACTGACTCATATTCTTTTTCGAGATAGGAGGTCCCCACACGGTCTTTCAAAGAATAGCCCTTCTTCAAATAGGCATCTACTTCCTCAGCGGGAATACCTGCTTTTTCACTTGAAACACTACCAATAATAGAAGCCAAGGGAGTATCCAAGACCTTGCGCTCCCAGGCAGTTGAAATACTAATTCCAGTTAATTCCTTGCCACTAGACGCAATTAGAGCCACTTGTTCTGTTGATAAATCGTCCGTACGAATATTTCCCGTCTCGAAATTAGCAATCTCATTCATCTGACTAAAGAGAAAAATAGCCTTTTTTTCCTGATCACTATAGTTAAGACTAGACACATCCACGCTCTCTACAGCGTTGTTGTAAATCTTTGATTCAGACAAGCGATTTCCATCTGAGTCAAACTTCTTCTTCTTCGGTAGCTTGGCAACTACTTCTTGGTAAACCTCTGGATCTGCTAGATAATAATCAGCAATCTGGCGCTTTCTTAAGTCTACATCTGTCACATCCACATAATCAAGTAACTTATTGGCAGTCTCTTTGATATCGGCAGCAGTCATCTTATTACTGCGAGTAAAGGAAACAACTTGTTTGGTTGCATTTTCAACCAAAGGCTTCCCAGATGCGTCATAAATTTGCCCACGAACCGAGCTTAGTTTTATCTTTGTTTGGCTAGCAGTTGCTAATTTTTTAGTATAAAAATCTTGGTTGAAGACTTGCATATAAGCCAGACGGCCAATCAAAGTCACAAATAATATAATCACCATTCCAAATAGGAGATTTAAGCGTCTCGGAATAGAATGGCTATCAAATTTTCTTTCTTTCTTAGACATATTTTCTCTCATTCTAGTAAAAGTTTCTTCTATTCTACCACAAAAAGATAAAAAATAATCTGGGAAAGAAGCCCAGATTATAAGAGGAATGTCTCCTGATGGAGGAGAATCTTATCATTGGAAAAGGGGTAAATTCGCTTGGCTTCTTTCCAATTTTATAAGTTTTAAATGATTCCTCAAAGTAGCTCAGTGCCAGTCGGATCTTGCTTAATTTTTCCTGCCTTCATCAGACCACCCAGAGCTTTTTTGAACTGTCCCTTAGAAATACCAAAAGTGGCCTTGATATCTTCTGGGGAGGATTTATCGTTTAAGGTCATAAAGCCACCGTTGCTTTCTAGGTAGGTCAGAATCATCTGAGCATCATTTTCAAGCATCTCAAAAGAGCGGGGTTTAAGAGAAAGATTAAGAGTACGGTCTACTTCACGGAAACCAATGACCCGCGCATCTAAGACCTGCCCCAAACGTGGCTCTGTATAACGCTCACTTGGATGGATAAAACCCAGCATATTATTCTCCGGAAGGTAAACAAAGGTACCTGAAAGCTTGAGGCGATAGACAATAGCTGGCCAATTTTGATTTTGCATATTGTTATAGGCCGGACGAGCCAAACGTTGAAAGTCTTCCTGATAGGCCAGATTCCCCCAGATTCGGTCTTTCTTGTCTACACTCAGGCGTACATAGAGCTTATCACCCTTTTTGGGCCAAAGCTCCTTCAACTCAGGTAAAATATCCAGCGATACGACAATTTCCTTATCAGGAAGTCCAGTATCGACAAAGACACCCAAGTCCTTACGCACTTCAGTCACTGTTCCCCAGCCAAAGCTTTCTTGGGTTGCTGTTACATCTAGAGTCGTCAGGCGTAATTTTTGTTTCATATCAGTGTAGGCAAATCCCTTAACGGACTCGCCCAGCTGATGCTCGCCTTCTTCCTTAGCTAGGGCGTAGGTCTGACCATTCTTCTGGACAAAGTAAAAACGATCATTTTCATCTGTAACCAAACCCACAATAAAATTAGCAAGATTTGTATTCATTGATTCCTTCTTCTACCTTGCTTTTTTTGAAGGGCAAGGATGTTTATGTTAAAACAACTCAGTCAGCAGTGCCAACTGAGTGTTCATTTTGATAAAAATTTTAAACTTCTAAGAGTTCTTTTTCTTTGTGCGCAGTCATTTCATCAATATGCTTGACAGCGTCATCTGTTACTTTTTGAATATCTTTTTCTAAAGTCTTCAATTCGTCTTCAGTGATTTCTTTTGCTTTTTCTTGCTTCTTAGCTTCGTCCATAGCATCACGACGGATATTTCGAATCGCAATCTTAGCGTTTTCGCCAATTTTTTTCACTTCTTTAGCTAGGTCGCGACGAGTTTCCTCAGTCAAAGCCGGGATAACCAAACGGATAACAGATCCATCGCTGGCTGGCGTAATACCAAGATCAGACGCATTGATAGCACGTTCGATATCTTTAAGAGAAGACTTATCAAAAGGTGTCACCAAAAGAACACGTGCTTCAGGAATAGTAATAGAAGCAATTTGATTGAGCGGAGTCTCTACACCATAGTATTCAACACTGATACGGTCTAACAAACTTGCATTCGCACGACCCGCACGGACAGCTCCAAATTCACGCGCCAAACTTTGATGCGAATGACTCATTCTTTCTTTTGCTTTTTCTACAATTGCATTTGCCATAAGTTTTTTATCTCCAATTTCTTATAAATTATTTGATACTGTTGTCCCGATTTGCTCTCCAAAGACAACACGTTTGATATTTCCAGCTTCATTCATGTTAAAGACAACCAAATCGATATCGTTGTCCATAGAAAGAGTAGAAGCTGTAGAATCCATGATTCGCAATCCCTTGCTGATGACATCACGGTGAGTTAATTCGTCAAACTTAACAGCAGTCTTATCTTTCTTAGGATCCGCATTGTAGACCCCATCAACACCATTCTTAGCCATCAAAATTGCATCTGCTTCAATTTCTGCAGCACGAAGGGCGGCTGTTGTATCGGTTGAAAAGTAGGGTGACCCAATACCAGCTCCAAAAATAACAATACGTCCTTTTTGTAAATGACGGAGTGCACGACCTCGAATGTACGGCTCTGCAACTTGTTGCATAGCAATTGCAGTCTGAACGCGGGTATCAACCCCAACTCTCTGTAGAGAATCAGCCATGACCAAAGCATTCATAACAGTCCCCAACATACCAGTATAGTCAGCTTGTACACGATCCATTCCAGCTTCGGCAGCCGGTTCTCCACGCCAGAGATTACCACCACCGATAACAAGAGCAATTTCGATTCCTAAATCGTGAACTTCCTTGATCTCTTCAGCCATTTTTTGAACGGTTTGAATATTGATACCAACACCTTTATCACCAGCAAGGGCTTCGCCGGACAACTTGATTAGAATACGTTTATACTTGGGTTCTACCATTTTTACACTCCTTATTTTATCTGTACTATTTTACCACATTTTATGATTTTTATATAGTTAAATCTTTCAAAATTTTCTTTTTTGATAAATCGGTATCCTGCTCAATCAGTAGCAAAGAAAAAGCAGCCTTGTCAGAGGATAAGACTAGCTTCATTCAAGAGATAAACAAATATATTGGATGATTTTTTTCTTAAGAAGGATATCGGCGAATTGCTTCTACCATTTCTTGGTACTTGTCAGTGGCAAAAATTCTTTCCGTAATTCCTTCTGTCTGAGTAGTCTCAAAAGCAAAAATCGGCTTTCCTTGCTTTTCGATCATCTCTAAAAAATCTAGAAACTTGTGGTCATGATTAATGTCTAGATAAAAATCGCAAGCCACAGCTAACTGCTTCAACGGAATCGGTAGAACCAAACGATGCAGGCGAACATTCTCGTAAGACAAAAGACTGATCAATCGATCTGACATATCTGAGTAAGCAGCGATATGGAAAAGACAATCTGGTAAAGCTTGAATCAATTCTTTGATGCACTCCAAAGAGTCACTGTTGGTCAAGGTCAATAATTCTTTCTTGTAGACTTGGATCTGGTCTTGACCTTGATTTTCTACACCTTTCAGTGCCTTGCTCGCAATGATCGCTGTCCAATCAAGGTCATTATAAAACCACCAAACTTCCCTCAGTCTCATATTTGTTAGAAGATTCCATGGTTTTAGAGCGGAAATATAGTGAACAATAGCTGGCAGAGGAGACAGAGGGATGTCGAAGACAAAATCATGACCATACTGAGCAGCTCCCATATCAAAACCGATTTGGAAATTATAGCTATCCTCTAGCTCTAAGTACTGTCCCACAAAGAGCATATTTAAAATACTCTGATCTCCTTCTAAGACCCTTTCAATTTCCCTGTCAGTCAACTCAACTAATTGCTGAGAAATATTTTCCCTCCGCCAACGTTCGTTATTTATAAGCATGACTCCAGAATTAAATCCAATCCCCAAACCAAAGGTAGCTCTTACTGCTGCAATATAGTAATCTTCCAGATCCAAATCAAATAAGTGATCCAAGTTCTGAGTGACAACCAAGTCGCAATCAAGGTAAAGAGCTCGATCAGCCTTCACATATTCTGGAATAAAATAGCGAGCATAGGCCATGTAGTTAATATGAGAGTAGGTTGATTCTTCCCACTTCATCCTTAAATCATCTCGTAAAAGCTTGATATCAAGCAGATCATTTCCTGTCCCTTTTACTTTTTTTCGAGTATTGATGAACCATTCTTGTGGTATATCTTGGTTAAAAACATAGATCAGCAGACCTTCATGATAGCAACATAAAGACTTGATAGTTGTCTCAATTTGACGAATATAACCATAATCTCCTGCTAAAACAATACTTTTCATCTGATTCATCTTTCCTCTATTTGCTAGTCTTATTATAGTATCTTCATTATAGCGAATTCGCTTGTTTAATTCAAACAATCCATAAGTAAACAGAGCTTTCATCAGTTTTTGCTTTGATTGCAATAAGATACCTTAACATCTTTTCTACTCATCCAAATTTAAGTATAAAATATTCACTACTCTGCTGCTCATCTTGATTATGAGCTATCTGACTCTATTAAAATCAGCCCTATCATCAGATAGGACCGATTTATATATATTACTTAATTTATTTCTCAGCGATTTCTTGTCGACGGGCTTGTCTTTTCTCACGCTTAGCTAGTAAAGGTAAAATAATTCCCAAACTAATCAGAACAAGAGGAGTCAAAACATTAGTCAAGAGAGAGAATTTCCAACCAGCTGGATCTTGAGCATAATCCACTTTTGGAACCATCCCCAGAATACAAGCGAAAGCTGTAAAGAGGAAGCACCAAGCTCCAATAACAAAGCCAACTTTAGGATTTTTTGTTAATTTATACTCCGCATTTTTGTACTTCTTCCAAGCCTTGTTTAACAACATATAGGCAAGGAAAACCCAGAGATAACGCATCGGCATAACGATAGAGTTAAGATTGGTCATCCATTTAACCAAACCATCAATTTCTTTTATTCCAAAGATTGGCAGGATAATCAAGAGACTCACCAAAATACCTGTTAAGATATAACCATTAATCAACACACCTTTTGAAGTGCGCTTACGCAACCAGCTTGGAACAAATTCAGCATCAGCATTATTAAGTAAAATTTGCAGAGGCGCATCGATGGAGAAAGCCAGGGCGGCAATTTGTCCTACCATATTTGTCAAGGCGTAGATTACAACCAAAAGATTACCGACACCCCAGTAATTACCAAGTTTTTGGAAAGCTTGGTAAGCACCATTACGCATCAAATCGTCTGGAATATTACTTCCATCAAAAAGCATTCCCATAGCTAGAGACCCCAAAATAGCAGAAGCTCCAACCATAACAGCCATGACAATCATCCCTTTTGGAAATTCCTTTGCGGGATTGCGGGTTTGGTTAACATAAGGGGAAATTTTCTCAGCTCCACCAACCGCAAAGACCAAGAGGGAAATTGTAGTAAAATATGAAAAGTCAAAATTAGGAATATAGGTACTAAGCTTATCCATATTAGCCGTTGCAAATTGCATATCAGGCTTGATAAAAGGCGCACCTACAGCTAAAAGAACAAAAAGGATAGACATGATGAGCATAGCACTTCCTGCTAGACCACCAATTACCTTGAGGGTAGAAAGTCCCTTAGTAGACAAGTAGAGAAAGGCTCCGAAAATTAGCAAACTCAAAATCACAATCCAATGAATGTCGAGGCTACTTAAAAAATCACCATTCCCTTGAAGAGCCCAACCAAGCGGAATCAAAACTCCTTGAGGTTTTTGCGCCAAGTAGGGAATATGCACTACCCAATAGGTCCAGGCAGCAAAATAAGCCAAGCGCTTGGTAGAAGTCTTCTCAACCCAGTCACTGACACCTCCCCCACTTTCCTTAAATGTAGAACCAAGTTGTCCTACAATCAGTGCATAAGGAATGAAGTATAGAGCTAGGATAAGAATCCAGGAAACAATAACAGAGATTCCCTGCTGGGAATAGTTATTGACGACATTTCCAAGCCCCCAAACCATATTAAAGGCAATCAGGGACACCATCAGCCAAGTAAGCTGATTCTGATCTTTTTTCATCGCATCGTCTCCTTTTTATATAAATAAATTGTTTCACCATATTATATCATGTTTATCTGGACTTGTAACTAGGCTTATTGGAGGAACAGCCAGTTTTAGCATGATATTTCTTAGCCTCTCTTATACACTTAGTCTGCTAACATTGTTAAAATTTGAATAAACTTTCATGCACCAAGTAAAATATTTTGATTTTTCTCCAGAAAAAAACTCTGGTAAAACCAGAGTCATTTATTATTTTTAAAGTGAGTTTACGTCAACCTTGATACCAGGTCCTTGAGTAGTTGTGATTGTCAAGCTAGTTACATAAGTTCCTTTAGCTGTAGCAGGTTTTGCTTTTTGGATAACTTCGTTGAAAGCTTTGAAGTTTTCAGCCAATTTGTCAGCGTCAAATGAAACTTTACCGATGATAGCTTGTACGATACCTGCACGGTCTGCACGGTAAGTGATTTTACCACCTTTAGACTCTTCAACTGCTTTAGCAACATCCATAGTTACAGTACCAGTTTTAGGGTTTGGCATCAAGTTACGTGGTCCAAGGACACGTCCAAGACGTCCAACAAGAGCCATCATGTCAGGTGTAGCGATAACTACATCGAAGTCCAACCAACCGTCGTTGATTTTAGCAACGAGGTCATCTTCACCAACGAAGTCTGCACCAGCAGCTTTTGCTTCTTCTGCTTTCGCACCACGCGCGAAAACAAGAACGCGAGCTGTCTTACCAGTACCGTTTGGCAATACCATTGCACCACGGATTTGTTGGTCAGCTTTTTTAACGTCGATGTTCAAGTTGTATGCAACTTCTACAGTTGCGTCAAATTTTGCAAAGTTAGTTTCTTTTGCAAGAGCTACAGCTTCTTCTACGCTGTATGCTTTTGTGCTGTCGATTTTTTCAAGAGCAGCACGAAGTTGTTTGCTTTTTTTAGCCATTTTATCTTTCTCCTTGTAATGTGGTCATATCGATTTTCATCTCCCACGTCACTCGTCTCATGATCAAGTGTATTGCGGGCAAATAGGATTGTTACAATTAGTCAGTAACAGTGAATCCCATAGAACGAGCAGTACCTTCGATCATACGCATTGCAGACTCAATGTTTGCTGCGTTCAAATCTGGCATCTTAGTTTCAGCAATTTGTTGTACTTGTGCACGAGTAACAGTTGCAACTTTCGTTTTGTTAGGTGTACCTGAACCTTTTTCAACACCTGCAGCTTTTTTCAAAAGAACAGCAGCTGGTGGTGTTTTTGTAACGAAAGTAAATGATTTGTCTTCGTATACTGAGATAACAACTGGAATGATCATACCAGCTTGATCAGCTGTACGAGCGTTGAACTCTTTAGTGAATCCCATGATGTTGATACCGGCTTGACCAAGCGCAGGACCAACTGGTGGAGCTGGAGTAGCTTTACCAGCAGGGATTTGCAATTTTACAAGTTTTTCGACTTTTTTAGCCATTTTAAATCCTCCTTTGTGGTTAGGCGGTAGAATTTACTCAATAAAACTTGAGCATTACCTCCCACAAGCATGCTTATCGCATACCTTTCTATTATACACTAAAGAATTGAAAATGCAAGGATAATTCTCTTCTTTTTTGACTTTTTTTGTGATAAAATAAAGCTATGATATTATTAAGAATTGCTTCCGTTTTATTTATTTTTTTAACTATTGCTTTATCTATCATTTTAATAAAATTTTTACGTTTAAAACGCTTTGGTCTTAACTTTGCAGATCTAGCCTTCCCAATGTTCTTTTTGGAATTCTATCTTATTTCTGATCGAGCATACTACCATAGTATGTTGCCACAGCTGGTACTGGCTTTATCTGCCTTGGCAATCGGAATTACGGTCTATTTTCTCAAGAAAAAACAGACTTTCTACTATCCAAAATTTTTAAAATTTTTTTGGCGGGCTGGCTTTATGTTGACTTTCTTTTTATACCTGGCAATGGTCATTGGCCTCTTTTTAGCAAAATAAATGAAGTTGGGATTTTCCAACTTCATTTTATTTACGTTTTTTTGTACAGAGCTACTGCCTTGTTAGTTAAAAATTGGAAGAACCATATCAGTCTTTCCAAAAGTAACGAAAGTAAGACAGTCATTAGGATTGCTGCGATTGACAGGCCACTTAAATTGAAGATGCGAGGTAAGAGCAAAGCAGCGAGACTTATCCCTGTAATATTCAGGAGCATAATTGCAATCTTAATGCGGTTAAGCGGTCGAATAAGCTTATACATTATTATAAAGCCTACCACTGCAAGAAGAATAATCGAACTTGTACTGATTTCCTTAGGAGAGAGTCCAAGCCAATGACCACAATATACTGCCACTAAAACCGCTAGATAATCTACAATTGCAGCAGGCAAGGCATTTTTCAAAACCGTCTCTAAAAAACGTCCTCTAATCCGTGCCTTATTGGGCTCTAAAGCCAGCAAAAATCCAGGTATCCCGATTGTAAAACCACTGATCAAGGACATCTGCGAAGCTTGCAAAGGATAAGTGAAGGCAAATATGGTCGAAGTCAGGGCTAGTAAGATAGAAAATATATTTTTAACGAGAAAAAGACTAGCCGATCTCTGAATATTATTAACTACACGCCGTCCTTCTGCAACGATGTGGGGCATATGTGAGAAATCTGAGTCCAGCAAGACTACTTGCGCTATCTGCTTGGTTGCGTCATTTCCAGATTCCATCGCGATACTACAATCAGCCTTTTTCATGGCAAGAATGTCATTGACACCGTCGCCTGTCATGGCAACATTATGCCCATGGCCTTGTAATGCCTGAATCAATTTTTGCTTCTGCTCTGGACTGACCCGACCAAAGACGGTATACGTTTCTGCAGCTTGAATAATCTTTTGATCCGAATCCAAACTTCTAGCATCGACATAGTTTTCTGCATGAGGAATCTTTGCCTTCTTAGCAACTGCGGCTACTGTAATAGGATTATCTCCTGAGATCACCTTAACTGTCACACCTTGTCTTTCAAAATACGAAAAAGTTTCAGCAGCATTCTCTCGGACAGGATTTTCCAAAAAGATAAACAGAAGTGGACTAACAGGGGCCTCCAAGCTAGCTTCCAAGTTTGAGCCCTCATAGAGACCAAACACTAGCACTCGGCTCCCTTCTTCCGCTGCATCCTGAAAATATGATTGATAATGTTCTAAATCTTGTCGAAGGACATACTCTGGAGCTCCTAAAACAAAGATCCCTTGGTCAAACGATACCGCTGCATATTTATTTTTAGAGCTAAACGGGTACTGCCTTTTTATAGACCAAGCTTGTCCACTTTTTTCAATCCCAGGATAAGTTCGCAAGGTCTCAATTGTATCATTGGCGTCCTGACTAGCCTCAAGATAGTGACTCAGTGCTTCTAATGCAAACTCTTTCTGATCTGCTACTGGAAGCAACTGGCGAACAGCCATTTTATTTTCTGTAATAGTCCCTGTCTTATCTACACAAAGGACATCAACACGCGACAGAGTCTCAATGCCCTTCATACTGTTGAGAAGGACCTGCTGTTTAGCTAGGCGAACAGCCCCCAGAACTAAGGCAAGCGTCATCAGGAGATAGAGTCCCTCCGGAATCATTCCCACAATAGCTCCGACTGTTGAAGTCACACTGACTTGCAGAGTTTCTTGATTACTGATAAAACTGCGGAAGAAAAGCAAGAGTCCTAAAGGAATAATCAATATCCCAATGATCTGCACTAGGCGATTGACAGCATGAACCATCTTGGATTCTTCTACACCGCTTATTTCTTTAGCTTCTTTAGCTAGCTGGTTAATGTAAGCCTGGTCTCCTACTTTGTCCAGACGAGCATAGGCTTGGCCAGCAACCACGAAGCTACCAGATAGGACCTCATCTCCCGAATTTTTTTCAATCTCATCAGCCTCACCAGTCAACTGGGATTCATTTACTTTCAAGCTTCCTAAGAGAATCTGTCCATCGGCATAAATCTGATTCCCAGCAGAAAATTTAACCACATCATCCTGAACAAGTTCTTCGACAGAAAGCACCTGCTCTTCTCCATCTCGAATCACATTGGCTGAGAAAGTGTGTAAGAGTTTCATTTGGTTGAGAACTTTTCTAGCCCTAAATTCCTGAAAAATCCCAATCAAGGAATTAATGACAACGATGGGAACAAAGAGGAGATTATTCCATGACTGAACTAGGACCAAGAGAATGGCCAGTACAAGAAAAATAAAATTAAAATAGGTAAAAATATTGGACCGAACAATCTGCCAGGTCGTTCTTTCTGTAGAGATGGTAACCTGATTAGTCAGACCTTTTTGGCGACGTTCTTCAACTTGTGCTTGACTAAGTCCTTGAAATTGATTCTGATGCATAGAGTTTTCCTTATTGAATTCGCTTTACTTATTGTAGCAAAAACAGGGCAACATTTCTTCAGACTTTAGGCTGAAGTATGGATATTTGAAATTGCCCTTGTAAAATAGAATTACATTTTCATTCGTGAATTTCCAGAGGTAGGCCATCCGGATCAAAGAAGAAAGCCATCTTACGACCGTCGAAGTCGTCATAGCGCAACTCTGTATGAGGAATCTCCAAACGGTCAAATTCCGCTAAGTATTCTTCGACATTTGTCACTCGGAAGGCCAGGTGCCGTAGCCCGGTATGTTCTGGATTAGGAAGAACTGGTCTTTTGGGAGCGTCTGGTTTGATAAAAATTTCCAAAGTTAGATTTCCCTTGCGGACATTAAAGAGAATATCCTGTTTATCAGGCCGGTGGTGCTCATCTAGCATATCGAAGCCCAGCTTATCCACATAAAACTCCCTAGTCTTGGCATAATCATGCCCTATGATGGCGATATGGTGAACGGTGTCTAATTTCATACTTTTTTCTTTCCTTGGTAATGTGTAAGTAGAGAAAATCTGCCGGCTGGTTGCTGGCAGATTTATTTTTATAGAATGATTTTTTTGCCAGCAGACTAGTGAAATTAGAATCAATTCGTCTGCAAAACCTTTCGAGGCTTGGTGCCTTCGGCTGGTCCGATAACACCTGCCACTTCCAACTCTTCCATGAGACGTGTAGCTCGGTTAAAGCCGACCGAGAGGCGCCGCTGAATCATAGATGCGCTAGCTTTCTGAGTCTCGATAACCAAGGCCTTGGCTTCTTCAAAGAGCGGATCTCCTCCATCATCGCCTCCGCCAGACTCCATATCGCTTTCAGATACTTCGCCCGGATCAAAGCTATCGTCATAGTCAGCTTCAGCTTGATTCTTGACAAAGGCTACGATTCGCTCCACATCTTCATCTGAAATAAAGGAGCCCTGCAGACGAACAGGATGGTTTTCATCAATTGGCTTAAAGAGCATATCCCCTCGACCCAAGAGCTTTTCTGCTCCATTTTCATCCAGAATGGTCCGGCTGTCTGTCCCGCTGGACACTGCAAAGGCAATCCGAGAGGGCACATTAGCCTTGATCAGACCCGAAATAACGTCTACTGATGGTCGCTGGGTAGCCAAAATCATGTGAATACCAGCCGCACGCGCCTTTTGTCCTAGACGGATAATGGCGTCCTCTACTTCCTTACTAGCCACCATCATAAGGTCAGCCAACTCGTCCACGATGACGACGATTAAAGGCAGGGGCACTTGCTTGTACTCTGACTGAGCATTGTACTCAGCAACCTTAGCATTGTAGCCGGCAATGTTACGGGCACCAACCTTGGAGAAGAGTTCATAGCGGTTTTCCATCTCGTCTACAACCTTCTGAAGCGCACGGCTGGCCTTGCGAGGATTGGTTACGACTGGGATAAGCAAGTGGGGAATATCATTATAAACAGACAGCTCCACCATCTTAGGATCCACCATCATAAACTTGACTTCATCGGGTCTAGCCTTCATGAGGATACTAGCTATAATACCATTGACAGCCACAGATTTACCGGATCCAGTAGAACCCGCTACTAAGAGGTGAGGCATCTTAGCCAAGTCAAAGGAGCGAACAGATCCGTTGACAGCCTTACCAAGTGGGATTTCCAGGAGCTTGCTGGCATCCGTCTTCGACTGTTCCCATAGTTCTCGGAAGGTTACAGTTGCAATTTCAGAGTTGGGCACTTCGATTCCGACAAGAGATTTTCCAGGAATCGGCGCTTCAATCCGTACATCCTTAGCAGCCAAAGCTAGAGCTAAGTCATCTGCCAGATTGGAAATCCGATTGACCCTGACACCGACAGCTGGCTTAACCTCGTACTTTGTGACAGAAGGGCCGATTTCAGCCCGCTCAACAGTGGCCTTGATGCCAAAACTCGCAAAAGTTTCTTCCAAGATCTTGATATTTTCACGAACAATCCGCTTCTCTTTAGACTGGTTTTTAGGTTTATCGGGCGCAAAGAGGTTGATGGTCGGTAGCTTATAATCCAAACTTTCTTTGGCTGTGAAGTCTACCTCAACATCTGTGTCAGCATCCGCTTCTTCTGACTCCTGCTGAATTTTGAAATCTTGAGCATCTTCAAGTTCAAATTCTCCCAAATCTTCATATTCCTCTGTTTCAATGGCAACAGGAGTTCTTGCCTGATTTTCATCATCCAAAATTTCCCCTGTTTCCAGATCGATTTCAGGTCCTTCTTGCTCCACTTCAATCGCCTGCATTGCTTCCAAAGCAGCCTGTTCTTCTTTTTCAATAAAACGCTGTTGCCGCTTTTCTTCACGTTTTTCACTAAGACGGTGGAATGCTTCAACCAGCTTTTCAGAAATATCGTAAATGGTCCAAGGACTGATTAGCAGCGCACCTACTAAAATGAAGAGGATACCAATAAAGTAGGAACCGAAATTAGAAAAAAGAAAGGAAATTGGTAAGTGCAGAATGGATCCTAATAAACCACCCCCTGCAAAGGAACTGACTTTAAAAGCAGTTAAATCAGCAAAGATTCTCGCTAGAGTGCTGGACAAGACTTGACCTTTGAGTGATAAGACATCTACAAAGTAAGCTTGATAGATTAGAAGTAAACCAACAAAAATGCTGATAAAACCTGAAATCAGACCTTCGTGCTTGCTTAACCATTTGAAAAAGAAAAGATAGATCAAAGTCGCTATAATTGCTAAGTATGCTAAGCTACCAACAACTAATCGAATCAGATTGTAAATAGTCACCCCAAAAACACCTAGTTTTAAGGCGGCAAAAAGAAGGATGAAGGCCAAACCAAAGCTCAATAACATCCTTTTAATAGCTCTTTGTCTTTCTAATTCTGCTTTTGTTGGCCGACGAGTTGTTCGGCCTTTTTTCTTATTTTTACTATTTGCCATAACTTGTATTATACCACAATAACTATAGACAAGAAACGATAATTTTTACTCTTTGACACACTTAATCTTCACCTTTAATACTTCTTACGAAAAGAAAAAAACCAGCTTAGCTGGCTTTGGATTTTAAAAGATCAAGTCTTCCTTTAGTCTTGGGTTGCTCCCTCTTCTGGCATAACGAACCAGCAAACTGCATAAGCAAGGATCCCTGTTCCAAGAGCACACACTGAAATAATCCACAGTACGCGAACAAGTGTAGGATCTATGTTAAAGTATTTAGCTAAACCAGCACAAACACCAGCAATTTTTTGATTCTTAGTATCTCTTGTAAGTCTTTTCTCCATGGAAAGTGCTCCTATTAATTTTTATTTTTTTCATTTTACCATAATCTTCTTGTATGCACAACCTTTCAGGTAAAGATAAGAACTAGGATCTCATCACCTTACATTAGATTCTAATTAGACTCTTGTCGCTTTCATCAAATTTCTCACCTTGTCCTTCCCTAGATAGCGTCAGAATGATTTTAGGAATAAAACAAAAATTATGACTAACTAAATAAAAACCCTAGTGATTAGCTAGATTTCACAATCGCAACTTTTTTCGTTAATACGATTCCATTCTAGTATTCTAAACATTATTTTGTTAAACTTGATGAATAGAAAAATTAAGGAGTTGCTTATGAGAGCTGGCATACTTATCTATCATCCCAAACTAAAGAGCATTCTGACCGTTTATCGATATAAAAACGGGCAACACTACTATGTTCTTCCAGGCGGGCAAATTGAGGAGAGTGAGAGTCCAATCGAAGCAGCCATAAGAGAAATCAAAGAAGAAGTCCAGCTTATTTTTAAGCCAGAATACCTAAAACCTGCCTTCACTTATGATTCTGACGATAATCAACACATTTATTTCTGGACAAGCTATACGGGCTTAGAAAACTTAACGATAGGTGGTGAGGAAAAGGAACGAAGTCATTCTCAAAACCTATATGAAGCTAGGTGGATCAGTCTTTCTGACTTCCCCCATCTCCCATTCAGACCAAAAGACTTGCAAATAAGAATTCTCTCTTTTTTTACAAGATTTGAAAATCGTTGATCTTTATAGTAAAATGTGAGTAGTTTCTATTTCAGAAAGGATCATGATGAAAAAATTATTAATTTTGGGTCTTTCAGCTAGCCTTTTGTTAGCAGGATGTACTAGTATCCAACGCGTCTTGCGGGGCGATGAATATGTAGACTCTAGTCTAGCAGCTAGTGCAAGCAGTGCTGAAGCTAGCAAAAAAGAAGCTGAAACCAAGGAAGCATTGACAAATAAGAATGCCAACTTCCCTCAACTATCAACCAAAGTTGCCAAAGATGAAGCGAAAGTTAAAATCGTAACGACAGCTGGTGACATCACTCTCAAACTCTTTCCCAAATATGCACCTCTAGCAGTTGAAAATTTTCTAACTCATGCCAAAGAAGGCTATTATGATGGAGTTATCTTCCACCGCGTCATCAAAGGCTTCATGATTCAAGGTGGTGACCCTAAAGGAAACGGTACAGGTGGGGAGTCAATATGGTATGGAAAGAATCAAAAAATTGACACAGGAAAAGGCTTTAAGAATGAAACTTCTGCCTACCTATATAACCTCCGCGGGGCTCTATCTATGGCCAATGCAGCATCTGATAATACTAACGGCAGTCAATTCTTTATCAACCAAAACCAGACAGACAGCTCAAGCAAATTATCTGAAAGCAAATATCCAGCTCAGATTATTAAGGCATACAAGAAAGGTGGAAATCCTTCTTTAGATGGTGATTATACAGTCTTCGGCCAAGTCATAGACGGCATGGATATTGTTGATAAGATTGCCGAAAGCGAAACTGATGAAAACAATAAACCTAAAAACGAGATCAAGATTCAAAAGATCGAAGTGATCAAGGATTACAACTTTAAAAAATAATCCTCTAGTTTAACTAAGAAAGGAATAAATTCATATGATTATTTGGGGTTACAAAGGCTATAAAAAAGAACTAGGACATACTCAGTCTGCTATCCAATGTGGAAACTGTCAACAAACTGCTCCTTGGGATCTTATTGAAACAGGTCGGAAATTTTCCCTCTACTGGATTCCTCTCATCCCTTATGGTAGAAAATATTATGTACTCTGCCCTGTCTGCGAATATGGCAAAGAGATTGAAAAACAAGATATTAATGAATATTTAAATTATTAAGTTCAAAAAGAGGTTGGTCAGTATATGACCAGCCTCTTTCTCTTTTATCTAAAAAACAAAATACTTTTTCTACAGAAAAAATCTTTATGTCAATTGATTGAAGTCCCAAATCTGATCCATCCAACCTTCGTAGAAATCAGGCTCATGGCAGACCATGAGAATGCTACCCTTGTATTCTTTCAGAGCTCGCTTGAGCTCCTCTTTGGCATCGACATCCAGGTGGTTGGTCGGCTCGTCCAGCACCAGAACATTATTTTCTCGGTTCATGAGAAGACACAGGCGGACTTTGGCCTGCTCTCCACCTGAAAGGACTTGAATCTGGCTCTCGATGTGCTTAGAAGTCAAGCCACATCTAGCTAGAGCCGCTCGCACTTCAGCCTGATTGAGGGACGGAAAGGCGTTCCAGACTGCTTCCAGCGGTGTCTGACGATTGCCACCTTCAACTTCCTGCTCGAAATAGCCCAACTCCAGATAGTCCCCGCGCTCAACTTGACCTGCGATAGGTGGGATAATACCAAGCAGACTCTTGAGTAGGGTTGTTTTCCCAATCCCGTTTGCCCCGATAATCGCTACCTTCTGATTGCGTTCAAAAGTCAGATTAAGGGGCTGGGTCAGCGGTCGATCATAACCAATCTGCAAATCCTTGGCTTGGAAGATAAAGCGACCAGGTGTCCGGGCAGGCTTGAAGTCAAAGGAAGGCTTAGGCTTTTCACTTTGCAGCTCAATAATGTCCATTTTATCCAGCTTTTTCTGGCGGGACATAGCCATATTACGGGTCGCCACTCGGGCTTTGTTGCGAGCCACAAAGTCCTTGAGATCCGCAATTTCCTTCTGCTGGCGCTCGTAGGCTGCTTCCAGCTGAGATTTTTTCATCTCATAGACCTCTAGGAACTGGTAATAATCACCAGAATAACGGGTCAGTTGCTGATTTTCTACATGATAGACGATATTGATCACGTCATTCAGGAAAGGAATATCATGCGAGATGAGAACAAAGGCATTTTCATAGTTCTGTAGGTAGCGCTTAAGCCAGTCAATATGTTCGGCATCCAGATAGTTGGTTGGCTCGTCCAAAAGCAGGATATCAGGTTTTTCCAGAAGTAGCTTAGCCAAGAGAACCTTGGTCCGTTGCCCACCAGATAGCTCCGTCACATCGCTTTCCATACCATAGTCCATAACACCTAGTGCCCGCGCAACTTCGTCAATCTTAGCATCTAGGGTATAGAAATCTCGGCTCTCCAAGCGGTCCTGCAGCTCACCCACTTCTTCCATAAGGGCATCAACATCGGCTCCTTCTTCAGCCATGCTCATATAGATGTCGTTGATGCGGCTTTCTGTCTTGAAAAGTTCGTCAAAGGCTGTGCGCAAAACATCACGGACAGTTTGGCCCTGCTCCAACACAGCATGCTGGTCCAGATAGCCAGCCGTCACATACTTGGACCACTCGACTTTACCTTCGTCCGGTAGCATTTTACCTGTCACAATGCTCATAAAGGTTGATTTCCCCTCGCCATTAGCACCAACAAGGCCAATGTGCTCACCCTTGAGCAAGCGGAAAGATACATCCTCAAAAATAGCCCGGTCACCAAAACCGTGGCTAAGATTTTTTACTTCTAAAATACTCATCTTTTTCTCCTCTATCATTGATTGCAGTCCCTTGATTATACCATCAAAAGGGATTTTTTGGCAAGAATAGAAAAAGACCGACTAGGTCGATCTTACTCTAGATTAACTCTTTTAAAAACTGAATCAGGGTTTCTGCCGAGCGTTTACCAGCTTCAATAATAAATTCATCAAAAGTGACATTTGCATCATGACTAGCTGTGTCGCTCATTGCCCGTATGACCATAAAAGGCAGGCCAATCGAATGTGTGGCTTGAGCAATAGCTGCACCTTCCATCTCGACAGCCAAGACATCTGGAAAATGTTCCTTGATACGATCAATCTTTTCTTGACCAGCAACAAAGCTATCGCCTGTCGCAATCAAACCTACCCTTGCCTTTTGATGGGTCTTGTCTAAAATTTTCTTCATTTCAGAGACCAGATAGCGACTAGCCTCAAAATAGAGTGGCTGGCGAGCCATCTGACCATAGTCATAGCCGAAGGCTGTCACGTCCACATCATGGTAGACCAGACGATCTGCGACCACCACATCACCGATAGCCAGACCTTCAGCCACCGCTCCAGCTGAGCCTGTATTAATGACAGCAGTAACCTTGAAATCATTGACCAGAACAGCCACACTCATCGCAGACATGACCTTTCCAATTCCGCTCTCAACCAAGACTACTTCATGACGGCCAATAGAACCCGTATGATAGACATGTCCCAATCGAAGATGCTTTTCTGGATTTTCTAAATGCTCCAGCAATACTTTTAACTCTTCGGGCATAGCCGCGATAATTCCAATTTTCATTATTTCCAACCTTTTCTAAAAAAGCGAAAGCCTTAGGCTTATCGCTTATTTTTATAGCCAAATAATGGCTGCAATCAAAACCACCAACAGGAGAATAATCCACAACAAAATTTTATTGAGTTTAGCTTGAAAGACCCCTCGCTTCTGATTTTCAATGCGTCGGCTTTTCACAACTTCCCGATCAACTTCAATTTGCATGGTGTCCTGATTAAACTCTCCTTGCGGTGTAGCATAACCAAATCTTCCTTGATCAGTTCTAATAATCTTAGTTTCCTCATCATCCACGAGAGGAGGATCCGATATGACTTCACCACGGTTAGCCCGCTCGATGATTTCATCAGTTAATAAAGGTCTTCCCATAGGTTTTCCCCCTATCTTTGATTTTCCTGCATTTCCCAATATTGAAGAGCCATGATGGTCTTGGCATCGCAGATGTCACCGTTTTGCAGCAACTGATGTGCCTCCTCCAGACTGACTTCAAAAAGTTGCAAGGTTTCATCTTCGTCCTGAGGACGAGGATTTTCTACTTTTGTCAATTGGCTAGCTTTATATAGCTTAATCTTTTCATTGCAAAAACCAATAGCAGAATAAAAATCATAAACTAGCTCTAGCTGACCTGTGTAACCAGTTTCTTCTTCTAATTCTCGAAGGGCAGCTGCATGCGGATCTGCATTTTCTCCCACTTCTAGCTTACCAGCTGGAATTTCATAAGAAGTTGCCTCAATAGCCTTGCGGTACTGCTTAACGAGGATCATCTTATTTTCAGGAGTAATAGCAATCACAGCCACCGCTCCATTATGAAAAATCAAATCTCGTTGTGCCTGGCCTTTCCCTTCTGGCAGCTCTACCTGGTCCTGAACCACTTTAAAAATCGGTCCCTGATAAATCTCCGTCCGTTGGACGGTTTTTTCTTCAAATTCCATGATTAAACCTACTTATTTTGAGGGTGATGAGGAAGACGCTTAGCATAATCTTCCTTGTTAATCTGACGGCCACGTCCCAGAGCAATTGCATCTGCTGGCACATCCTTCGTAATAGTAGAACCTGCACCGACCAATGAGTTGTCACCTAGCTCAACTGGAGCAATAATGGTCGAGTTGGAACCGACAAAGACATTGTCGCCAATGATAGTCTTGTATTTCTTCTGACCATCATAATTAACCGTAATCGTACCTGCACCAAAGTTTACATTAGCACCAACTTCAGAGTTTCCAATATAGGTCAAATGACCAGCCTTGGTATTTTCTCCAATTGACGATCCTTTAACTTCTACAAAGTTGCCAACATGGACATCCTTGGCCAGACTAGAACCTGGACGAATGTGAGCGTAAGGCCCGACCGTCACTCCATCTGCCACACTTGACTCTTCAATCATAGAGTTGTTGATAATAGTCCGCTCTCCAATGACAGAGTCCACGATATAGGTACCATTGGTCAGGATCGTCTCTGACCCAATTTTGGTTTGACCTTTCAGGGTCACATTTGCTTCAACTTGAACTTCAGGCGCAATTTCCACATCCACATCGATATAGGTCGCATCTGGATTGACAAAGCTGACACCGTTGACCATATGCTGCTGGTTAATCCGACGACGCATGACACTCTCAGCTGTAGCCAAAGCTACCCGGTCATTAACCCCCAGACTTTCATCAAAGTCTTTGAGCGTATAAGCGCCGACTTTTTCTCCATTTTCGCGGAAAATGCCAATCACATCCGTAATATAGTATTCACCTTGGGCATTATTGGTATTGATATTTTTGAGGGCTTCAAAGAGTCGAGCATTGTCAAAGACGTAAGTCCCAGTATTGATTTCCTTGATCTGCTGCTCAAAGTCAGAAGCATCCTTCTGCTCAACAATTTTCAAAACTTCTCCGTGCTGGTTGCGAACGATACGGCCGTAGCCAAAAGGATTGTCTGCTTCTGCTGTCAAAATGGTCGCAACATTCTTGTGGTTGATATGGAAGTCAATCAGGTTTTTCAAGCTTTCTCCTGTAATCAGGGGAGTGTCGCCAGCAATGACTAGCGTCTGACCCGTCAGATTTTCCAAAACAGGCTCTGCCATCATAACGGCATGTCCCGTTCCCAGTTGCTCAGTCTGACGAACAAACTCAGTCTGACCTGCCAAGACTTGCTCCACCAGCTCGGCCTTGTGACCGATAACTGTCACGGTCTTTTCTGGATTAATGGCATTGACACTGCGGAAAACATGCTCTAGCATAGAAATTCCTGCCACCTTGTGCAGTACCTTTGGTAAATCCGACTTCATGCGAGTACCTTTACCCGCAGCCAAAATAATCGCGTAATTTGTCATAAAACAACTCTTTTCTGTAAGATAGTACCATTATTATACCACTAAAAGAAAATTTTTAAAAATACTATGCGAATTCAAAATAAACACTACTCTTCATTCAAGGGATAGACCTTGCGAAATTCTTCTAAGACGACACCCATTTCTTGGGAAAACTCCAAACCAGCTTCCGCTAGACACTCTGTGAAGAATGCCTGATGGACCTGCTGCCAATATGCCAAGGATTTATCTCCTTCTCCTTCCTTAAAGGCATGATCAGCTGAAACCTCATTAAAAGGTAAAACAGAGACTTTGGTGATTTCAACGATACAAACAGCCTTTTCCTGACTGTCTAAAATGACATCAAAGCTTCCTGCCTGAGGCAAGGGCTCATTTTCAAGCTTATAGAGCTCATAGGCCGAAGACGTCGCTGTCTTCTCACCACATAGCACTAAGTCGGCAAGCTCATCTGCCGAAGCACCGAAAGCCCAGGCGTCAATCTCGTCGCCAATCTCTGGATTGATTTTCTTGTATGCCTGCCACATTTCTTTTGGAGTCATCACTTCTCCTGTCTTTCTAAAATGAAAATTATTGTTTATAAAAAATCTTCCTACAAAACTGTATCTTTATCAAAATCCATAAAGTCATCATGCTCATAATAGTAAAGCAGAGCCTGTAAACACTCTTGATCAGTCGCTTCTGCTTTCTGCTCCATGACTGACAAGAGAACATCCGCAAAATCTTCACCGTAATAAATCAGCTCCAGCTCTTGCTCCCTTACTTGTCTAGGATAAACATCCTTATTGTCCACTACTTGAGGATAATCAGCAAGCAAGTAGCTGTCCTGAAAATTCAGTTCTCCATTTTCCTTAGCATACAAACAGAAATCATCATCTAGCTTTTCTGATTTCACAGCCTCCATGATATCTTTTAAGTTATAGGTTTGGTTTTTCTTCATTGGTCAAAAGTCCCTTTCCATTCATAAGCCGGATAAGCTCCTAGACACTGATAGCCCAAGCTTTCTGCAACCTTCTTGGAAGCTTCATTGTGCGCATCCCAGAGAGGAAAGAGTGAGCGTTTTTGAGCTTCTAGAATCATCTGGGCACCCAAGATTTTGGCCAAGCCCTGCCTTTGGTAGGCTGGCTTGGTAGCAATTTCAATCTCAAGGGCTCCACGATAGACTAATCCTGTCGATACAGCAGCGATGATTTCCTCTCCTGAATATACTAAAAAACCAAAGCCACCCGACACTTGAAAATGGTCAAAATCGGAAAAGGTACCCTGCAAATCCTGAGACCAGACTTCCTCAGCCAAACGCTCATAACTCATCACATCGATTAGACAAAGTTGGTAGTTTACTGGTAGACTGCTCTGCCATTTCTCCAAGGGCTCTGTGTCAAAGGAAGCCCTGTCCGCAAAAGCGTAGCGAGTAAACTGCTGCAACTCACTCTTACTATCCAGAAACTCTTGCCAACTGGGCTCCTCAGAGATAATGACCTTGTCAGCTAAACTATATTTTTTACTAAATTCCTGCCACAAATTCGGATCCACCTGACCAGCCGGAAAGAGGAAATTTCCTAGTTGGTAAAGGCAGGATGTCTCAGGCGCGTTCATAAAGAACTGCCCTAGACCAGCAGATAAGCCATAGTGAACCATGTTTTTGGTCCAGGATTGGAAAAGATTCTTCGCATTTTCATTGTTCGCATTCTTCATTTACTTACTTCAAACTCCAGCCGCCGTCAATTTTGATAATCTCGCCCTGCATAGCAGCTGCCTTACCACTAGCTAGAAAGAGACTAACGTCAGCCACTTCTTGGGGGTCTAGCCAGCGCTTGATCGGCGTTTCATCAGCAACCCAGTCAGCTAGTCCGCCTGGTTCAAAATCTGCGGCAGTCATGGCTGTCTTAACAGCGCCTGGTGCCAAGCCAAAGACTTGGATATTTTTATCCGCATAGTCTAAGGCTATCTGCTTGGTCAGGCCTGCCAGAGCATGCTTAGAGGCCGTATAGACAGCACCGCCTCCGCCAGCCAAAAAGCTAGCAATCGAACACATATTAATGATGATACCGGACTTTTTCTCCAGCATTTTCTGCAGGTAAAAGCGGGTGATTTTCATGGTAGCGGTCAGATTAAGCGCAAAAATCTGATCCCAGTCCTCATCGCTGGTCTCGTGCAGAGGACGATAATCGTCCAAGATTCCTGCTGTATTGCAGAGGATGTCTACCTCGGGAAAGCTGGTGAAGAGTGGCGTCAAATCACCTGTCAAATCCAACTTGACAAAACGAAGCTCATTTAGAAAGCCAGGATTTTCATCCTTATCCACCCCGTAAACCCGGTAGCCATTTTCCAAAAAGCTCTGGGCTTGAGCTCTACCAATACCAGAGCTAACCCCCGTCACTAGTACTGTCTTAGTCATCTACTTCCACCCAATCTGTCGCAAGAACATCACAAGGAGTCGGACTCCACATGGAGAAGCCCTCCCCCTCACCTGAAACATTGATGAGAAAATATGGTGTCACTTCAAGAGCCACCCCATTCTGCTCAATCGTGTCAAAGAGCTGGACGTAGTTTTCCGCCCCGCCCCAGCCTGTACGCACATATTTTTTCTTGGCCTTAAGGCCTGGTAAAATTTCTTCAAATGTCATGGTTTTCTCCTTTGTTTTATTGATATTTACTTACAAATTTACTACTTAGCATTAGTAATTATATTAGACGATGATTGCTCTTGGCAATTTGGTTCTCTGGTTGAGATATGAAATTTTGCCCAAGATTGTGCTCATTATTCTGCTCCAAACTTGCCATTATAATATTTCTGAATATCTTCATAGCTCATGATTTTTGTGTCCTGCCCTTCAGTGCTCCACTTACCCGGCAAGTATAATTCATCATAAACAGATACTCCTGTTTTCAAAAATTCTGTTTCGAGTTCAATGAGCTCCTTACCATTTGTAATGGCCCCATTCTCTGATTGAATTACCTTATAAGCGAAGCTGTCCTTTTTGGAAAATAGTTTGAAGGCTGACGAGTTAGAATTTCTTAAATTGATATCCCCCTTATAATCTTCAGATTTCCAAAATCCATTATCAAAAGGTTCCACACCTGCTCTAAGAGCCTCTTTCGTGTCCAACATGAGATCTATTTTATTTTTCTCATTCAACTCTTGCTCAGTTTTCTCAGCATCTATTTTAAGGTTTTTTAAATTTAGTAAAAAATATCGATATTTTTTCTGTTCAGTTATTGAAAGTACAACATAGTCGTTGTCACCTATTCTTCTAAGGGTTGGTAAGGTCCCATGCAACTCAATATTGTCATTTTTTAAATAGTTGACCATCAATTTCCAAACGTCAACTTCTTTTTTAGTAGCTTTTTTATTGGTTAAATCAAAGATATCTAGATAGGCGTATTCATCTGACTTCATTTTTTTAGACGGAACAACCCCTCTCACTCGCTCCCTGTGCCTAACCAAATAATTTGAATTCACCCTAACCCAATCTGATGAATCTGGAGACGCAATTGATTCTTTACGTTCGTTTTCATCAAATTTCCATTCAACAACGATGCCGTTTTTATTATTAATAAATTCAACATTTTGAATATCTGCATTAGCATTATAAATTGTATATTGATAAGATTCTTTTTTATTACTTGATTTCTCATTTTTCTCTTTTGAAGAACAAGCTGAAATAAACAATATAGATATTAAACAAATAATAAATTTACATATCTTATTCAGATTTTTTGTCATCTAGTGTACCTCTTCTGCTTAACAAATTATTTTCCTCATATCAAACACTACAGTTACAAACTTCTTTATAATCAGAAAGTTCAATTTCATCATGTCTGATCTCATCATAGATGTTGATAAGAAATTCCCAATTACATTAGCAAAATAGGGAGTAGAAAGTGTTTCAATGTCTCTACAGATATTATACCAGTCTTGAGAGAGAAAACTATCAGATCAAAATCTCTTACGCATTCGAGTTCCCCAAAAATTACCACTCTGTCAATCAGTAAATCATTTTGATTGTAAACCAATTCAAACAAGGGGAAAATAGCATACCGATTCTAACTGAAATATAGCGATAGCCGATCTATTTCAATTTCGTATTAATATCCTCTAAGAGCTACACTGTCTTATGATAATTCAACTTTGCATCGAAAAACTGTATAACTTTTTTTAGTTAAAGGAACTTATTAAATTCTGTATGGCATACTCACTCTTTCCCTATGGTATCCGAGTATTTCACTTTCAAATTCCCCATATTTTCTTTGGAATAACGCTGACTTCCCTCTTTAAACCAAATATCTAGAAAATAGGTGTAGAGAATTTGATCAGATTTTGTTGCCAACCAAGCCTGATCAATATCGTAATCCTTCAGATAGTCCAATATTTCCTCTTTTGACACTAGACTCTTACGCGGGGGCTCTTCCATTCCATTAAAGCGATATATCTCACTAGCAGTTTCAACATATCCCATTTTTTTCGCTTGGTCAATTAACTCTTGAACAGTAAAATCCGAAACTTTGGAGAAAGCAATGGAAACATTTTGTTTAACGAAGTTGTCCTCATATACATAGTCAACATTGAGATAAGTATCTCCTGATAACTTTTTACTATACAGAACAGCAAGCAGGCCATCGGAATTAACATATAATCGTAACTTTTCTCCATTAGCTAGTCTAGGTTTTTCCCGATGATAATTTATCCAGGCCGGCTCACCCACATAAGCCGTATTACTTCTTATAATCTTACTCATATCTGGTAATCCCAGAATATTTTTATAATGAACACTCGCATAATAGATTTCATCAATTGGGTTTTTTAGGGGGTCATAGTCTCGATATCTCAGAAAACCAAAGACACTGAGACCTGCTACAAGGAGGGCGAAGAGACTTAGGATAATTTTTTTCATATTAGTTTACTCCTTCTGTGATCAAATCATTGTATTGTATCTCCTAATACCATTAGGGCCGGAAGAAGCAGAAAAATAAGTATCTATCTTTCATCCTATCCTCCTCTCACTTCTCTTCCTTAAATATCACTTTCCCCTGTTCATACTTTCGCACAGCTAAGAACCAGCGGATAGGGTTGTTTTAGAACAGAGCAATTACGACCACAGCTGGAAGCACCCCTGCTATTGGTGAAAATAATAATGAAAGATCAAACCATTTATGTTCATAATAGGGAATGAGCATTCCTGGTATTCCAAATAGACTCACAATTCCTAAACAAAACAGAAGAACCAAGATAACAAACAAGAAAAAGAAAATTTTACCTAATGTTGCTTTCTTATCGGAAAATCCTTCCCAAAATAAATTTCCATTCACCGCATCTTTAAACTGTTCCTCGCTTGCTAAAACTGTGGAACGAACATTTTTATACAAGGCTTTTTCTAACATATAAATACTTCCAACAAAAACTAAAAATATAGCTAGTAAAATAATTGGAATCATCCTCTCGTTTAATCTAAATGGAGAAGTAAAGGAAAAAATAGCAAGTCCAACCCCTCCACCAAATAACGCAAAAACCAACATCAAAGGAATAATGGCCTTATTAGTCTTTCTAGCCCCTTCCGTATTCAACAAAACACTCTTATCGGCTACCAGAGCCTGTTTTGTTCGCGTGTTATAGTAAACGGCCTTATCACCGCTCTGTCCAATAAAAATTATTTTTCTCATATAAAATCACCACAGTTTAAAACATCTTTATAATCAGAAAGTTCAATTTTATCTTATCTTGCTTCTGAAAGATGATCTAAGAATCGGCGTTTTTCTCCATCTCCACAAATAGATGAATATCGCCATTGCTTTCTTGCGGAATGCGCCTCACCACTTCAAAGCCCATGTTGAGATAAAGCTGCTGGGCTCGGTGATTGAAGTCAGCCACTGATAGACTTATGACTTGGGGCTCAAAATTTTCTATGATAAAGTCCAGAATTTCCTGCAAAAATGTAGCGCCCTGACCTTTTCCACAATGCTCCGGCTTCATGCCCAAACCAAGCTCCAAATTTCGCTCTCCTTTCTGCTCCAAGCAGAAAAATCCATAAAGTTCTCCTTCTCTCAGGACTTGATAATAACGGTCTCCACGCGCTTCTGGGGAGACTATTTCTTCATAATCTTCCAAATCATTTTTCATATCATAAAAATCATAGGGCGCCTCGTAATGCCAGTCATTAGCAATTTCTAAAGCATGCTGCTGGGTTAGTGGTTCAATCATCATCTACTCCTCTTTTCTCTAAAACTCCCAATAAAATCGTTTCTGATCTGCTTTTTCGCTACAGCCAAGACTACGATAAAATTTATGGGCTGATGTGCGGGAAATGCCTGAATTAATCCGAATTCCTGTGTAGCCTGCTGCTTTTCCCTCTTCACGCAAAGCTTGCATCAGCGCTCTGCCATGTCCCTTCCCTTGAAAATCCTGAGCGACGGCCAAAGCTAAGAGATTGAGCAAGGACGGGAAATAGAGACAGTCGTAGCTAGCCGCATGAGCGTAACCTATGACCTGTCCATCTTCTTCAGCTACCAAAATCAAATGCTGGTCAGTCTCTAGCAGTCTCTTCAGTTGAGCCTCCGTCTCTTCCCTATCAAAATCATATCCTAGACTCTCAGCATTAAGTCGCTGAATGGCTGCGGCGTCACTTAGTTTTACTTTACGAATCATTTGTCACCTCGTTTTACATTTTATTATATCAGAAAAGTAGCCTTCCCTGCTGTCTTCAGGTGACCGTTCTTCTTCCGATTTTCTTTAGACGAAAGATTCTATTTGGAAAACTTTTGCTTTCTCATATCAATCTGATTTTTCTGTCAAAAAAGACAGAGCTACAAACGGCTCTGTCTAATATTTCTGTGATAAAAATTAATGATCTGCATAAATCTCAGAATGCTTGTAGCCATATGCAAAATAAATCAGACTCCCCACCAGTAAAGCAATACCGAAAGCTTGCCAGGTTTCCCTAGTATACTGGGTCATAAAGGACAGGCAGATGATAATAGATAAAAATGGCAATACCGGAACAAAAGGAGTCTTGAACTCACCTGCTTGGGGCATCCCTTTATCTTTGCGTAATTTCAAAATGGCAAGAGCCAATAAAATTAGATAGGCCAAGGTACAGATATTGAGGAAAGATGCGATACTAGCCAAGGGGAAAATACCCGCACAAACAGCTGACGCAATCCCTACTAAAATCGTTGCATTCTTTGGTACCCGACTTGTCTCGGTCAACTGTCTAAATGATCGAGGTAAGAGACCATCACGCGCAATACTGTAGATCATTCGAGACAGGGCAAAGGTCATGGAAATGCAAACGGTAATCAAGGTCAGAATCGCCACAACTGAAACGTAATTTGCCGCCCAGCCAAGGCCAACACTGCGAAGAGCAAAGGCTACCGCATCTGAAACATTAAGCTTAGTATAGTGAACAATCCCTGTCAGGACCAAGGTCACCAAAATATAAAGAATGGTCACAATGGTTAAGGACAGGACAATCCCACGCGGAACATTCTTTTGAGGTTCCTTGATTTCGTCGACCGCCATAGAAATGGACTCAAAGCCTAGAAAGGCAAAGAACATGAGCGAAGCCCCAGCCATAATACCGACCTTCCCGCCATAAATCTCACCAAAACCAAAAGGAGCAAAGTTAGACCAATTTTCTGGCTTGATAAAGAAAAGACCTGCAATAACAAAAAGTGCTAAAGCTGAAAATTTCAGAACTACCAAGGCTGAGTTAAAGCGCAGAGCAGCTTTAGAATTTAACAAGACAACTGCGGTGACAAAAAGTAAAACCAAGATAGGCAAGAGATCTACATAAGTCCCCTCTTTAGGATTAAAGGTGCCATTTAAGGCAGTAGGGAGCTGGATGCCAAAGCCACTCAATAGCCCCTTTAAATAGGATCCCCAGCCAGAAGCAACACCTGAGATAGCAGTCATAAATTCCATAATAGTCAGCCAGCCAGCAATCCATGCCGGAAACTCACCGAAGACAGCATAGATATAGCTATAAGCCCCACCATTGGCCGGAATGCGAGAAGCAAATTCAGCGTAAAAAAGAGCTGACATGCTCACACAAAGCGCTGAAATGATAATCGAAATAATCAAGGACGGACCAGCATAATTGGCTGCTCCAATCCCTGTGATAGTGAAAATCCCTGTTCCCACCATAGCTCCAATTCCTAATAAAATCAAATCGTGAATCTTTAGATGTCTTTTCATCCCAGTCCTAGACTTGCTGACATCTTTTTTACGAAAAATATCCATCACCATCTCCTCCAAAATATAGACGGTTCATTATATCACAAGTTTCCGTATTTAGAAATAGCAACATCACTTTTGACTTTGCTTCCATCCATAAAAATAGAAGTTGGGAAATTCCCAACTTCTTACATTGAAATGATTTTGCGATAGCTACGTGATGTAATCGCAAAGACAATAATATAGCTGATAAAGAAGATTGCACAGACTCCCAAGGTTACTGCCAACATTAAGCTAGCATTGAGTACTCCAAGAGCTGATAAGATGAGGCTTAGCATATGGTAAGCAAAGGCTAGATGGATAAAGGCAAAGGCCAAAGGTAGGAAGAAAACTATCAAGATCTGTCTACGAATGGTTTGCTTGATTTGTTTTTCATCTAAACCGACCTTTTGCAGGATCACAAAGCGATCTCGATCTTCATAACCTTCAGATATCTGCTTGTAATAGATAATGAGTACAGTTCCAAGCATAAAGACGACAGATAAGAAGATTCCGATAAAGAACATACCTCCCAGCATCCCCTTGATTTCTTGCTTATCAGAGGTTGAAATTGATCCATAGACAGCATGATTTTCAGGCAGGGTTGTATTATAGGTGCTGAGCTTTTCTTGATAGGCGTCTCTCAATTTACTTTGCTGGTCTTTTGGCAGATCCAGATTCAGACCTCCGTAATAGTTGCTATTGACAGCATATTTTTCCATCAAGCCAGCGAAGATCTTACTTGGATCTTTCACCACCATATAGATTTTCCCGGGAACAATCATATTCATCTGATCTGGTAAATGACCAAAAATAAAGTCTTCTTTTAATACTTTCTTGATTTTCAAAGTTTGGTCAGCGATTGTCAGCGTTTCTTGATCTTGCAGTTTCAAACCTTGTTGGAATACTGCCACTTCATTTTCTCCAAGATTAAGTGACTTTCCAGTCATGTCTTGATAAACCGCTTCAGAGACAGCCAAGATATAGATATTGGGCGCTACTGCTTTTTGAGTACTTGGGTATAAGTCCAGCTGATTGCCATTTAGACTTTTGACTCCCATAGTATAGTACTGATAGACAGCTTTTTTAGTCACTGATAAGTTCTGCTCTTGAGCAAACTCTGTCAAGACTTGATCTATTTGCTGACCATTCACACCCTTTCCTTGTAGGCTGATATCATGAGGGAACATGGCATTTTGCATATATTCTCCACCAGCATAGATATTAGCACCGCCAGACAAGGTCACCAGAACCATGGTTGACAAGATTGTAATTGTTGCCAGACCAACAGCATTTTTTTTCATTCGGAAGATCAAGTTGGACACCGAAATCATATTATTGGGCTGATAATAATAGTTTTTTCTCTTTTGTAAGAAATGTAAAAATTTCGTGATTCCAGCATTGAAGAGAAGATACGTTCCTAAAATGACAAAGAGAACTGCAACAAAGAACACAAGGATTGCTGCTATGGGATTGGTTACTCCTGATGCCAAGTAATAACCATAAATAAGAGATGCTAAACCTAAAATGGTTTGCAGTCCTAGGAAGCGACTTTTCTTTTCACCACTATTTTTTTCCTTGACGAGCTGGAGGGCATCTAATTTTCTCAAATACAAGCCATTTTTAATCATCAAGAAGAAAAATACAAAGCCATAGAAGAAAGTGACTAGGAATAGTACTAGAGGTTGAAAAGTTGAAGTCAAAACAACCTTCAGATCCATGATTTTCAGCAATAAAGCGTAAATCAACTGGTCAAACAAGAGACCTAGCCCAAGACCAATTATGAGTGTCACCAGCCCAAAGACTATCAACTCTATGATCATCATGATGAAGAGATGAAATCTATTCAGCCCCAGCATACTATAGAGCCCTAATTCTTTGGACCGATTTTTAATGAGAAAACTATTGGCATAAAAAACAATAATAGATGTGGTAATACTAACAATAATTAATCCTAGAGCCAAGACCATGGAAACGGCACTCGCTCCAGCCATTTCTGCCAAATGGGGATTAAAGGTCAGAGAGAAAAAGATGTAGGAAATAGCTACTGCCAGACAGGTCGCAAGGGCAAATGGATAATACAACTTGCGATTTTTTACAAGATTGGAAAGCGCAAGCTTACCGGTTAATCTAATCATGAGCACCCACCTCACTTGCCATGACAGTCAAAGTATC